>NZ_JAVRID010000009.1:0-210903 GCF_031846205.1 Alteromonas sp. W364 | reverse complement strand
TAATTGTTTATCACGGTTTGTTCTGGTCCTTGACAATGTAAACCTTCAAACGGCAAGGATGCCGTTTGGGAGCGGGCAGGACGCCGACAAGCGTGTTTACATTGTTAAGGGCCAGGTCAAAGCTGAATGATAAAGAATTCACTCTGACCCTTTTTTTAATTCACTCTGACCCCCTTTTTTGCTTTGTAGTAAATTCGATACACCTATTAAAGTGTTTAAAAACAATTAGATAACCATAAATTTCGATGAATGAACGTTGAGGTGTAGTGAATAAGACACAAGCTATTGAGGATTTTGTGGCTTAGAATATCAATTAATGAGTTAAGTGGTTGAATTAACTTGTATTAAATATGTTGGCATGGAATGTGGTATAGCCTAGTTGTGAGGCAAACAATTCTCACTAATCAAAATTATCATAGGAGATTTACCATGTTAAATACAAAACGGAACATATTATTATCACTAAGCGCTTTCGCATTTACACTAGCGCTAACTTCTACATCAGCGTTTTCATCAGAAGATCTTTTCAAAAAACTGGATACAAATACTGATGGTATGATCTCTAAAGCGGAAGCAGAGGCACATCAAGTATTAAACGAATTATTTGATTCTCTTGATTTGGATGGTGATGGTTTTATTAGTCCTAGCGAGTTTACTACTGCTAATCTTGATAAATAACTAGGCAGGCTCTACCTTCTTTGCCTCAAGGATGAGGCTTCTTACATTCCTCATTTATACTTCTATAGTCTAATTCAAATATTTTTAAGAATAGTCGATACTGATATATCGGCTATTTTTTTTGCTAGTAATACAACGGAGGTCACTAGCTAACAATAATCAAGGGCTAAACTAGTGACAACACAAAAACTATCTATCCTCATAGCTGCACTTATCTTTGCTGTAATTTTTTATCTGATTGACTCAATAATAGATCTCCTACTAGTGAAGACTATAGTGGTCACTGCTGTTTTTTTGATAACTACGACTGCAATCTCTAGCTTAGCACCAGGGCAAAATAAAATTGCGGAAGAGCCTCATCAAGGAAATGAAGCGCTTCAAGAGTCAGCTAAGATCATTGCTAAGCAAAGCAGTGAAATTGCAATTGAGAGTGCGAATGTCTCTCACTTTGTAGACAAATTGGCATCGCTATTTGAAGTTCAAGTAGATAGTACTAAGGAGATAGCTGAACGAGTGCAAGGTATAGAGCAATCTAACCAAACAATCATTGGATTCAGCGAAACAGCTTCATGCCAAATATCTGAGTCATCTGTTTTTTCCGATGCATCAGTGAATCTTTTGCAACAAGTTTCAACACAACAGGGCAATCTCAAACTGCAGATAGAAAACACAAATGCTTTGTTGTTGAGTCTTCGGGACAACGCAAGCGACATTGCGAATATTGTTGAAACTATTAATCAACTAGCCGACCAAACGAACATGTTAGCCCTAAATGCTGCTATAGAGGCTGCGAGAGCGGGTGAACAAGGACGAGGTTTCGCAGTTGTAGCTGACGAAGTACGAAACTTAGCTAAGCGAACTACAGAAGCAACACAGGGCATAGAATCGGTGTTAGAAGAAATTACAAAGGGAAGCAATGCATCAGTACAAGCTATATCTACCGTTTCTGAAGCTGGCGAAACAATGTCTAATCTAGTCGCAGAGGCCTCTGAAAAAGTTGAGCAATCTAGTGCAAGTTTGTTGACTGCAAAAGAATCCATGGATGAATTATCCGTCTGTGTGACCGAAATGAAGTCACTCAATAGTGGGATTTCAAAAAATGCAGAAAATCTATTTGTATCAACTGATTCGTTAAAACATGAACTCACCGACGTATCCGAAAGAGTGCTGGGCTTGAGCTATCATACAGAAAGTATATTTAGAACCTTACACGTGTTCGAGATAAAAGATAGGAACTCTACAGTACAAAATATTGCGATAAATGCGGCGTCTAGAATTGGTTCGCTGTTTGAGCATGCTATTGAAAAAGGTGAAATTAATGAACACGCCCTATTCGATGAGAACTACCAGGTTATTCCAAATACAAACCCGGTAAAACATGCGACACAATTTGATAAATTTACAGATAAAGTCTTACCTGATATTCAAGAGCCTCTGTTGCAGCAAAATGATTTCATTATTTACGCCGGTGCTGTAGACCGGAATGGCTATTTTCCCACCCACAATAAATGCTTCTCAAAACCCCTTACTGGTGATTATGATACTGATTTTGTTGCTAACAGAACGAAACGAATCTTTGACGATTACACTGGTTCTCGATGTGGTAGCAATACTGAACTATTCCTTTTGCAGACCTATAAACGCGATACTGGTGAAGTAATGCACGATCTTTCAGCACCTATTTACGTTAACGGGAAGCATTGGGGGGGCTTTCGTATTGGCTATCAAGCAGCCCATATTTAAATGCCTTCTAAACAATGTCTAACCTTTCAGTTTTAAAGGAAGAGAGTCGTTAAGCATAGAAGAAAAACTTCTAGTCAGATAAGCATGAAAACCTGTTTTTTTTGACCTCGATCAAGTAATATTCACCGCTCTTAAATTACTGTCAACAAACAAGGTAATTCTCATGGGTGATAACACTGAGTTCAAAGAAGTTTTTAATGGCTGGTACTTTCTTGGTATCCTAGCTGCCTTAGTAGCGTTTCCGCTCATGCATATCATTGCTGGATGGTATGTGTTTTTCTTCTAGCAATTATCCGAATTAGGTAAATACGTGACAAAAGAATTAATTAGGTCTGCAATTACAACGATTCCAGACCATCCAAAACCGGGTATCATGTTTCGCGATGTAATGAGTGTACTTCAAGATCATGAAGCATTTACTGCATGTATAGATTTATTAAAAGCGCAGTTTGCCGGTCAAACCTTCGATAAAGTAGTGGGTACCGAAGCGAGAGGCTTCTTATTTGGTGCGCCGCTTGCCCTTGAAATGGGAATTGGCTTTGTTCCTGTTAGAAAACCGGGAAAGTTACCACGAGAAGTTATCTCTGAGGCGTACGAGTTAGAGTACGGCACAGACATATTAGAGATGCATAAAGACGCAATAAAGCCAGGCGATAGAGTCTTAATGATTGATGATTTGCTCGCAACAGGCGGAACCATGGTGGCTACCGCTAATTTGATTAGACGTTTAGGCGGTATTACGGAACATGCTGGATTTGTGATTTCACTTCCTGATATTGGCGGTGAAACTAAATTAATCGATCATGGCGTTCAACCATTCAGTTTAGTGGAATACGAAGGCGAGTAACTAACAAGCATGAGTTATCAAGTATTAGCAAGGAAATGGCGTCCTCAGAAGTTCGCTGAGCTGGTTGGGCAAGAGCACGTAGTTAGTGCTATATCTAACGCGCTTGATAATGACAAACTGCATCACGCTTACCTATTTACAGGGACGCGCGGTGTGGGCAAAACAACGATTGCTCGTATCTTTTCCAAGAGCCTGAATTGTGAAACAGGTCAAAGTGCAACACCTTGTGGTACTTGTAATGCTTGTACTGACATCGACGAAGGTCGTTTCGTAGACTTATTAGAAATAGATGCTGCATCACGAACGAAGGTGGAAGATACTCGCGAGTTACTGGACAATGTTCAATACAAGCCTACACGTGGTCGCTTTAAAGTGTACCTTATCGATGAAGTTCACATGCTTTCTAAGCACAGTTTTAACGCTTTGCTCAAGACTTTGGAAGAGCCGCCTCCGCACGTTAAGTTTCTATTAGCAACGACTGATCCACAGAAATTACCAGTAACTATCCTGTCGCGTTGTCTCCAATTCAGCTTGAAAGCCCTATCACGTGAGCAAATTCAAACGCAGCTTGAGCACATCCTGAAGCAAGAAAGCATACCATCCGAGGCGTCAGCTCTTGGACATTTAGCACGTGCCGCACAAGGTAGTATGAGGGATGCTTTGAGTCTTACCGACCAAGCCATTGCTCAAGGAAACAACCAAGTCACATTGGCGACAGTGACTGAAATGCTAGGTCTCTTGGATAAAAACCAAGTAATGCGTCTTGTGAAAGCGGTGATTGAAAAAAACAGCACACAGGCCATGCATGAGTTAGATGATATATGTGTACATGCACCTGATTACAGCCAAGTGTTGGCTGAGCTTCTGAGTTTGTTGCATCAAGTTTCGTTGACGCAGATTGTGCCTGATATTTGCAAGATTGAAACACTGAGTGCAAGAGCTGTTTATCAACTATCAAAATCGGTAACTGCTGAACATATACAATTGCTATATCAGATTGTGCTGCAAGGTAAAAAAGATCTGCCATTTGCTCCAGATCCATTTTCTGGTCTCCAAATGACAGTGCTAAGAATGTTAGCCTTCAGTCCGGCGAGTAAGGTTGAACTCGACTTAGAAGCCGGTCACGCACAAGCACAGGCTGAAAAAAAAACACTTGAATTAAGTAGTGATGCAAAGCCAAGGAATGAATCAGATAGCAAAGCAGATGAATCTGACGACGCATCTGAGTCACCTCAGTTAGCTGAGCCAGCTAAATTAGATGAAACTCCCGCACTGGTTCAGCCCGTCAATTCAGTTGAATCATCGCCAGTAGTCGTGCAGTCACCACCAAACGACCCCCTTGTTATCGCTAAAGACATTGCTCAAGATGAAGGCCTTGCTACTGGCGATAGCAAGAATAAAACCGATGTGTCTCACGAGCCTGAGCTCGATAAAACGACGCAGCAACCAAAACAATCAGAAGCCGCAATGCAGCCTGATTCAATCGAACATACTCACTCTCAGCATGCAGACGCTACTGACGACAATTATCAGCATGACATGATGAATATGTCGTTTATGGATGATGAAGCAGAGTCGTCTATGTTTTCTGAATATGACGAGCTGGCTTCGGATGCAAAATTGCAGCGAGATGCTGCACAACAACTCATCTCACAAGATTCTATCTCAACAGATAGTGGTGCTGATCAGCTAAGTACAACCTCTGATTTACTAGCACTGGCTGATCAACTCGATAATGAAGAGCCTGAAGATGAGGACGTTAAAGAGGAAAGAGGCGAGGCAACCACATCCTCCTTGTTCGATCGTTTGATGAATCAAGAAAACACGGTGTTTAACGGCGATGCAGATTTACCTACTCAAAATAAGCAAAGCGCGGAGCAATCGCAAGAGGAAAAACCCTACAGAAACCCATTAGAGCCCGAAGCTGCAGTTGAAGATAAGTCATTAGAAGTAGCTGAACCAAGACTTCAAGAAGATAAGAGTTCGGAAACCCCGCCTTGGGAAACGCAAGAGCTTACTCAAGATAAAGAAGAAGTGATAAGGACTGAAGAAGTCGATACAGAAGATGAAATAGATTTATCATCATACGATGAAGATATGCCTTTCAGTAATGATGAGGAATTGTCTTCAGAAGGTGCTTCTACTCTTATCGATTCCAACATAGATGTACAGGCAGAGTCCCCACAAGATACAGAAGTTCAAACACATAAAGACGTTCAATCCGATACCACTTCTGAGCAAAATGTGTTCCCTGAAACTAAGGCTTTAGATCCAGCAATGGAAATTGCTGCAATGTTTCAGGATGAATTTTTAGATTTAAGTAAAGTTGAGGTGACGCACCCGAAGGTGGCTCCTTATTTAGAAGATGGCAATAAGCTCCTACAAGCGAAGCAGATAAATAAGTGGAGTGACTTCATTGAAGAACTTGGTGTTGGCGGTCTCAACAAGCAGTTGCTGTTGCAATCAAATTTGATTGAGCATGGTGATAAATTTGTTATTCGCATTGCTGAAAGAAATAAACATTTGGATGAAGAGCAACATCGCACTACGATTACAGAGGCTTTGAGCACATTCTATAAGAAACCAATCGAGTTCGTTGTAGAGTATGGGGAAGTATCTGAGACACCGTTTCAGATCCAACAACAGATTTCCTTAGTGAGACACAATCATGCGCATAATGTCGTTGAAACTAATGACTCTATTCAGGAACTGATTAAGGCTTTCGAAGGTCAGATAGTCGAAGACTCTATAAAACCAAGATAATAAAAAACGAAATTAAGTTTGATATTCTTATGACTGCCTATATATCTTCGTAGTCGCAAAATATTTGTAATAGTTGGAGAAAGGTTATGTTTAAAGGTGGCATGGGCAATATGATGAAGCAAGCCCAGCAAATGCAAGAAAAAATGAAGAAAGCGCAAGACGAACTCGCCACATTAGAGGTTGTTGGAGAAGCTGGCGCTGGTTTGGTAAAGGTAACCATGACCTGCAACCATAATGTGCGTCGCGTAGATATCGATGAATCATTGATGGAAGACGAAAAGGATATGATCGAAGACTTGGTAGCGGCGGCACTAAACGATGCTGTTAGACGTGTTGCCGAGACTAGCCAAGAGAAAATGGCTTCTGTGACCGGCGGGATGAACTTACCACCCGGCTTTAAGATGCCGTTCTAGGAGCTTCTCAAAAAATGTCATTTAGCCCACTAATTAACGAACTAGTTTCGGCGTTCAAAATTCTACCAGGTGTAGGAGCAAAGAGCGCACAGCGTATGGCATTTAGTTTACTTGAGAGAAATAGAGAAGGGGCTTTGCATTTAAGTAAGGTCCTTCATGACGCAATGGAGCACGTGAGCCATTGCGAGCAATGCCGTACCTTTACTGAGTCTCGACTTTGCAAAATATGTGAAAACCCAATGCGTAGCGAGTCGGGCCAGCTGTGTATTGTTGAATCACCACAAGATGTGTTGGCGATCGAACAAACATCTGAGTACAAAGGTAAATATTTCGTACTCATGGGGCACCTTTCGCCCATTGATGGTATTGGTCCCGCCGAGATAGGCTTAAACGAACTTGCTGAATTGCTAATCGCGGAGTCTGTTTCTGAAGTTATTCTTGCGACTAATCCTACGGTAGAGGGAGAAGCGACTGCGCATTACATCGGCCAGATGTGCAAGGAAAAGGATATCAAAGCCACTCGAATCGCACATGGTGTGCCTGTAGGTGGCGAGCTAGAATATATCGATGGCAATACACTTACTCATGCATTTACCGGGCGCAGACAGTTCTAAGTCAGAATAATCATGTTCTCGTACAGCGCTTCCGATAAGCAGTAATCATTACCCATTCGCAATGACGCTAGTAAATGAAAAGATATTTGCTAAGCGCTCTTGAAAAAAAACACAACGACCTTACATCATCCCTCATCCAACGGCATATCTGGCAGCGGTGAATCAGTAGCATTAAACTGATGTAGCAGCATTTAGCCAGACCTTGCTAATTTAAACAATCAGATGAAGTAGGAGATACTTGGCAATGGCTGAGACAGTCCAACAAGAAACCCATGGATTTCAAACCGAAGTAAAACAATTGCTTCAACTTATGATCCACTCATTGTATTCAAACAAAGAAATTTTCCTTCGTGAACTTGTGTCAAACGCTGCAGATGCGGCTGACAAGCTTCGCTTCAAAGGTTTGTCTGACGATAGTTTGTTTGAAAAGGACAGCGACTTACACGTTAAAATTAGTGTGAATAAAGATGCTGGCACATTAACTATCTCCGACAACGGTATCGGGATGTCAAAAGAAGACGCCATCGCCAACTTAGGAACGATTGCAAAATCAGGCACTGCCGACTTCTTTAGTAAGCTTTCTGGTGACCAAACGAAGGATTCTCAACTAATCGGGCAATTCGGTGTAGGTTTCTACTCAGCCTTTATCGTAGCTGACAAAGTTGTTGTAAAGAGTCGTGCTGCCGGTGCCGATAAATCTGAAGGTGTTCGCTGGGAATCAGCGGGTGAAGGCGAATTTAATGTTGCAACGATCGATAAAGCTGATCGTGGTACAGAAATCACTCTTCATTTACGTGATGATGAGAAAGAGTTTTTAGACGATTGGAAAGTACGTTCAATCATTACTAAATACTCAGACCATATCAGCATTCCTGTTAAAATGTTTAAAGACGAAGTGCCTGAGAGTGAAGGCCCAGACGGCGAAAAAACACCTGCCATTCCTGCAGAGTGGGAAGCGGTAAATAAAGCAACAGCCTTATGGACTCGTGAAAAATCAGACATTAGTGATGAAGAATATAATGAGTTCTACAAGCATGTCTCTCATGACTTCGCTGATCCACTAACGTGGTCACACAACCGTGTTGAAGGTAAAACAGAATACACTAGCCTATTGTATATTCCAGCGAAAGCACCATTCGATATGTGGAACCGTGACCAGACTCACGGTCTGAAGTTGTACGTACAGCGTGTATTTATTATGGATGATGCTGAGCAGTTCATGCCAACCTACTTGCGCTTTGTGAAAGGTCTACTTGATTCTAACGATTTACCATTGAATGTGTCTCGTGAAATTCTACAGGACAATAAGATTACACAAGCTATTCGTCAAGGCTGCACTAAACGTGTTCTTCAAATGCTTGAAAAAATGGCGAAGAAAGATGCCGATAAATACCAAGCATTCTGGAGTGAGTTTGGTAACGTGATTAAAGAAGGCCCAGCGGAAGACTTTGCTAATAAAGAAAAAGTCGCTGGTCTATTACGTTTTTCTTCAACGCATGATGAGAGCGGTGCACAAAGTGTCTCTTTAGAAGATTATATTTCTCGCATGAATGAAGGCCAAGACAAGATTTATTATGTGACCGCAGACAGTTATCAGGCTGCGAAAACTAGCCCTCATTTGGAAATCTTCCGCAAGAAAGGGATTGAAGTGTTGCTAATGGGTGAGCGCATCGACGAATGGCTGATGTCACATCTTACCGAATTTAACGAAAAGCAATTCCAATCTATTGCTCGCGCAGACCTTGATCTCAGCGACCTAGACGATGAAGAGTCTAAAAAAGCAAAAGAAACTGCCGAGAAGGAAGTTGAAGGAATTCTAGAGCGAGTGAAAACAGCTTTAGGCGAAAAGGTGGAAGAAGTGAAATTCACACATCGCCTCACAGACTCTCCCGCGTGTATCGTTGCTGACGAAAATGGTATGACTACCCAAATGGCTAAACTGATGGCTTCTGCTGGACAACCAGTGCCAGAGCCTAAGTATCACTTCGAGTTAAACCCAGAGCATCACTTAGTTAAGTTGATGTCTGAGGTACAAGACGAAGACCAGTTTAAACAGTGGTCGGAAGTACTCTTTGACCAAGCTGCGTTGTCTGAACAAGGTAGCTTAAAAGATCCATCTGCGTTTGTTCAGAACCTGAACAAGTTGCTAACGAGCTTAGCAAAGTAGATTGGTAAGACCATAAAAAAGCGAGCCATTGTGCTCGCTTTTTTGTGTTTTGAGCTTGGGCTAGGTCAAAATATTCGCTATTAGTCTTAAGTTGTTATTTTTCGGTCTAATTTGACTTGTGAACTAGCAGTCTAAGTTGTACAGTTTGCAGGTCAAAAATTTAAACACTTTCTGGGAGGACGCTTAATGCGCATCATACTTCTTGGCGCACCGGGTGCGGGTAAGGGAACGCAAGCTCAATTCTTAATGAAGAAGTTTGGTATTCCCCAAATTTCTACTGGTGACATGTTGCGTGCAGCAATTAAAGCAGGCACTGAAATGGGTTTGGCCGCCAAACAGGTGATGGACGCAGGTAAGCTAGTATCTGACGACATTATCATTGGCTTGGTTAAAGAGCGTATAGCTCAAGAAGACTGTGCAAATGGTTTCTTATTAGATGGGTTTCCTCGAACTATCCCACAAGCGGATGCAATGAAAGAAGCTGGCGTGAAAGTAGATCACTGTATCGAATTTGATGTTCCAGATGACGTAATCGTTGACCGCATGGGCGGGCGTCGTGTTCATCCTGCATCTGGCAGGGTTTACCATGTTGTGTATAACCCACCAAAGAATGAAGGGAAAGACGACGATACAGGTGAAGACCTCATTGTTCGTGATGATGATAAAGAGGCAACTGTTCGCGACCGCCTTGCAATATATCACGACCAAACAAAGCCTTTGGTGAACTATTATCAAACAGCTGCTACTGAAGGTTTGTGTGAATATCACAAATTGGATGGTACTAAATCAGTTGACGTCGTGAGTGCAGAGTTAGAGCAAATAGTCAGCTAGATACGAATATATTATGTATAAGCCGAGCGTAGATTTTGAATCTTTCTCGGCTTTTTTTGTGTAACTCCGTTAGCAATCTTCTTAGGCCCGTTCAAGGTGTCATGCCGAAGAGCTAAAGCTCACTTAAAATCCACTCAGCGGCCTTCTCAGCGATCATAATCGTTGGAGCGTTGGTGTTGCCGCCAATGATGTTCGGCATTACTGAGGCATCTACAACCATCAGTTTGTTTATGCCATTCACTTTGAGCCGCTCACTCACTACGGCCATAGGATCATCTTCAACACCCATTTTGCATGTCCCTACTGGGTGATAAACCGTTTCTGCATGTTTGTGAAGGTAATCTTTAATTTCTTCATCGGATTGAACCTCGGTTCCTGGTATCCACTCTGATGCTGAGTCTCCCAACGGCGAGGTATTACTGATTTTTCTACACCATTTAAATCCGGCGACCAAAGGCTCAATATCTTCTTCGCACGATAAATAATTTGGCCGTATGTCTGGCTCAAGCTTTCCATATGTTCTTTTGAGCTTTATCTCCCCTCGGCTCTTGGGGTATAAATTACAAAAATGAATTGTGAAACCATGGCCCCAAGGCTTGGTGCGTCCGTGGTCGACTAATAGTGCTGGCAGAAAATGTAGCTGCACATCTGGTAAGGCTAAGTCTGGTGACGATTTAAAAAAGGCCGCACCTTCCGCAATATTTGAAGTAAACATGCCCTCTTTATTTAACCAATAATTTACGGGTTCATAAGCGTTCTTTAATAAGGCTGGCACTGATAATCCATAAGAACGTCGATTGTCTGTTCGAAATAGAATTGTGCCATCTAAATGGTCTTGCAAGTTCTGACCAACGCCAGGCAAGTCTTTCACTACTTCGATATTCAGTTCTTTCAAATGTGCAGCATCACCAATGCCCGACTGCATTAGTATTTGGGGAGAGCCTATTGCACCAGCACAAAGAATGATTTGTTTTTTAGCGAAAAGATGCTGAGTGGTCTCGTTGGCAACGATTCTCAGGCCCGTTGCTACACCGTCACGTACATCCACTTTTTCAACTTCAACTCCGGTCATTATGTGCAAGTTTGGCCTAGCCTGTATTTCGTCAGACAAAAAGCCTTTTGCCGTGCTGCAACGACGACCGAACCGTTGAGTAACTTGATAAACACCCACGCCTTCTTGGCTGTCATCGTTGAAATCTTCCTTTTCCTGCAAGCCATTGCTGACCGAAGCGCGAATGAAGTCAAAGGTGAGGGGATTGATGTGTTTGAGGTCTGAAACACCCAAGCAACCACCAATAGAGTGGTATTCTGAAGCTTCTCTTGTATTGTCTTCACTTTTTAGAAAGAAAGGCAGCACTTTATCCCATGACCATTCCGATAAACCTAACTCGGCCCAGTCGTTATAATTTTCGGCGGCCCCGCGTATGTAACACATCGCATTGATTGAACTAGAACCACCTAAAGTTTTACCTCTTGGCCAGAATAACTTTCTATTATTTAGTCCGGGCTCTTCATTGGTATCGTAAGCCCAATTGATCGACTTCATATCTGACAAGAATGCCAAGCCGAAAGGGACATGAATTGCGGGATTAGTATCTTTCCCGCCAGCTTCAAGTAAGCAAACTGATAGCCTTGGGTCTGAAGAGAGGCGGTTGGCAAGCACTGACCCTGCGGAACCTGCGCCAACAATAATGATATCGAATTCAGTCATAAGAAAATTATAGCTTGTCCTAAGATTTTGTTAATAAGATATTAACAGCTAATTCTTGTCAGACCAGTATAAATTTTATGTTTATTGCCTACGCCGTGTAGCTAACGCCAATCAAGTTCAATCACCAATGATTCATCGCTACTTTTTAAACCACACATTTCTTCATATGGCGTGTTTTGCTTTAACCAAATTTTATCAAAATGCATGTTCTCAACCTGTAATTTGATTGAATTAATACACTGAAATGATAATGAATCGCTGTGCTTGTCTCTCAAATAGGTGTCAGCACCGCTTTCACCAACGGCCGCGATATATGTGCCACCTTCTATCGACTCTATATATAAATTCATACGAACTAGCCTCGCTTTATTTATGATAGTCAAACTACGTAAATGCGCTCTCACTTATACAAAATTTAAACGCGTTTAAGATGCGAAGGATCACAATAGTACTTTGATGGAGGTATCGAATATCGAGAAAGACAGAGGATTACTTACTTCCACCAGTGCTCACGGCATATTGGAAAACCCAATTCTTCCAAGTTTTCTCGAAGCAAAGCCATATCTTCTGAGTTTAGAAATTCACCGATTTGTAAACGCTTTGAGCCGTTGTGAAGCGTTATTTTGGGTGTTGTCCAATTGCGTTCTGTTTCACTGTAGAATATGTCTGTTCCCAAACGAGGGATAGTTTGACTGCTCAATCTTCGATTAATGCCCATTTCCACTCTTATTTGCTCGTCATTAAAAGTAACAATTTGTTTTAGATAAGTGGAACGAGTAACTTTGTACATGAGCAATACAAATAGGCCAACTTCGACGCCAGCGAAAGGTAGTACTATCCAAGCTCCCACAAAAGTCCAAGCAATGGCAATGATCATCACTACGGCGACCATAATCGCCATAATCCATTTTGCTTCGGCCCACGTAAGAGAACGATTGGGCGATAGCGTGAGAATCGATTGGGTAGAGCGCTTTTCGAGTTTAACCATATTAAATCTTAAAATTTAAAAAAAGGTAGCTGAATTTCCTCTCGAGATCTGGCAAAGTTCGTCATCAATTTTTAGAACGCGAGTGTCGTTTGTACAATATAACTAGAGGTGCTGTTAAAAGTCACCCTTTCCGAATTATTCTGTTAATTACATGGTTGACCCTAGTTTTTAGCGTGCCCGACAGTTTTCAGATCATTTCTGACTATTTTGCGTTCTTGTTTATCGGGATCACAGGCGCTATTTTTGCTAATTCTACCGGCGCCGGTGGCGGTGTCGTATTTGTGCCGTTCTTTAATCAATTGAAAATAGATAATAGTGCCATTATTGCAACCAGTTTTGCTATTCAGTGTTGTGGTATGACCGCAGGTGCTATCACTTGGCATAAATACCGACTGCAATTAAAAACTGAAAACGGCAAGGAGCATTCACAGTGGCAGTTTTTAAATCGCGGTTTGGCTATCACTGTCCCTTGCTCTATTTTCGGTATCCTTGTTGCGCAGTTCCTGCTTGGTAGCTATACAGAACAAGCACAAACTTCTTTGCATCTTGGTTTTGGCATTTTCTCAATACTACTAGCGATAGCAATTTATGCTTCAATTCCATTGCTGAGTAGAACAAAAGTGACCTTATCATTTGTGAAAACTGACTTTGTTATATTGTCAGCGCTTGCATTTTTTGGGGGAATTATTACTGCGTGGTTATCAGTTGGCGTTGGCGAACTTGTGGCTGTCTATTTGATTCTGAGAGGATTCAATATTGCCTGTTCAATAGCTTTGGCAGTTATCTTGAGCGCATTTTCCGTATGGTCAGCGATTTATTACCATTTAACGGTATCTCATGCTATTTACTGGGAAGTGTTATTATTTGCTGGAGCTGGCGCCATTGTTGGTGGGATTATTGCCAAGCGAGTTGTTTTGTATTTCCCCGTTGTTAAATTAAAAGTATTTTTTGCAACTTGGGTTTTGATCATGGGAATAGCCGGCTTATTTACATGATCAATCTTGCGCCTTACTTGTGGCTTAGGTATCGTTTTTCTTTTCCGTGGGCAGGATAAGTTTAGGCTCTTCTTTCTCTTTCTTACCAAGAGCCTCTTTACGTTCTTGTTCATACTCTTCAAAAGTCATTTGATAACCGCGCAAACAATCTTGTCTTGCTTGTCCTTCTGCACTTCGCTCGCATTCTTGTATTTGGGCTTGGCGAACTGACTCATAGACATATCGATTGGAGCACGCCCCTAAACCTAGGATAATGGAAGCAAGAAGACCCCAAAAAAAGAAATATAGTTGTTTGTGGGAAAGTGTCTGTGTCATGAGTCCTATTTGTCCTGAAATTCGGTCTGTCTTACATTATAGACCACGCTTGATGAATTAGTTCGCGTTTTACTTCAAAAATTCTGCGATTTGCCGACAATTTAAGAATATGATTACATGTAAATCCCTTTACTGATTGAACTAGGTTTCCCTTTGAACTTGCCAATTATTCCTTATGTAAAACATAGCTCACCGCTCTGGACCTGTCACGCTAGCATTTATCAAGTTAATACTCGACAGTTTAGTGAGCAAGGTACTTTTTCTGAAGTCACTAAAGCATTACCTCGCATTAAAGACTTGGGTGTTACAATTGTGTGGCTAATGCCAATTCATGAGATTGGAGAGCAAAATAGAAAAGGAAGTTTAGGGAGTCCATACGCGGTGAAAGACTTTCGTTCGATCAACGCTGAATTTGGTAATGCTGAATCTCTCAAAGAGCTTATCAATGAGGCCCACAAACTCGATCTCAAAGTTATCTTAGATTGGGTTCCCAATCATAGTGCTTGGGACAACCACTTAGTTCAAGAACACCCTGAATGGTATGCGCGAGACTACAAAGGTGACTTCCGGCCTTCACCATGGTGGGATTGGGATGACATCATCGAATTTGATTATGATCAGGCTGGTTTGCGCGAGTATATGATTGAAGCTATGGCATATTGGATTAAAGAGTTTGATATAGATGGTTTTCGTTGTGATGTTGCGGGGTACGTACCCAACGGTTTTTGGCGCCAAGCGAGGGAACATCTAGATAGAATTAAGTCTGTGTTTATGTTGGCTGAGTGGGAAAATCGAGACCTTCATGAATATGCTTTTGATATGACCTATGCTTGGTCTTGGAATGAGGTGCTGCATGATATTTGTCAACAAAAAGCCCCTTTAGACAAGTTACGTAAATATTACTCTTGGAATGAGCGTTCTTGGCCAAGAGAAGCGATGAGAATGACATTTGTGAGTAACCATGACGAAAATGCATGGGAAGGGACGCCGGATGAAAAATTTGGTGATGCGCAAAAGGCATGTATTGTCTTATCCTGTCTAGGCGAGGGGATGCCATTGATTCATAACGGACAAGAGGCCGGTGAGTCGAAACGTTTAGCTTTTTTTGAAAAAGACAGCATTGATTGGCAGCATCATGAAATTGGGGACCTATATACACAACTGTTAAGTTTACGAAACTGTTATACAGCGCTTTGGAATGCCCAACATGGTGCCTTGATGCAACAAGTACCTAATTCTAATCAAAAAGCCATTTTTAGCTTTGTGCGACAGGACAAAGAGAGTAAATGGTTTATGGTCTTTAATTTCAGTCCAAAAGTGCAAAACGTGACTTTCAGAGACACCTTATTTACTGATCAGTATTCTGATGCTCTTAAAAATGATCAGCAAGAATATGACTTTTTCGGTGATACCGAGCTAAGCTTGCCACCCTGGGGATACAGGGTTTTCTTGCGCGAGTATTAGGCGTTTTAGTCGAACTACCTAGAACTTGTATATAGCACTATAAAAGTTCGCTAGTGTAGGGCTAGGAGGTCTGTTCATTAACCATATACTCAATGAGCTAGGCAACAGTACTAATTTAATCGTCGATGGTATACTCTGACAGTTAAAGAAGAACAATAAACAGTTTAACCGCAGGGATCGCGTTATTATTCATCAATCACGAGGTAAGTGACTTAGGTGCGCGATTTAAAATTTTCTAGTATTTTGGTTCGTATTGCGGCAATCATTGCGGTTGCTCTTGTCTATTTATACGTTGAATATGCTGAATATCGAACAGCCTTATCCAATCAAAAGCTTGCCGTAGCGCAGCAACTTGCTGTGATTAAAAGTGATATAGAAGCGCGTCTACAAAATAATATTGAATTAGTGAAAGGGTTGGCTACTTACGTCAGCATTAATCCAGATCTCAGTCAGGATGAGTTTTCTCTGTATGCCCAAAAACTGCTGACTTCTGAAAGTAATATTCGTGTTCTCGCTGCATCAAACGCATATATCGTGACTCATTTGTACCCTTTTGAGGGCAATGAAAAAGTGTTTGGTATGGATTACCGCGAGCTAGAAGATCAATTACCCTCAATTGAGCTTGCTCTGGAAATTCAAAAAGCCGTAGTTTCTGGACCTGTCGAGTTGGTACAAGGTGGGCAAGCGCTTATTGTCAGATTGCCTATATCGATAGATGAAAAGAACTGGGGCATAATTTCAGTTGTTATCGACTATGACGACTTTATTGCTCAGTTGGAATTAAATACTCATCCTGATCTGCATATTGGTATTAAGGGCAGACATGCACTGGGCATTGACGGCGAAGTCTTTTTTGGCAGTAAAACGCTTTTTGATGATTCGAAAGTCACTACAGACATCCATCTCCCTTATGGCAATTGGATAGTTTCTGCCAATCCAAAAGAGGGCTGGGAGCAGCTAAGGTTTCATCCGAGCTATTTTATTTCAGCGCTGGTTATTTGGTTATTTATTTACTACAACATGTTATTGATGCTGCGCAATGAAAAGCTAGCCGCTGAATCACGTCAATCTTTACAAGCTTCTGAACGCAAGTTTAGACAGTTTTTTAATTTAAATAATGCTGTAATGCTAATGGTTGATGAGGCAGGGAAAGTTATCGATGCGAATAAGGCTGCTAAGGATTTCTACGGCTTCGACAAAAGCGCTTTGTTGTCCCGCTCACTTGGGGATCTTCGTCACTTTGTTGGAAGCTCCACAAAGGAAAATACGATTGAGTCTGCCTCTATTTACAACGATGTTCATTTAACAGTTGATGGGACTGTAAGAGATGTTGAAATCTTTAGCACACCCATTGAATTAGCCGGAGAAATGAGTACCAGTTTGATCGTGAATGATTTGTCCGAAAAGCGTCAACATGAGCAAAACTGGAAGTTATATGAACAAGTCTTCAATTATGCACAAGAAGGCATGTTCATCACCAATAGTGATTTACAAGTTGTCTCGATAAATCCAGCATTTGAACGTATTACAGGAATACACAGACAAGAAATATTGCAGCAACAACCTAATATGTTTAGGAACGCTGACCGCTCTCAACATTTTTATGAAATGGTATTTCCGATATTAAAAAAGCGAGGAAACTGGCGGGGAGAACTCTGGTTCTCAGGTCAACCGTATGAAGATTTCCCCCTGCTTTTCTCTATCAATGCAGTAAAAAACAGCAAAGAAACAATCATCAATTATGTTGCCGTATTTTCTGATATCTCTCAACAAAAAGCAGTAGAAACACAGCTAGAAAACTTAGCGCACTTCGATAGTCTAACTGGTTTGCCGAATCGATTTATGTTAGCGAAAAAGCTCGAGTTCGCGATTCAGGCTGATGACAATTCCGGTAAAAATTTTGCGCTGATGTTTTTGGATTTAGACCGGTTTAAAGTTATCAACGATAGCTTAGGGCACAAAGCAGGTGACGAACTTTTGATGATTGTTAGCCGACGTTTTAAAGAGATTATCGGCTCAGAAAATACCTTGGCACGTTTGGGGGGCGACGAGTTTGTCGTACTGATAGAAAATTGCCGACAGGATGAAGAAAAATTGCAAGTGATGGCAGAGTCGCTTTGTGATGCTGCGAGGTTACCTTTTCAGATAGCTGACGAATTAGAAGTGAATATTGGGCTATCAATTGGCATTTCCCAGTATCCTAAAGATGCTAGCTGCAGTTCTGAATTACTCCGCTGCGCTGATGCTGCAATGTATAAAGCTAAAAAATCACTTATGGATGATGTTGTATTTTACTCCCAAGATATCAGCGATGACGCAGCCGCTTTGCTAACCATAAGTTCTGAACTTAAACAGGCTAAAGCCCAGGATCAGTTTGAATTGTTGCTGCAGCCGCAGGTGAACATTGTCAGTAATCAAGTTGTTGGTGCTGAAGCATTAGTCCGATGGCATCATCCGAAACGCGGTTTTCTTACGCCAGATAGGTTTATCCCATTAGCTGAAAGCACAGGTTCAATCAGATTTGTCACTGAGTGGGTGTTTCAACACGCTATTAGAATTATCCAAAACTGGCGCGAGCAGGGCGCAGAGATGACTCTCTCAATCAATGTGTCGGCTATGGAGTTATCTAACCGGAAGCTGTTCAATCGCATTGCTCAAGCGGTGAAATTAGATCCAACAATAGCGAGTGCAATTACAATTGAAATAGTCGAAAGTGCAATTGTAGAAAATATTGAATTTACTAAAGTGTTACTAGCAGATCTGCGTGCGATGGGTTTTAAGATCGCGATTGATGATTTTGGTATAGGGTTCTCGTCACTGTCTTATTTGAGTCGATTGTCGGTTGATATTCTGAAAATAGACCGTGCTTTCGTCAATAAGATGGAATTTGAGAAAGACTTAGCCATCGTACGTTCGATAATTGGGTTAGCAAAAAATTTCAATTTATCGGTGATTGCGGAGGGAATTGAGACTCAGGAGCAGGCTCGAACACTGTCCTCTCTCAACTGCACAAAAGCCCAAGGTTACCTATTTAGTAAACCCATTTCTGTTGATCAGTTTAATAAGCAGTATTTGGACAAATAACCTTTCACTGTTTTAATGGCCTACATCCGACTGGCTTTTATAAAAACTGAGTGACAAAAGCCATAAGAACTAATAATACAAATCCAATTGCCATACGCAATGTCATGGTTGCTGCGTTGGCGTCGTTGCCTCTTTTCATTACAGGGATTGCATTAAGCAGGCTAAGGGACGAACTGACGGCAACACGCTTAGCACTAGAGGCCAAGCGGTAAATACCATTTCCAATACCAGGCAAAGCTTTCCTGAATATCCACTCTACGTCCAAATTCACTGACTTTAACTCAGGAGGATATAAACCTTTTTGATTTAGCCAGACAAATGCGAGTGCTGAGAAGAACAGGAGTTGTAACTGTGTCAGGGTATGAGTGATGTCGTACGCTACGTAATTGTTTTCCCATGGCAATAGCGAGTATAGCAAAGCAGGGTAGCTTCCTACTAAGATACACAGCGCAGAGGCAATACCCATAGCAACCAACATATTCGTAGGTGCCTCTTTAGGACGCAGCCCAGAATCGTGCGCAAAGAAAGCAAAGAATGGGATCTTTATACCGGCGTGATGGAACACACCTGCAGATGCGAATAAGAGCATAAGCCAAAGGTATTCGTGTCCAGCTTCTATCATCGCAGCCATCACCATGCTTTTACTAACAAAACCACTGAATAACGGAAAGGCAGAAATTGAGGCCGCACCAATAATACAAAACAGCGTGGTTTTGGGCATTGTTTTATATAAGCCACCAAGGTTTGAACCGTTCACGTGACCGACACGCGTTAGCACGGCCCCCATCGTCATAAACAGTAGCCCTTTAAAAATCACGTCATTGAACGCGTGAGCTACAGTGCCGTTGAGCGCTAAAGCGGTACCGATACCAATACCACAGACCATAAAACCAAGTTGGTTAATTAGGCTGTAAGCCAATACTTTTCGTAAATCGTTTTCGATAACAGCGTAGAAAATGGGGAAGCAAGTCATCGCAGCACCAATATACACTAGCAAATCTTCGCCAGGAAAGGTGCGCGCGAGCATATAGATCGCGACTTTGGTTGTGAAGGCAGATAAAAATACCGTACCCACTGGCGTTGCTTCAGGGTATGCATCTGTTAGCCAAGAGTGCATAAATGGGAAAGCGGCTTTGATACCAAAGGCGACTAAGAATAACCATGAGGCTGTAGAACCCAGTCCAATGTATCCAATATCAGTTGAGCCAGTTTGCTGGAAGTAACTGATCGCACCAATTAATAAGAGCACGCCAGAGAGTACTTGTATAATTAAGTACCGAATGCCAGCCGCTTTTGCTGCCTCTGTGCGTCGAGCGAATACCAAAAAGGCCGAGGTCAGTGCAAGTAGCTCCCAAAAGATAAATAAGGTGATAAAGTCTCCAGCAAATACAGCACCAATAGCACTACCGGCATACAATAGACCCGAAACAAGCTGTACTTTGTCTTTTACATGCAAGGCATAAATGAGGCAAATAAAGCAGGCAAGGTGAAACAAGTAAGCAAACAAGAGGCTTAGTTTGGCGTCCTGCTCCGTGACCGCGGGGCCAACGTCCATTATCTGCAGGGTGAATGTGTGCAGTTGAACAGTGATAGGACTTAGCTGGTCAGCATTTAAAAACAGTAATATGCCGTTAATTAATGGGACTAAAACCAAAATGTACCGAAAGCGAATAGGTGCAATTGCAGCAAACAGGGCTGCGATGAAAAATGGCAAGAATGCCGGGATAGCATAACTCATTGCTGCTTCTCCTCTGGTTTCTTACTCGAGTCATCTTCATCTTCTCTGGCATCGTAGTATTTCTCATCACGCATCACGAGTTTTCGCATTTCTTTGGCGATAACGACTAAGACGACACAGGCTACAAAGCCATATATTGCGTAAAATGCAGGTATCTCTTCAAAGGAAACATAAATGTGACGATGCACGATAAAGTCTGCAATAACGAGTACAACACACAGTACATAGAATACTCGTAATATTATTTTAACGTTTTCGGGCTTATCAAAAAATGCGACTTTTTGTTCTGGTTTATTCATTTTTATGGCCCTTACAAGGTTGTTAGCGTTGAAGCTAATCGGAAAAATACTTGTGGATCAAAGAAAAGATACAAGGTAATTACCGTGGGTATAGCCATGCCAATTAAACACGCAACAGGTGCTTCAGAAATTCCTGTTGCTTCTGCGTGCCCTTCTTCGCCTTGCTCAGGTTGACTGGGTTTGTTAAAGAACGCAGTCATTGGAATGCTTAACAAGTAGTAAGTGTTAAGTATTGAGCTAATGGCCAAGCCAGTTAGAATCGCCCAATAAGTGAATTCAGGCCCGGAAAAGCTCAGAGAGCCGGAGAGTAGATACCACTTACTCCACATCCCTCCAAAGAATGGCAAACCGATAATGCTCAAGGTGCCTATTGTAAACACGGTGAAAGTAAATGGCATCGTTCTACCCAAGCCGGATAGTTGGCTAACGTACTTTTTATGGGTTGCAACAAGGATCGCACCAGCAGCAAAGAATAATGAAATTTTTGCAAATGCATGCATCGCAATATGCATAGAGCCGCCTAGGATACCAGCCTGATTTGCTAGCAAAGCACCCAATATAATGTAACTCAGTTGGCTAACTGTCGAATATGCCAAACGTTCTTTAAGGTTGTCTTTACGAAGTGCAATAAAGGAGGCGAGTACAATAGTGATGAGAGGTAACCAGATAAGCCAATGATTGGCACCGGTTTCGCTAATGAAATCGGTACCAAAAATAAACACTACAATCTTCATGACGGAGAAAACACCCGCCTTTACAACTGCAACAGCATGCAGCAGCGCACTCACTGGAGTCGGGGCTACCATGGCCGAAGGTAGCCATTTATGCAAAGGCATGAGGCCTGCTTTGCTGATTCCAAATAAGAACAATAACAGTAAGGGAGCGGCCCAAATCGCATCCAAATTATTAGCGAGTATGCCACCTTCCTGAAAGCTCAATGTGCCAGACACGAACCAAGTGATTATCATCGCAGGCAGGAAGAATAAGATTGATGAGCCCATTAGAATCAATATATAAGTTCTACCACCTTTTCGTGCTTCTCTTGTACCTGAGTGAGTGACTAATGGATAAGTAGAGACTGTTAAGATTTCATAGAATAAAAAGAGTGTGAATAAATTGTCAGAGTAGGCGACAGCCATAACACCAGCGATTGCAATTGCAAAAAGAACATAAAAGCGCGTTTGGTGTTTTTCATGATGGCCTCGCATATATCCGATAGCGTAGATAGATGTGGCAACCCATAAGCTACTTGCGATGATAGCGAATAAACTACCAAAAGCCGTAGCGGAAAATGCAACCGCTAAGCCTTCAATGGGTTCAGCAAAAGTAAAACGAGAGTTAGCGACATCCTCTGTATGATTAAGCTCTAAGCTCAAATAGATATCAATGTTGATAAGCAGCAAAAGAACAGCAGTAATTAATGTCACCGCCTCTCGAATATTCACATGCTTGTCTAGCCTAGAGATAATTAATGAGCCAACAATAGGCACAAGAATAGATAGGATAAGTAAATGAGTCATAGCAATTTGCGTCATTGTTGCTCCTATCGCTCTAACAAAGCTTTGGCAGCTGACGAGGCAGCTTCAAAAGATAGCTCGGTGTTCAGTCCGAAAACGATACACATAATCGCACCAATCCAAAGTGCGATAGTCATTGTTCTTGGCGCGCGAGCGACACCAGAATCGCCACTGGGTACATCTTGAATATGCAATTTGCGCTTACTTCTAAAATATAAGTTTTCAATGATTTTCCAGACATAGGCGATAGCTAAAACAGAGCCAATGACTATCGTACCGACAACTATCCACATGCCTTTTTCGACCGCAGCTTCGAGTAGATACCATTTCGTCACGAAACCGACCGTTCCAGGAACACCAATTAAACTTAAACCTGCTAGGGTGATTGCAGCAAATGTCCAAGGCATATCTTTGCCGAGTCCACGAAGGCTTCGCAGTTCAGTCGTATTAGCGCGATACAATAAAATACCAGCTCCTATGAACAAGGTAGATTTAATAATGGCATGGTTAAACAGGTGTAAAATTGAGGCTGTTAAACCAAGTTGATTGATAAGTGCCAATCCAATGACCATATAGCCTATTTGAGCAACACTAGAAAATGCGAGTAGGCGCTTCATTTCTACTTGTTGCCAAGCTCTAAATGACCCGTAAATGACAGCCACACACCCAAGCGAGAGCATGATTTGAGGTAACAACATATCTACCCAGTAATCGATTGGATAGAGGTCGAACAAAATGCGATATAAAACGTAAATACTGACCTTTGTAGCGGTTGCAGATAAAAATACGCTAACTGCTGATGGCGCCTGACCATAAGCATTCGGTAACCAGCTATGTAAAGGGAAGATAGCGGCTTTCAGCGCGATTCCCATTACCATAAAAATGAGTGCGGTTTCGACCAATTGCATGTCTGCAAAACTTGGAAAGCGATTAGCAATATCTGCTGTATTTAAACTTCCTGAGGCAGCAAAAAGGAAACCGACACCAATTAAGAAAAAGGTTGCACCGATAGTGCCCAAAATAAGATAAGAAAACGCAGCAGTAAGTGCTTTTCTATGTTTGCCCATGCTGATAAGTGCATAGGTAGATAGTGACGATATTTCTAAAAATACGAAAAGATTAAAGATATCGCCGGTCAGTGCAATGCCTAATAAACCCAATAAGCAGAGTTGAAATGCCGCATAGAACAAGGGGATAGTTTTCTTGTCGATCTCGTCGGGAACACTGCGATAGGCAAACAGGCAAGATAATGAGGCAATACCACTGACTATTACAGCGATGAATGCATTCAATGAGTCAATTTTATATTCGATACCCCAGGGTGGACGCCAACCTCCTAATTCATATATGACATGACGACCGTCACTGACTTCATACAGTATATATAGAGAAATGAGGAGCGATATAGAGGAAACGATTAAGGTCAAAGCCCAAGTGATTTTCTCCGATGGTATCAACGCAGTAATCGGCGCTACCATCAATGGAATAACAATCAGTAAAATGGTGAGTTGTTCCATTATTCTTTTTCGTCCATTTCGTTAATTTCTGATTCTTCCACACTGTTGTAAGCTTCTTTAATTCTGATCACTAATGCGAACCCCAGGGCAGTCGTGGCAACGCCAACAACAATTGCCGTTAGCATCAATACCTGAGGTAATGGATTTGAGTACAAAGTGTATTTATCGTCAACTATGGGAACGGTGCCGCCCGTTACCTTTCCTAAACTCACGTAAAACAAAATAACCGCTGTTTGAAAGATGGCTAAGCCTGCTAGCTTCTTAATTAAATTAGAACGGCTCATCAAAGTATATAAACCGACCATCATAACGGCCACTATCAACCAGTAATTGATATGACCAAGGATGTATTCCATCATTCTGGGGCAACCCTCCGCGCAAAAGTAAAGAACAATAGCACCATCACAGAAGCAACGGTTAGACCTACTCCGAGCTCAATGATAATGATGCCAATATGTTGTCCTGCAATTGCAGTAGAGGCGAGTACACTATAGTTCAAAAAGTTGCCTCCCAATATCATAGAAACAACACCGACGCCGCCATATAAGAGCACACCTAAGCTAGCGCCAAGTCGCAACACCCATTCAGGGATGAGCTGTAAAGCAGCGTCCAAACCATAGGTTAATGCATATAAAAGGATCGCCGAGCTAAAGATAACCCCTGCTTGGAAACCACCGCCTGGGCTATAGTCGCCATGGAACTGCACGTACAATGCGAATAAAATAATAATAGGAGAGAGCCATTTGGTGACGACGCGTAAAATGAGATCATTTGACATTTGATACCTCCTTTACTCGGATTTTTTTTCTGGCACCTAGTAGCATCAATACACCTATGCCCGCAGTCAATACAACGGTGACTTCTCCCAATGTATCAAAACCTCGATAACTTGCTAAAACAGCCGTAACCAGGTTAGGCACACCGGTTTCCTCTTGTCCTTTTTCGATGTATCTTGCAGCGACTTCTCTGTGAGGGGCACTGGCACCGTCGCCGAGTTCAGCAAGGTCATGAGTTCCGTAAATCAATAGGCCACCCATTACCACACAGATAATTAAGGGTGCTGCCCGTGATTTCTGCCTAGACACTAATTCATGTCCACTTTTTGTAGAAGCCAGGGTTACCAGCATCAGCACGGTTGAAATACCTGTTCCCACGGCAGCTTCAGTGAAGGCAACATCCGGCGCGTCAAGCACAACGAATAAGCCAGCAACAAGTAAACTATACAGGCCAAATAACATTGCCATAGCGAACAAGTGCCCTGTTTTCAGCACGGCTAGCGCCATGACCAACAAAAAAACTAAAAGGACTAAATTAACGACAAGGCTCATTTTTGCTCCTTATCAGAGTGGGCAGGAGTCACATGGATTTTTTGATTATGTATTAAGCCCCAACGCCATGCATTATTTGCTAAGGCATAGGAAGAAACTGGACTTGTGAATAATAGGAATAAAAAGATGAGAACTAACTTCGCAATCACGTTAACTGAGTCTGCGTGACAAGCTAAACCACTCAGTATGAGGAAAGAACAAAGGGTGTCAGTGATCCCAACTGCATGCAAGCGAGCATACATGTCCGGTAATCGAATTAGCCCAAATGCGCCGACTACGCCAAGAAAACAACCTATTCCAATGAGAATAAAGCCAACTATCTCAAGCATCATGTTTCTCCTGTACTTTAGGAACATCTTCTTTGGTCAAGCCCTGGTCTTGCAGTTCCTCTTTGCTGTTGGCAAAAAACTTTCCGCGTTCGACTAGACGCAAAGCGGCGATAACCCCCACAAAATTCAGCAATGAGTACAACAGAGAAATATCAAGCAAGTCATGTCGACCGGAGAAAAAAGCATAGATGGCAACTAACAATACCGCTTTGGTCCCGAACAAGTTGACGGCAAGTATTCGGTCGAAGACGGTTGGTCCAAGCAAGGCTCTGCAAACACCCAGCGCCATAGCGATAAGAATGGCTAATCCTGCTACTAAATAATATTCGGTCATTAACTATTGTTCTCTACGGTTTTAACTTGATATTGGGCAGGCATGATATTCAAAATATCGCCATCAGCTAAATCTTGAGCGCCTTGCTCGCTGATAGTATGCACAAGCAAAGTGTGGTCAGATAGGGCAATACTCGCAGAGCCAGGTGTGAGTGTTATTGCATTCGCATATACCACTTTCGCTACATCATTGTCGTAGGGCATATCAATAGTAATAAAAGTTGATTGAACTGGCCTAATACCTAGCACTCTCAGTGTGACATCAATATTAGATAGAATGATCTTGTAGAACAGTTTGAATAAAAACTTGACTAAGCTGATGGTCACAAAGAAGGTGTATTGCTCTTGGTCAATGCGCAGCATGCGCTTTGTTAACCATAATGAGATAAGGACAGAGAAGGCTCCAAAAGTTAGCATTAAAGGCTCATACATGCCGGATAGTAGTAGCCAAACGACGACAAGTATGACGCCCAATCTAAACAAATGACTCAATTCTACTCTCCTATACCTTAGTTAAACTTGCACACTTAATGTGGTGCTAATTTTTACAATGAACCTAGAGCTTTGAACTCGCAAACAATTTATTTGCAGATAATTAATGTAGCAATTCAATCAAACTAACACAATAATTGATGATAAGTCCTTACTTTATTTCATTTTGTTGGCCAATTAGTATAGGCTCTCGCTCAGGTTAACTGTCATTTATTGGGAAGTGTTTTACATTATGAACTTACAAATTACTGGTTTGTATGCGGGTTTATTAGGCTTGTTTTTTCTCTTTTTATCTTTTCAAGTAGTGAAAGCAAGAAGACGAAATGCAATTAGTTTAGGTGATGGAAATATAGATGACTTGCAGAAAGCAATTAGGGCTCATGCCAATTTTGCAGAGTATGCTCCACTATGTTTGATATTGCTTGCGATAGGCGAGCTTACCTCTTTCGCTGATGTTTTCCTGCACATTTGCGGTGCGCTTCTTCTATATGGAAGAATTGCCCATGCTTTTGGCCTTATCACTAAGTCAGGGCCAAGTTGGGGACGAGTAAGCGGTATGCTCGCAACTTTCGCAAGTCTGCTAGCGTTGTCGGTATGGAATATAAGCGTGGTAGTTTCAAAAACACTTTAAGCTCTATGAAGGGGTCGATAACTCTTTTTGCAGTGATAAAAAAACCATCGCAAAGGCGATGGTTATCATTTTTACAATCATGTTTACAATAATACTCAAAGGGTAGCCAAGGTCAGGGAATACCTTGGCTACCTGTTTTTCCTCTATTGATTCTCGATTAGGTTTGAGCCAATCTCTATCCGTCTAGGCTTCTTGGCCTCTGGAACAACGCGTTCTAAATCAATGTGTAACAAACCATTCTCTAGATCTGCATTCAGCACTTTTACGTTATCACCAAGTTGGAACTTCCGTTCGAAGTTTCGCTCAGAGATTCCTTTATGAAGAAATTTTCTCTTTTCTTCAGGGGCTTGCTCTTTTTTACCACTGACCAGTAGGGTGTTTTCCTGAACTTCGATAACGACGTTCTCTTTTGAAAAGCCAGCTACTGCCATGGTAATTCTGTATTTGTCTTCTTCCAACAGCTCAATGTTGTATGGAGGGTATGTATTTTGTTTCTCGTTCCGGGCTGCGGCATCTATCATAGATGCGAGATGGTCTGAACCAATAAAAGAACGGTAAAGTGGAGATAGATCGATAGTACGCATAGTCATATCCTTTTTCATTTAAGCAATATGTTTTTAATAATTTGCCCCGATTAATCGGCGGCGGTTTTTGTGACCCTTTCGGCGTTCACAATATAGATGTAGGTATGGAACCTTGAATTTCAAGAAAGTTTTATATGAAAAATTAAATTTTTCATATAAGTCTATGAAAAATATAAATTAAAAAATTTTATTTTTTGACTCGAATTATACTATTTCTTCTGCGATAACGCGATTACGGCCTGTGTTTTTGGCCTTGTATAAACAGCTATCAGCGTGTTTGAATAATAGCTCTGTGGTTGTTTCTTCCTTAGGAATGCAAGTTGCCACTCCTATGCTGACTTCAACTGAAAGATGTTCATCATCAAATTCAATAGGTGCTTTTTCCACTTTTCTACGGATTTTTTCAGCTAGCTGAACAACCAAGTAGTGCGCAGTATTTGGCACAATAACAGCAAATTCTTCACCGCCAATTCGAGCAACATCATCAGATTGCCGCTTAAATACACACGCAATTTCATTAGCTGTTTGTTTGATCACTTCATCGCCCGCTGCATGACCAAAGGTATCATTAATATTTTTAAAAAAGTCGATATCAATGACGAGTAAAGACAAGGGAGCTTTAGCTTGTACTTGTGTTTTCCACTCCTGTGCGAACCTATAATCGAAGGCTCTTCGATTGCTAACACCCGTTAGGCTGTCTTGATTATTGATACGTTCAAGCTCTATTTGCTGTCTAACCCGTTGTTCATACTCCTGTCCTAGTCGTCTACTCAAAGCCATCATAAACAAGCCATAAGTAACAAGCATTGCTCCCTCCAAATAGTGGGACGTTGAAAAAAACGCGCTGGTAATAAAGGGCGGAGTAACTAACGCGGTTAAATACGTGTAAGAGAGGTCCGAACGGGGTGAAAAGTTGACTAATCCACCGCTGATAATGGCGAATAAGGTCATTAACAGATAGTTGAACATAGGTTCGAAAAGCGGATTGACAAAGCTTAGTGAGAATAAAATGCTGGTCATCAGTGCGGGGACAACGGCACTAATATAAATACTTGCAACCCAAAACTTAAATGGAATGAGTTTGGTTTTAGCTCTTAACTGCGTAATCAATAAGCGGCCTGCGCCAAGAATAACAAAGCCTGATAAAATCGAGTAAAAAACGACTGGAGCGGTGTCGATAAAGCCGGTACCAAAACTGATCAAAAACCATGCCGCGCCGTAAATGAAGGCGCCATTTCTTGAACGGTTTTCAATATCCTGAAAAACTAATTGATTGTTTTTCTTTTCCATTTTTCTCAGTACTTAAACTTTAGTTTATGTTTTGACTTTAGCCTTTTAGGGGCGTTTACGCAAACCAAGCGAGAATAAAAAGGGGCGTCGTTTTTCATTGTAGCTGGTCTACATGATTAATCTTGCTTTGAAACAACACGAACCAACTCATGCTTGGGATCAGTGCCGATGCTAGATACACATTTTTGTCTTGTTCGTGTCGTATTTGGTTAACGGTTTGCTTGCGCAACAATACCGTCGCAATATCGCTACCAAACTTTGCCTCCAGTGAACTACTGCCGGCAATGTCAGGGTCATTGTGTACTTGGATTTTGCCCAAACTGTCAACAATAAATAGTTCGCCAAACTGGTTTAGTTCCGAGTTACTGAGCATACTAACAACACCATCAAAAGAAGTTGCTATGCCAGATAAACCCAGACCATTCTCTTGCCGATAGTTGACATACAAATCAACACGATGTTTGTTCTTGTCGTGATAAACGCTGATTAAGTCTTGTTGATTACTGGCGAGGTAATTGAAGTACCAGGTATCAATTTTCGGATCCAATACACGCAGAAAACCCTCATGATTCCAGTACTTGTTGCTCTGCGTGTCGGCGAATGAAGCACTGGTCAGTTCATATTCTCCTACAACGTACGCTAGTTTTTCGAGTAGTATCTTTTCTTGAACTTCAGGGTGCCCAGCGTCAACCCACTGATGAATATGTGTATCGTTGGCGATGGTATTCGCCAGTATTTTCATGTTGGCAATGCGTTTATCTATTTTTAGAGCGATATTTTGTAAGGATAAAGTAGAATCTAGCTCTGTTGCCTCTAGTACGGGCTGTTCCAACGGCTTTTGCAACGCTAGAGCAGAATAACTTTGCAAAATAATAGATAGGAAAATGATGACAGAAGAGATGGTACTCTTGTGCGGAGTCTGTTTTAGCATATTGCGGGTGCGCTTTAAAAATTATTGGTATGACTTATAAAACGGTCAAATTCTACTTAAAGTTCATTATTAAATAGCGCGATGAATCTGTTGTATCGAGAAAGTTTGTTTACTCTGAGCAGTATTTCAAAACTAATAAAACAGTAATGTAAAATGCAACAAGACGACCAGTTATCTGTGCCGCCTTTGTCGTTTTATAGCGATGCCTTATTTATGTCTAGCTTTCAGTACATCAATCGCATCATTTAAAGATAAATTGCTCGCTTGTAGCAATACAATCAAATGGTAGAGTAGGTCGGCTGATTCATTCTTTAACTCTTCTAAGTCTTGAACGGTAGCTGCTAGTGCAGTTTCAACGCCTTCCTCACCTACTTTTTGCGCAATTCGTTTAATCCCTTTACTGTACAACTGAGCAGTATAACTTGTCGATGGATCGGCGTCTTTGCGTTCAGCCAATACATTTTCTAGTTCAGCGATGAAGGTCATAGTCGGTGCTTCACTGTTAAACCAACAGGTCGTTGCACCAGTGTGGCAGGTAGGGCCATTTGCATTCGCGAGGACCAATATAGAATCAAAGTCGCAATCTGCAGAAATATCCACTAAATCAAGAGTATTGCCGGAGGTTTCACCTTTTGTCCAAAGGCGTTGCTTAGATCGGCTGAAAAAGGTAACTTTCCCAGAGCTCAAGGTATGATTGAGTGCTGCCTGATCCATGTAACCTTGCATTAATACTCTGCCAGTGTGAGCATCTTGTATTATGGCTGGGAGTAAATTATCCATTTTTTCCCATGCAAGCTGTGCAACATTATCTTGTGTTATTTTCATAATATGTCCTTTTGAGAGTCGTTTTAAGAACGCATCTCTATACCTTGCTGAGACAGCCAGGCCTTTAATTCAGGTATGTCGATTATAGATTTGTGGAATACTGAAGCCGCTAGTGCACCATCTACATCAGCTTGTTTGTATACATCAGCAAAGTGTTGCATTTCACCGGCACCGCCGGAGGCAATCAAAGGTACGTGACAAACCTCTCTCACTGCTGCTAGTTGTTTGATATCGTAACCCTTACGCACGCCATCTTGGTTCATGCAGTTAAGTACGATTTCACCAGCGCCTTTCGTTTGGACTTCTTTTATCCAATCTAGCGTTTGCCAACTGGTTTTTTGCGTGCGGGTTTCGTCCCCAGTAAATTGGTAAACTTCGTACTGTTGAGTTTTTTCATTAAAAAAACTATCAACACCAATAACCACACACTGCTGACCAAAAGTGTCATGTAGCTCTTTGATCAGGTTTGGGTTTGTCAGCGCAGGACTGTTAATAGATATCTTGTCTGCACCCATCTCAAGAATTCTACCTGCATCTTCTACAGTTTTGATGCCGCCGGCGACACAGAACGGAATATCGATAACTTGGGCAATCTTAGATACCCAGCTTTTATCAACCACTCGTTGGTCACTAGAGGCTGTAATATCATAAAATACCAATTCATCAGCGCCGGCTTTCGCGTAGCGTTGAGCTAATGGCACGATATCGCCTATGATCTCGTGATTACGAAATTTGACGCCTTTGACCACGACACCATCGCGAACGTCTAGGCAGGGTATAATTCTTCTTGCAAGCATGAATAACTCTTCTTATCGGGTTTTTGTATTTAACTATTGGTTCTTATTTTACCTTTACTAACCAATTATGCTTGTCAGGGGCTTTGCCCCATTGAATATCATTCAGTGCTTGTCTCAACTTCTGCGTTGTCGGACCCGCTTCACCATTGCCAACTTGATATTCTTTATCGTTATGAATGAATGTGCCGACTGGGGTTAACACAGCTGCCGTGCCGGATAAAGCCGCTTCGACCCCAGGTTTTGCTGCACGTTCTAATAATTCGTCAACGCTGATATTTCGTTCACTAACGGTCATGCCTAAATCCGCAGCTAGGGTGAGGATTGAGCTTCTTGTTACGCCGTGTAAGAAGCTAGAATCTAAAGCTTTGGTAATGACTTCATTGCCGTCAATCAGAATGAAATTAGCGGCGCCAGTTTCTTGTACATCACCATTTGGACAGAATAATATTTGATCCGCTTGTACTTCGCTGCGTGCCGCTAAAATAGGACCTAGAGCACTAGCATAGTTACCACCACTTTTGATCATGCCCATATGCGGTGCACAGCGCATCCCGGTTTCATCAAGTAATAATCGTAGAGGCTTTGCGCCACCTGTAAAGTAATCGCCAACCGGCGATAGTAATACGTATAGCAAAGATGTAAGAGAGGGAGCTGCAGCTTTTCCAATGGAAGCTTCTGTACCCACATGCGTAGGGCGAATATACATTGAGCCCGGAGGTTCAGGTACATCACTCGCATACTGACCAACAATGCTCAAAATCATTTGTTCAACTTGTGCTTTGTCTATCGCTGGCAAGTTCAATAACTGGCTGCTTTGTTCGAAACGATTCAGGTTTTGGTCCATTCTAAACACATAAATACCGCCATCATCATGGCGAAATGCTTTTAAACCCTCGAAGCAAGTGCTCGAATAATGCAGGACATGCGCGCCAGGATGCATTGGAATGCTTTCGGAGGAGACAAACTTCGTCTCGCTCCATGTATCATTTTCAAATGTGGTTATAGCCATTTCTGGCATAAAAACCGTACCGAACACTGCCATGTTTAATTCCTAATACTTGTTGTTGGCTAACTGCCAAATTCTACTTATTTTATAAGCCGCTATTTTACGTGATTTAAGCCCACTAACAATAGGCGAGTTGCCCTGCCCATCATTTCGCTCTATGGCGTGACTAATCTTGCCAACAGGCAATCGCTTCTTTCACAGTAAACTTGCCTTCCAGCAAGGCCCTTCCTAAAATAACACCAGCCACATTTGTGGGTTTTAATACTTCAATATCTTTCAGGTTTCCAATACCGCCTGACGCTTGCCACTGAATGTCTGGAAACTGCTTAGCAACTTCTGAATAAAGACTGTCATTAGCACCTTGTAGCGTACCATCTCGACTAATATCCGTACACAAAACGTGTTGTAAACCGACTTTAGAGTAACGCTTAATAAGTGTTTCGATAGATACGCCAGAGTCTTTCTGCCATCCGTGAGTTGCAACGAATTTGTTACCTTGTTCATCAATATTGATATCAAGAGCGAGAACGATGTGCTCAGGACCAAATTCTTGCATCCAAGCTTCGACTAACTCAGGTTGTGTAACTGCTAATGAACCAATGACAACTCTCTCAACCCCAGCGTTTAATAAACCTTGTACATCTGCTTTGGTGCGCACACCGCCGCCGCTCTGAAATCTCATTCGCTTGGTTGCTACCATATCTGAAATGAGCTGAAGTTGACGTTTCGCAGTGTCTTTGGCACCCGTTAAGTCGACAATATGCAGCCATTGCGCACCATCATCAGCATATTGATTGACAACATCAATAGGGTCGAGTTTGTACTCTGTAGTTTGTTCGTAATCGCCTTGATATAGACGAACCACTTTTCCTTCAATTAAATCTATCGCGGGAATGATCATATCTGTCCTTTACAACTGAATGAAGTTCTTAAGTAGTTGAGCACCAGCATCGCTTGAACGTTCAGGGTGAAACTGTACGCCAAAAAAGTTATCGCGATGGATAGCTGCTGAGAAATTAGGCGCATCTATTCTTGAATCATACCGGAAAGTCGCAAGAGTATGTGCATAGTCTTCAACCGCGAAACTGTGTACAAAATAAAAGTGCTCGCCATCAGGAATATCAGCAAATAAGGGGTTGTCATATTTACTCGTCACCCGATTCCAACCCATGTGAGGCAAGCGCAAGTTACCCACTTGCATGCGTTGTACACGACCAGGGATGAGATCTAAGCAAGCGGTCAAATCTGTTTTACCAAATTCACCTTCTTCAGAATCAGAGACCATCAATTGCATACCTAAACAGACGCCTAAAGTTGGCTGAGTCAGGTTTTGTAAGCAAGTGACCAAGCCTTTGCTACGAATGCTAGACATTGCGGCCGGAGCAGCACCCACTCCGGGTAAAAGAACGCGCTGGGCTTTCGCGATAACCGCAGTATCATCTGAAACCTCTACTTGCGTTCCTAAACGTTCAAACGCAAACTTGACCGAGGAAATATTGGCACAACCCGTATTAACAATAACTAAGGAGTTTGCCACTATAACGCTCCTTTGGTACTCGGCAGTGCATCACCTTGCTTGGTGATTGCTTGTCGCAAAGCACGGCCAAATACTTTAAACAGACTTTCAACTTGATGATGTGCGTTACCTTCCGTCGTAGACAAGTGCAATGACAGGCCCATGGTTTGCGCAATCGAATAGAAGAAGTGCGGCACCATTTCGGTCGCCATATCACCAACAGATTCACGCGTAAACTCAGCATCAAACTTAAGGTGTGGACGATTTGAAATGTCCATGATGCATTCTGCTCTGCACTCATCCATTGGTAATGCGAAACCAAAACGCGCAATACCGCGCTTGTCGCCCAAGGCTTTCTTTAAACATTCACCCAAGGCTAAGGCAGTGTCTTCTACACTATGATGGTCATCGATATGCAGATCACCGTCAACACTCACGTTTAAGTAAAAACCACCATGCGTGGCGATTTGATCGAGCATGTGGTCAAAGAAACCTAAGCCAGTGTGGATTTCTGGTTTTTGTTTACTGTCTAAGTTGACCTTCACTTTGATGTCGGTTTCGCTGGTGGTCCTGACTACTTCAGCAGTGCGCTCTGTGATCAATAAGCTTTGTGTGATCATTGGCCAAGTATTATTAGTAGGGTCATATTTAATACCCACAATACCCATATTTTCTGCCAGTTGAATATCAGTATCTCGGTCGCCGATGACAAACGAGCGTGTAAAATCAACTTTACCTTGTTGCAAATAGTCCTTGACCAAACCGAGTTTTGGCTTTCGGCAGGTACAATTGTCTTCGTCAAAATGAGGGCATATCAGTACATCTTCAAAGTGCACACCTTGACTGGTGAACACGTTCATCATGGCATTATGAGCTAGATCGAAGTTTGCCGTAGGAAAACTGTCCGTGCCCAAGCCGTCTTGATTGGATACCATCACAAGTTTAAAACCAGCGGCTTGAAGCTTGAGCAGTTCAGGTATGACATTCGGTTCGAAAACGAGCTTTTCTAAGCTGTCGAGTTGTTTGTCTATTGCTGGTTCTTCAACAAGAGTGCCGTCACGGTCGATAAAAAGAATAGCTTCTTGGGTCATGTTACTTTGCCTCGTTAGCAAAAAATGCAGTAATTAATGCTAATAATGTTTGATTTTGAGCTTTGTCACCAATACTAATTCGGAGACAGTTTTCTAGCGCAATTTGTTTTGATTGGTCGCGTATGAGTACTTTGTTGTCAACAAGGTGCTTCATTAATTCGTTTTTTTTCTGGGTTCTGAACAATACAAAGTTGGCTTTAATATCACCTACGATTTGAATGTCACCGACCTTACTTAGTGCGGCTTGTAATTGCGATAGCTCAGTTTTTAAGAACTCAACATCTTTAGCCACCGCACTTAGGTTTCTCGACTGTAATGCCTGACCCGCTATCTGCGCTACTGGCGCTGGGATCGGGTAGGGCGCAATCACTTTGAGCAAGGTTTGAATAATATCTGGTGACGCAAGGGTGAACCCGCAGCGCAAACCAGCAAGCGCAAAGGCTTTGGATAGCGTTCTTAGTAATACTAAATTAGGGTACTGCGCTAACAATTGGCTTTGTGTTTGTTCACTATCAAACTCGATATAAGCTTCATCAAGTACAATGATTGCTTTGTCTTTATAAGCGGCGAGTACTTTTACGATATCTTCTTGAGGGACGCTCGTTCCAGTTGGATTATTCGGTGAACAAATAAAGACAACTTTTACTTTACCGACATATGACAATACAGCGTCGATATCTACGCTAAAGTCTGCAAGCAATGGCGCGCGTTCTACACCCACATTAAAGGTTTGAGCACTTATCGCATACATGCCATAGGTTGGTGGACAAATAAGAATGCTATCTTGGCCTGGCTCGCAAAAAGCGCGAATTACCAATTCGATTCCTTCATCAGCGCCACGTGTCACTAGTGTTTGTTCAGGCTTGAGACCTGCATAGTCAGCATACGCGTTGACGACAGTGTCCGGTTGACAGTCGGGGTAACGATTGAATATTGCTGTATCGATTTCATAGTCACGATGGAACGGCGACTCGTTCGCATTCATCCACACTTGTTTTGCGTCAGCGCCAGAGCCAGCAAATAAACGACGCGCAGATTCATAAGGAGTCAATTCATTTACATAGTTAACGGTAAGTGCTTCAAGCCACTCGCTCATGGGTTTTCTCCCGAACGACTTTGCTCGTTAATGTTCGAAAGGCGCACTTTAACCGCGTTTCTGTGAGCATCAAGTCCTTCAGCGTCAGCTAAATCCATAATCGCCTGGCCAATGTTATTCAGGCCATCATAGCTAAGTTCTTGAACCGTGTAGCGACGCATAAAGTCAAGTAAGCCTAAACTAGAGTAATTCCGCGCATAACCATAGGTAGGCAATACGTGGTTAGTACCGCTAGCGTAATCGCCGGCTGATTCAGGCGAATATGCGCCTACGAAAATACTGCCTGCGTGTTTTAGGGTCGCGAGTAACTCTCTGGCGTTATCCGTTTGCACAATCAAGTGTTCCGGAGCATAAGCGTTGCTGACCTCTACTGATTGTTCAATATCGGCTGTTAGGATGTAACGACTATGCTCAACAGCTTGCCCAGCAATATCTCGACGAGACAATTGAGCGAGCTGTAACAAGACTTGTTGTTGTACCTGTTCGATAAGTGCTTGGTTATCACACACTAAAACGGCTTGTGAATCGGCGCCGTGCTCAGCTTGTGACAATAAATCTGCGGCAACGTATGCTGCATTCGCATTTGCGTCGGCAATGACCAAAACTTCTGAAGGGCCCGCTGGCATATCAATAGCTGCGCCACCCAATGCCTGACTGACTTGTTGTTTGGCTTCTGTCACAAAGCTATTACCCGGACCAAATATTTTATCTACCTTAGGAATAGTCTCGGTGCCAAATGCCATGCCAGCAATAGCTTGAGCGCCGCCACAAAGATAAATGTGTTGAATGCCACATTTCTTTGCAGCATAGCGAATCTCGGCAGCGATAACACCCTGCGGTGATGGTGGAGTACAAAGAATAGGTAACTCGCACCCTGCAACTTGAGCAGACACGCCTAGCATGAGTACAGTAGAAGGTAGAGGCGCACTCCCACCAGGGATATAAAGGCCTACTTTTTCTAGTGCGGCATGCTTTTGTTCGCAGATCACACCAGGTGCCGTTTCAATCCGAATGTCTTGGGGACGCTGTGCCTCATGAAAGCACTTAATGTTGGCATAAGCCGTATCAATTGCTGACTTTACAGCGTCACTGATTTCGCTCTCCGCGTTTTCGATCAAATCTGGATCTAAACGCAATGAGCTTAACTCAGCACCATCAAATTCTTTGGTATACGCCAGTACAGCACTGTCTTGGTTTTCGCGAACTTGGCTGACTATTTTAGTCACAGTATCACGCAGCAATACGCTGTCCTTCATTGCCGGACGGCTAAGCGCGTCGGCTTGTGCTTGCGTGCTTAAAGTGCCCCATTCAATAATTGATTGCGACGACATGACTCTTACCCCATCATTTTTTCAATTGGCATTACCAAGATGGAGCTACAACCTAGGGCTTTTAGCTTTTCCATCGTTTCCCAAAACAGTGTTTCGGCGCTGACGACATGAATAGCGACCGCTTCTTCATTACCAGCTAATGGCAGTACTGTCGGGTCCTCGGCTCCTGGTAACAAGCTTTTCACTTGTTCCAAATACGCTTTTGGCGCATGAAGCATAATGTATTTGCTTTCTTTGGCTTGCATAACACCGTCGATGCGAGGTAATAGACGATTAATCAATGCTTGCTTGTCTTCGCTTAAAGGCTGAGCTTTTTGAATCAATACCGCTTTTGACTCGAAAATAACTTCTTGCTCACGCAAACCATTAGCTTCTAATGTCGCACCTGTCGATACGAGGTCACAAATAGCATCCGCAACTCCAGCGCGCGGAGCAACTTCAACCGAGCCCGTCAACATGACTGCGCTAGCATCGATATTCTGCTCAGTAAAATAGCGCTCAAGAAGGTAGGGGTAAGTCGTTGCTACTTTGGTACCATTTAAGGATTCGATACCGGTATATTTCATTTCGTTCGGTATCGCGATAGATAAACGACAGCCGCCGTAGTCAAGGCGTCGTAGTGTTTGAAACTCTGCTGGACGTTTGGATGCTTGGCGTTCTAACATCTTCTCTTCCAGTTCATTTTCACCGATAAAACCCATGTCGACTACGCCATCCATAACCAAACCTGGGATGTCGTCATCGCGCACTAACAAGAGGTCAATTGGCTGGTTAGTTGAATGAGCTATCAATAATCGATCTCTTATTTGCAATTTGATGCCGATGGCTTTCAATAAGGCAATGCTATCGTCGCTAAGGCGACCTTTCTTCTGCACTGCTATTTTCAGTCTTTTGCTATCGCTCATTACTTCTTCCTTTTACATTTTTTAAAAGTATTACTACTAAAACTCCGTTTTGGCTTGCCTAAGCAAACAAAAAACCCCCGAAAGTTTCCTTCCGAGGGCTTCAAATTTCTAAATGGCCATGGAAAGGAAACAATACCCTTCCAGCACGAACCTGAAAGGTTATGCGTTTACGTGATGATGGTGGCCGAAATTTGTAATAGTCATGATTGTCTAATTTGTTTAAGTGCGTGAATGGTATCCAAGTTATGCATGATTATCAACTGGAAAACGCGCCTTATATGAGTTTGTTTTAAATAAGTCAGACTAATTGCTTATAAGTCCACAAATTTGCGTCCTGTTAAAGGAGAGTCGTTCATTCCCATGATTGCTTTTGCGGAGCACTCGCGTTTAATTTTTTCACTGTTTTAGTATCGAGGGTGGTCTGATTACGCATTTCATGGATGCTCTTTTGCACAGAGGTTCTAAAGACTTTCACTTCGTCCCAAAGTGCATAAAATGTATCTTTATCGTAGTTGGCAGCAAGTTCGGTATCTTTATTCGCTCGCACATCATCACTCGCTTCAAGCATAGGCCCGAGTATTTTGTAAGCGTCTTGCAGACGCGCGCTCTGCTGTTTCTCGAACAACGCAAGTGCATCATTTGAAGCAGAGGTAGTATCGGTGCTTGTTCCCGCGGTCACACTTTCTTTTTTCCATTGAGAGAAATGCGAAATATACTCGTCAAATTCAACACTATAAGCACTTTGCCACGTTCTAAGGCTTTGCACATTTATGACGTCATTGGTATCTGGATTCACAATCAGTACGGTAGGCGTCGCAAAATAGTTAGGGTAGCCGACAAAGTTCGTAACATCTCGTCTGTCTTCCAAGTAGCCGACATCAATGAACGTTGTTTCATATTGTGCTGCTAAGATTGTTTGCATTTCTGGTTTAGAGAAGTTGCTTGCTAGGCCAACACTGTCATGACACCACTCTGCGCCAAGGACGAGTAAGGCTAGTTTATTCTGTTTTTTTGCTTTTTGTAGCGTATCTTTTGCTTGCTGAAGCGGATCAGCGTGCGCTGTGTAAACGTATTCTGGCAGTACCAATGAATCACTCTTTGCTAAAGCCGCTTGTCCGAGCAGCAAATACAGCCCAGCGCTGAATAAGCATAATAGCGTCATTGGTTTAGCGGCTTTCTCGCGGATCTGATTTAGCATATTGAGCTCATTTGTGATGGTCTTAAGTGTATGTTTTGTACGATACCATCTTTTTTCGCAATGAAACATTATGAAACGAAGGATATGGGTAAAATGGCAGAAGTGTATGTATAATCGTGTTTCAACGAGAGGTAAATGAGTGAACCCATTTAAGAAAGTAAACACAAAGTTCAAAGATGCGATCCGTGATAAAGCGATATCGCGTGCTGAGACACGCATCGTGTTGGCCCAAAAGAACCCAGAAGATTTCAGCGAAGAACAGCTGGAAGTGATTGTTCAGGAAGAAGAAGCCAAGATTTATTCTACCATTAAAGAAAAAGGGATACTGGCAGTGCTTGCTGTGCTAGGTATCGGTATTTTTGGGTAAGTCATGAATAAAATTATCAACATTATATTAAGTGGTTTACTGTGGCGAAAGTACAAATTCTTTATCATTAGTCTCATCTTACTCGTCGCGTTTATATTCGTAGTGGGACAAGTGCATGATGATTATCTTCGTTATAACGAGCTTCAAGAAAACCCCACAAACATAGGGCTATCTTTTGCAGTGAAGTGGGCTATTTGGGCGCTGAGTATTGGGGTTTTCCTTACCTGTAATCACTTGTTTAATAAATATAAAAAGCAACAAAAGCAGATTGAGTCGGAGCAATCTAACTCGGCTTTAAAAAAAATCATAAGATGGAAAGCGAGCTTATCGTCGGATAGTCAATCTCGTTCAGATAAAGCGACCTCGGCTGAGCGAGAGACAAAGAGTGTTAGCAAGAACAAGTCCACTGAAGATCCATTTGCGGCAATCCGAAAGAAGAAGAAACTACGCTCATACGCTGATGTGATCATTGAGCAAAAGCCAACTAAGAAATAGTCTACTTATTTAATCTAGGGCGATGACGATAGGCTGCAAACTTGCTCGTTTAGCGCTGCTGACTGAGTAGGCAGGTTCGGTGCTAAGCCAAGTTGGTCGAAGCGAGCTTGCAACTTCGTTAAGGTTTCATCTGCGGCTTCTTCTTGCTGTTTAAATTGACGTAGCCGCTGTTGATTGTCAGTAAACATGCTTTCACACTTTTGTACAATAAACTGAGTTTTGGCATCAATTCTGTTCGGGCTTGAAGCGAGGCGTTTTTGCCAAGCTTCATATTTCGTTTTTAACTGTTGCTGTCCCTCTACTACACAGCTTTTAAATTCCTCAAGTTCATTACTGACAACTTCTACGCCGAGCGTTAGTTGGGCTTCATTTGCAACCTGACTAGCGCTCAGCGCCCTCAAAACAGCATCTTGTCTTTGATAGGTATATTCACTCACAGGAAGCAGGTCGTTACGACTACCTATTTCGGGCTTGAAGTTTGAGTTTGTATTTTGCACGAAGCGTAGAAACGATTGGGTAAAAATTTGTAATTGCTGCTTGCGCTGGCTATCTAATCTCCCAATTAATGCATCGAGGTTTGTTTTGTTGAGTTTTATAATCGAAGGTAGCAGTCGTACGGAGGGTATTTCCTGTTTAGCTATCGCTTCAGCAAAGCGAACGCTATTAAATGCGCGAGCGGCACACACATTTAGGGCTGTGGGTAAATGCTGCTCTATTTCGAGAACGTCGAAAGGTTTACTTTGTTCTGTTGCCGCGACTGTGATGTTTTTGCAATCACTTGCGTCATATATGGTTATTGCTTGTGCAAGATTTTCAGATGCAAGTTGTTGGTTGAAGTCGTCAATGGATTGGTTTTGTTGATTCAAGGACGTTTCCAAATTACGTTCTGCTATTGCTAAGTTGCGTTCCGCTGTGGCGATGTCTTGAGATAATAAGCGCCTGCCAGTGCTGGTAGCGACAAGTTGTGACCATTCAGCGTACTTAAAACGAGCGGTATCGAATTTGCCTGCATTTCGAAGAGGTATCGCTTGGCGATTCATTTGTAAATAAAGACAGACGTTTGATGAGGCTGGGATAGAGCGTAATTGATGAGGTAAGGAAAATACTTTCTTGCGTATTTCTGCAAATTGGTTATTTGAGCGTGACAATACTTGCCTTACTGGCTTTGAACGCCCACTTTGGTCAAGTTCAAGGTATTCGGCGACAAGCACTATGTTTTGTCTTGCGTACTGCTGTGCAAAGGGGTGATCTGCATCCCATGTAAATTCTATCTGTGACCCTTTACCTACCACTTCCGTGCCGAGTTGACTATTAAGCTCTGTACTGACGCAGCTTGCTAACATTAAGCAACTGAAGAGCATAGCCGCCACTACTTTGCGTCCGCGATATTTAGTTCGGTATTGGTACATTAGTAAATCCATATTCTGAGAGCGTTTCAAGGCTAAGATCGCTGGTGGCTAGGATACGGCTTTCAAACATAATTTTAAGTATCCTTATCGCTTCTGGAGCACGTCTTTTAAGCATGTTCTGATCATTGAGAGCATTCAAACCAACTAACATGTTTTGCATTGCATCGCGCTCTAGGCGCATTGTAATTTCGTGCGCTGCGCTGATACCTTCTTTTTGAATGCGGGCAACATCGACAGGCATTTGCTTTTCCAGGTATAACTGGAGGGCCCTGTCTCCATACCTAGCAAGAGCTCGCTTTATACCATTTGCTTCGCTTGAATTTGAAATAGAGTAAAGCCTTGCTCGAGGTGCGGGTTGTATCATTAGCCGGTAATACACAAATAGTCGACTAGCCCAACTTACTCCTTTTTGACGCATTTGCTCTTTGGCGACAGCCTGCAAATAGGCTTGCGGGTTGGAGAGTACTCTTTGCTCAAGTTGCGCTTGTGACTCGCCTCGTCTGCGCGGAATGCCATAGAGAACACCAGAATATGCATGTACTTGATATTTAGCACCACGTTCTATAGTCCTGATCAATCCACCTAAGAAAGCCACTGTGCATGAGCTAGCGCAAGAATCGCCGCTTTTTACCTTAACCATCGTGCCAGCTTCTCTTAAGTATAAACCTATCTGAACACCTTCCATGAGCACACCGCCGCCAGATTTCAACCAGACCTCATCAACACGCCGGTTGCGAAGAAAGTATCGAACCCGTTTTGCATCGCCCGATTCTACTGCGCCATTGTATATTAAGACTTGGCGACCATTTTTGGTTTCAACACTTATGTTGGCGGCATTACCGTAGTTCGCAAAGCACAAACTTAAGCCGAGAAAAATGACAAAGCGAAGCATATTATTACACAGTGACCGGTTGGTATGGACCGTTTGGTAAGCTTCTACAATACTTAACATAAACACTTTCAGAGCTACTGCCGTCAACCAAAGTATCTTCAATATCAACGCACTCTCTGTTTAGCGCACTTTCAGCATAGGTTTTAATCGGTTTTACCGTTCCTCTCAGGTTAGGGTTGCTGGGATCTTCATAAGTAGTCACTTGTGCAGAAGAAGCAGCTTGAAGCACTTGTTCACGACGTCGCTTTTCACCTTCTTCGGACAGCTTTTTATATATCGTGTTGCCAGCATAGTCAGCAAGCTTACAAAAGGTTAGAAACAAGCCCAATTGAAAGCCTTTCGTGTAAGTATCTATTTCTTTTGCTGAATACACGCGGTCTGTTTTCTCAAAGAATTTCTCAGCAAGTTTTTTACCCACATAGGCGCCAGCGATACCACCACCAGTACAGATAATAGCTCTTGTTCCCCAGCCAAGTTTGTCATCGCCGCCAGAGGTGCTCTGACATGCGCTCAAGAAGAATACGCAAGCGCTGACGAAGCATATTATAAGTGACTTTTTGGTTTTCATTTTCTTTCCCTGTTTTGGCTTTGTGAGTAGGTGTTTTTTTAAACACTTTATTTTTCACTCTAGGTATACTGGATATCAACTCATTAAACAAAGCCTCAAGACCCTAATTGACTGCTTGTTAGTCTTAACTGCCGTTAAGTGACGACATGTCAACTGAGCGAATTTGAATCATTAGGTCTGGAATTAAGGCAATAGATTGATTGTTTAATGTGCTGGATGCGTTTAAAAAACGTGCATATAAAAGTTTGCTTGTATATGATGTAGTCATCAAAAAATGCTAAATCAAACCACACACTCAATTCATGGAAACGAGAAAGAGAAAGCGAGGCATAAAAGCATCTAGAGTCAAGCTAGAGGCAGCAATGCTAGACGCAGGTATTGAAACGCAGTTTGCTCTTGCATCAAAAATAGCTGAGAGCGAGGGATTAGAAAAGATCCCTAAAGATCTTGTTAGCAAGGTCTTTCGAGAGCGCGCCGTCTCAACCCATAACTTAGCGAGAGTAGCAAAAGCACTTCAGGTTGAAGCTCACACAATCTACCTCTCTAGTGAGAGCACACCCTTTGAGCGAGTTGCTGATTTTCAAATCGAAAGTGAATTGGCTAGTCAGAGTGCAGAAGACAACGAAACCGATAAGATTAAATCAGCGCCTTTGGCAAGGGGCAGAACACGCGCCAAAGTAGTACTTTTTAGCGTTATTTTTCTTTTTATATGCGCTTTCGCCATTTACCTGACTGGGCATTCAAAACAAGCATCTGATCCTTCTGCTTTATCACTAGTCGCTCCCTTAGAATCAACAAATAAACGACTTATTGATAATCCGCTTGGTAAAGCATTGTTGCTTATCCAAACTCAAGATGAGCTTAAACATATTGGGATTCAGTTAGTCGATGTACTGCATAGTACCGATTTTATAGGCGCGGTGATGGTTACCGAACAACAAACTGCCGAGATGTCTCTACCCGAAATACTCAAAAAGTGGCAGGTTCACGGTGTATTGCACTTGTCTATGCTGGAATCAACGCATTATGCATCTATTCAAATGGAAATGGCTCATGCATCAAATCGAGCCCTTATTTTCGATCAAGTTGTCCATCAAGGTCTACTAGGTGAGAGCAGTTCTATTTTAGTGGCTCGTCTTCATGCTCACCTAAAGCAATTTGTGAGTGGCGAAAAAGTAGCCCTAGCATCTGCTATTTCAAAAACAAGCATGCAAAAATATTTAGAAGCTAAAGATACGCTTTACTTTGCTCACTCATACCAAGACCTAGACAAAGCGCTAACACTATTGAAGCAAGCTTTTCAAGAACAGCCTGACTTTGCGCAGGCCTACGCGGAGGCTTGCAGAGCTAAGGTCCAAATGAGTTGGCTGAAAGATGAAACAGCATCTTTGGCTTTAGCGACTACGTATTGTCAGCAAGCAGAGGAATACAATTCAATGGCGCCGGCAGTAATAAGCGCAAAAGCCGAATTGCTCTCGAGAACGGGAAGGGCGTTAGCGGCAGTTGAGCATTTGGAGCCAATATTAAGAGGCGCAATAAGCGATTCTGTTCATGACGCCTTTGACCCTGATGCGTTTGCGTTATTTGCGGAGCTGCTTCTAGTCTTCACCACCAGTGACGAGTTAGATTCAAGTGAAAGAGGGCATAGCGATGATGGAAACATTGCAGTCTATGCAGAAAAGGCCCTTTCAATTGCGCCTGACCATTGGCGCGCGATGAATACGCTTGGCAATTACTACTTTGCTAAGGGAGATATTCGTGCAGCGGCAAAGCGTTTTGCAAGTGCATCACTTGTCGTCAAACAACCAGTTATATTGGCTAACTTGGGTACGATGCAAATGTGCTTTGGTGAATTGGACAAGGCAAAACAAACGTATTTGGATCTGATCGATTCAGCTAGTAATACTTACCTTGCCTACGAAAACTTAGGTTCAGTATTAATGTTCGAGCACGACTTTGTTGGCGCCTTAAACTACAAGCTCAAGTCTATTAAGCTGCAACCGGATTTGGCTATTCACCAAGTGTGGGGGAGCTTAGCAGAAGTCTATTTACGCAACGGGAATAGCGAGCTGGCCTCTCAACACTATCAAAAAGCCTTGCGTATTGCTGAACGAGACGAGTTACTAGACAATACAAGCGCTGATGGACGCCTTTCTAAACTGTACTATCAAATGAAGTTGAATGTGATTGACCCAAACGGTTTTCAGTTTGATGATCTTGCGCGTAAAGCGAATAAATTTTTACAAAACAGCAGCGGCTTGGGATTAAAATCAAGAAGCCATTTAGCTTGGATTGCGGGTCAAATAGGTAAGGAAAAGGTAAAACAAGAAATATGGGCTAGTATTAGTCAGCTCTGTCCCGTCTATAAACAGTCTCCTGAACTCAACTTTGGTTAAGTATTCTCTTATACTTCCAGAGCTACTTATTTAATATACTCAGTTTTTATCAAAAAAATGTAACGCTTTCGAGCGCGTTCACATCTTAATATTTAAGTACACACAAAAAGGTTCAAATGAACGAGTTTTCGGCTTTTCGCCAAAGGATTGATAAAAGCATAATCATTAAAGCTCAGTCGGGTGACAGAAGAGCTTTAAAGTCGATCTATGAAACCTTTTTTACCGCAAGTTTCAAGTTGGTTTATCGCATCACAACAAGCAAAAGTGCGAGTGAAGATATTGTCCAAAATGGTTTTATCAAGGTGCTGACAAATATAGCAGCATTTAAGCACAATGGCAGTTTTGCTGGCTGGCTTAGGCAAATTATGGTGAACGAAGCACTTGGCTACCTAAGAAAGCATAAGAAGTTTACAGTTGAGCTTGAACTGAATCCTCAAACCAATGAAGAAAGACAGAGCCAGTTGCAAAGTCTTGATGTAGCCAATAACACGGTCTTTGACCAACCATGGTGGGAAGCTTGCAATGATTTATTTGTACTTATGAAAGACCTGAGTGTCGGTGCAAGAACAGTGTTGATATTGCATGAAATAGAAGGTTACTCACATAAAGAAATTGGTGCTTTTCTTGACAAAACAGAGAGTTTTTCAAAACAGGTACTGGCGAGAACAATGCTTAAACTGCGTGAACAAGTAACTCGAGAGGAAGCAAGAAATGCATCCAACAGCTAGCGAATTACAAGCATATAACGATGTTTTAAATGATACCCAAGAGGAAAACCTTGGTAATGTGGCCTCACATCTTCTTTCATGTGAATTATGTCAATCTCGTCTGCAGAACTTGCGAGAGTTTAGAGGCCGGATTGAGTTAGACACCCGGCCTGATCTCAATACAGTTAAACCGGCGTGGGAAGCAATCGAAGATGTATTGGATGCAGAATCAGATAGGCACTTTTTGTCTGACCTTACTGAAAAGACCATTGAGCCTAGTGCCCAGGGCAGTAGCAAGATAGTTGCTTTAGAACGCAAAGTGAATAAGCTCACGGCGGCATTAATTGCCCTAGTCGCTTGTTTCACTCTAGTGATAGCGTATCCATTCATAAGCCCATCTTCGTGGTTTGATGACCATTCGAAAAGTATGGAAACGACACTAGCAACCACGATTGCAGAGAATAACGAATTACAGCAACGTTTTAGTGCACTCGCACCTGATCACGTTTTTCAACAAGTGGGTTACTTCCGCTCTAAAAGAAACCTACAAATGTTGGATAAGCAAATCCAACTTGCGTATCTCGAGGAGCAAAGTATTGAACATAAAATTGTGCTTTGGGAGCAACGTAAGAAAATCATTTTGAACATGCTGGAGCAACACAATAAACCCGCAGTTATTATTATTTAACACAAGGATTAAGAATGAAAAAGATTATGAAAAATATGAAGTTAGTAATATCGCTTGTACTTTTCGTGCTAATTGGTTCCAACCAAGCGATGGCTTTGCAAACATCTGAAGAGTCCAAAGCACTGATGGATGATTTACTGACGAATATTAAACAGACCTTGTTAGCAGTCGCGAAAGCTGAGCAGGAAGCTGGAAGCAATATAGAAGACTTACACATAGAAATAGCAATACCAGCAAGCTTGTCTCCCAACCTGGGGCTTGTTTTGGAGCCGAATGATAATAAAGGCTTAAAGGTCTTATCTATTAGCCCAGGAAGTTTCGCTGAGCACTTAAAAATTCAGCAAGGTGATCATATTGTTTCCATCAATGAGGTTGGCTTGAAAATGGAGGGAGGAAGGGAGGTACTCAACGAGCTACAAGATATTACGCCGGGCGACAGCATTACTCTTGGTTTGGAGAGAAAAGGGGAAAGGTTAGAACTTACCAGTGTCGTCAATGGAGAGTACCTACCAGCGTTTAGACTGGAAGTAGGTCAGGCTGAATTAAGCAAAGAATTAGATGTCTCATCATTAAGCAACAAACTGGAATTGAGCGAAGATGCTTGCGGCACAGTGTCGGTGCTTTTTAGGCCCCCCGAAACAAAACGCCTATATAGCTTAATAATCACTCACATTAATGACCGTAAAGTATTATCGAGCAAAGCTAAATATCGCCTAGCACCCGGTAAATATACTTTGCGAGTGCAAGAACAAATTGATGATCCTTTGCTTAAAAGAAGAAGGGTGGTAAGCCAAAGACCAAAGCTACTTGAAGTCGAAGTAAAAGCAAATCAAACTTATTATTTAGCTGCAAAATTTATTACCGAAAAACGTCTGCGTCCGCAAACCAATGAGTTCTGGGAACCTTTAGTGTGGAAAGTAAAAGAAGATAGCGCCTGCAAGCTTTAGCAAATTATAGGTAGAACCACGCGAGCATCGTAATCACTACACTCGAATATAGGATTGAAATAGGTACACCCATTTTTACAAAGTCCTTGAATCGGTAATTAGTTGCTGAAAATACCAATAAGTTGGTTTGGTAACCGTAGGGGGAAATAAAGCTCGCACTTGCCGCAAATGCTACCGCTAATGCAAAAGGCATCAACGGCAAACTCATTGCCTGCACTATACCGTAGGCAAAAGGGAACATAAGTGCTGCAGCTGCGTTGTTTGTAACAAACTCTGTTAGCAATAGCGTCATTACATAGACTGCAATTAAAGCGACGACAGGCGGCATATCACCTATTATTGGTGATACACCTTCAGTTGCTAACAGTATGATGCCGCTTTCCTCTAATGCAGTGGCAAGGCTTAGCGCACCCACAATGACTAATATCAGATTAAGCGGTAGATTGCGTTTCACTTCAGAAATTGAGCTTACATTTATCAAAGCTAAACAGGCAATAAAGAAAAGTAGGCCAGTAGCAAGAGGTAATAGTGAACTTGCTGCTAATACAATCGTGCTGACAAAACCAAGCAAGGTAAAGATTTCCTGCCAAGGTTGCAGTTTGCGCGTAATTTTTTGTTCTGAAACCACGAAGAAGTTTTTGTTGATATTGTCGCGACCTTGAAAGTCAGCGCCAGTGGCGAGTAATAGAAAGTCACCGGCCTGCAACTTCAGCTCTCCCAATTTACCTGATATTTGTTCACCATCACGTCGTATGGCAACAACTGCGGCATCAAACAGCGCTCTGAAACCCACTTCTTTGAGGGTTTTATTAATGATAGGCGCTCGATTAGAAATAATGACTTCGGTTAAATTGTCGCGTAAGAGGCCATCGGCTTCAGCGAACATAGTTAAGCCTTTAATATGCGCAATATTGTCCATTTTTTTCACATTACCCGAGAATATAAGCTTATCATTCTCTTCGATAAGCATATCCGGCGTGACCGGTGAGATCACCACATTGCGACGTACAATTTCGATTAAAAACAGTTCAGGCAAGTTGCGCAGGTGGTTTTGCTCTACCGTCTTGCCTATAAGTTCTGAATCAGCCTCAACGTCGGCCTCTAACAAGTAACTCTGGTAGCTATTTTCATTGCTTGCGATATTGGGTAATAAAGGGCTTAACAAAAACAATAATACAGCACACAGTAAGCCTGCACTTAAACCGAAAATTGTAAAATCGAAGAAATTAAAACCTGGGTGGCCATGCTCAATTAAGAAACTATCAACAATTAAGTTGGTTGATGTACCCACTAAAGTGACGGTGCCGCCGAGTATTGCCGCATATGAAAGGGGAATGAGTAAACGCGATGGGGCATGCAATTGGTTCTGTTTAATCGGGCCGATTAAACTGGCCACAATAGCCGTGTTGTTGAGCAGTGCTGATGAGCTAAAGGTGACGGCAAACATGCGCCAAAAACTTTGCTTGAATGACTTTCTAACAATCGCTCTGCCCAAGCGCTTTATAAAGGCAGTTTTATCGATAGAGTGGCTCACCAATAATAGTAAAACTAGCGTCACTAAGCCCGTGTTTGTGACATTCTTTAATATTGCTTCAAAGCTGATTTGTTGGGTGAGCAATAATAAAAGCATACAGGCTGCAAAAATACTAGATGGACGTTTGTTAGTGAATGCGAGAGAAAAAATAGTACCAGCAAAAATAAACAATACGAGAATTTGCTCTAAAGACATGCTTAGTTACGTCCTGTTACTGGTATCGATGCCACGGTTACAACCTTTTATGAATTGGCTAATTGCCACAGTGTATATTGTTCAAAACACTAGAATAGCGTATTTCCTGCAGATATAAAAAAGCTTGTTTAGTCGTATTGCATCTTTAATAGCAATTTAATGACTAAACAAGCTTATATCCCACTAATCTGGCTTAAGCAGACTTACTTGCTGATGTCCATCGCATTCCAATGAGGGAAGTGCTTCCTGACCAACGCATTCATTTCTAGTTCAAACTCTGAATATTCATGCGATTTCACATTCAGTTCATGCTCTTTAATGATCATTCCTGCGCCAACAGTACTGTTGCTTAATCTGTCGATGATGATGAACGCGCCTGTTTTTCTGTTCTCAGTGTAAGGGTCGCAGGCAACATCTTGCGTCAGCTTAATATCTGCTACACCTATCTCATTCAAATTCAAATGCAAAGCATCGGTTTTTTCAAGCGTATTCACGTCGATTTGGTAGTCGATGCTAGCAATGCTTCCGGGCACCATTTTTGTCGCGAATTTAAAGCTATATTGTTTGTTTGGAATTAAGGCGTCTTCAGACATCCAAACCATGTGCGTTTTATACGCGTTTGAATGCAAAGGCAAGGCGTCAGACTTAACAATCATGTCGCCACGTGAAATATCAATTTCATCATTCAGCGTTAAGGTAACCGCATTTGGTGCATTTCCTTCTTCTAAATCACCGTCAAAAGTGTAGACACTCTTCACGGTCGACGTTTTTCCAGAAGGGAGCGCTGTTACTGCGTCTCCAGGCTTTATTGAACCTGAGACAATAGTACCCGCGAAGCCTCTAAAGTTGAGGTGAGGGCGATTGACATACTGCACAGGGAAGCGGAAGTCTTTATGTTGTTGCTCTGTGATTTGCATGCTCTCTAGCAATTCCATCAACAGTTCTCCCTTAAACCATTGTGTCTTTTCGCTGCGATTTACAACGTTATCACCTTCTAGCGCAGAGATTGGCACAAAACGAATATCAGGGATTGTAAGCTGCTTCGAAAACTCCATGTAGTCTTTCTGGATCTGTTCGTAAACATCTTGACGATATTCCATTAAATCCATTTTATTAATTGCAACAATGACGTGTTTGATCCCAAGCAAAGACACCAAAAATGAATGACGACGAGTCTGTGTTTTCACACCCTCTCTTGCATCAACCAAAATAATCGCCAAATCACAAGTGGATGCGCCGGTGACCATATTACGGGTATATTGCTCATGTCCAGGAGTGTCAGCAATGATGAATTTACGTTTTTCAGTACTAAAGTAACGATAGGCAACATCAATCGTAATGCCTTGCTCACGTTCAGACTGCAAGCCATCTACGAGTAGGGCCAAATCGACTTTTTCACCGGTAGTTCCTACTTTCTTGCTGTCTTTCGTGATCGCAGCAAGTTGGTCTTCATAAATCATTTTTGAGTCATGTAGCAAGCGCCCGATTAAAGTACTTTTACCATCGTCTACACTGCCGCATGTAAGGAATCGAAGTAGGTCCTTTTTTTCATGTTGTTCTAAGTACGACAAAATGTCGGTTTGTAATAATTCGTTTTCGTTATTCATGTTAAAAGCTTACCAAGAAAAATGGGTTTAATACGGAGTCTTTTTGGTTGTAGCGCAGGGGCGATGCATCGGGGTCCATTGGATTGTCTGGATCTAACACAGTCACCTTAGCACCTGCTGCAAGCGCTACGGCATGTGCGGCGCCGGTATCCCATTCGCTGGTAGGGCCAACTCGCGGATATAAATGCGCTTCGCCACTTGCCACTAAGCACAGTTTTAAGGAACTACCCATGGCAACTAGCTCAGTTTCGCCATCTAATCCATCTAAGATTTTATTTATCTCAGGACTTTGATGTGAGCGACTACCGACTACCTTCCAAGTGTCCCCAGTTTGATGTGCTTTTGCTTTTATTTCGTTTTTCGCGCCGTTTTCTTCGCAATAGGCACCTGAATCAACCTGACCGACATAGGTTTTATTGATAGCTGGCGCATGCACAACCCCAAAAGTGGGTTCACCATATTCGATTAATGCGATGTTAACGGTAAATTCACCGTTCTTCTTAATGAACTCTTTTGTGCCATCTAATGGGTCGACTAACCAATAGCGCACCCATGTTTTTCTCTCGTCCCATGGAATATTAGCCGACTCTTCAGATAAAATTGGGATTTCGGCAAGTGCCTGTAAACCATCGACAATGTGGTGATGAGCAGCTAAGTCGGCCTCTGTAAGCGGGCTCGAATCGGACTTATCGTAAATTTCGAAATCTTGCTGATAAATCTGCATGATTTTTTCGCCGGCTTCGACTGCAATGGTTTTCACCTTTTCAATCAATTCTGGTGTCATTTGAATATGGCTCATTACACATATCCCTTTGCAACTAGTAAATCAAACAAACGCTGGGCGGTTTCTTCAGGGCTTTCGTCTACATATTGCAAATGTACTTCAGGAGCTTCAGGAGCTTCATAGGCCGAATCAATACCAGTGAAATTACTAATATCGCCACTGCGCGCCTTTTTGTATAAACCTTTAGGGTCGCGTTGTTCACAAACCTCAATAGGAGTGTCGACGAAAACCTCTACAAACTCACCGGTCTCAAGAAGTGATCGACAATAGGCTCGATCAGCTTTAAACGGAGAGATGAATGCAGTGATAATGACGGTACCCGAATCGACAAAAAGTTTAGAGACTTCGCTAATGCGGCGAATATTCTCAACACGGTCTTTATCATCAAATCCAAGGTCGCCACACAGGCCATGTCTCACGTTGTCACCGTCTAACAAATAAGTTTTGCGCTGCTCGGAGAAAAGTTTCTTTTCTAATAAATTTGCGATAGTTGATTTGCCTGAACCTGATAAGCCCGTGAGCCAAATGACGGCCGGTTTTTGCTTAAGTGCTTTGGCTCTTTCTTGTTTGTTTACGGCATGTTCATGCCATACGATATTGGTAGACATTAGAAGTATCCCTCCATTTTCTTCTTCTCCATTGACCCAGAAGAATCATGATCGATAACTCGGCCTTGGCGCTCAGATGTTTTGGTCAGTAGCATTTCTTGAATCACTTCTGGCAAGGTGTCTGCTTCAGACTCCACGGCGCCAGTCAATGGATAGCAACCTAAGGTACGGAAACGAACAGAGCGCATTTCTGGCGTCTCACCTTCTTCCAATGGCATACGATCATCATCAACCATAAAATAAGTGCCATCACGCTTCACGACTGGGCGTGGCTTCGCTAAGTATAATGATGGGATTTCAATGTTTTCCAAGTAAATGTACTGCCAAATATCTAACTCAGTCCAGTTAGACATTGGGAATACACGAATACTCTCGCCTTTATTTATTTGGCTATTGTAGATATTCCATAACTCTGGACGTTGATTCTTAGGGTCCCAGCGATGGTTTTCATCTCTAAAAGAATACACGCGTTCTTTTGCGCGAGATTTTTCTTCATCACGTCGAGCGCCACCGAATGCAGCATCAAATTTGTATTGGTTGAGCGCTTGTTTTAGCGCGACTGTTTTCATGATGTCAGTGTGTTTTGCACTACCGTGCGTGAAAGGGCCAACGCCTTGCTCAACACCTTCTTGGTTGGTATGCACTAATAGGTTGAGATTATGCTTCTTCGCCATCTCATCCCTAAATTGAATCATTTCTTTAAACTTCCAAGTGGTGTCTACATGCAATAAAGGGAAGGGGATAGTACCTGGCGCAAAAGCTTTACGAGCTAGATGCAAAAGGACAGACGAATCTTTACCAACGCTGTATAGCATGACTGGGTTGTCAAATTCAGCTGCGACTTCTCTGAAAATGTGAATGCTTTCAGCCTCTAACTGCTTCAAGTGTGTAATTGAGGGTACTGAGGTTGTCATTGAACGACCGACTCCATAATGAAAGTTAATATGCCTAAAATCTATATATATAGAACTTTAGCATATTAGATTAATTTCAATTATGATAATTTGATATTTCTAATGCCTTATTGATAACCAAAACATCAGATATGTTGCAATTTTGTTATATATTGAGTGTTTAGGGCTATCGAGGAGCATTCAGGCTGTTATTAGGCAAGTTGCAGCACTTTTTCCTCTGCCCACATGGCCGCTTCTTCATACTCTTCTAAGATTTTTTGATAAGGGATATTGAGATCGTTACAGCTTTGTTCCATTTTTTGCCAATTACCTTGCTCGAAGTGCTTACAAAGCTGAACGCAATCAGATAACCACCCCTGATTATCGATCAAGGCGTGTTTGATATCGTCACTTAAAGGTAAGTCATTAATAACCATGTTGAGTTCAGTATCCAACATAGCGTCTAACAATGACATCATACCCGTTAAGAATGCTGATGAACTGTCATTTGCTTGATTGCAATAGGGAGCAAGTAACTCGCAAAATTTCGCTCGTTGAATGGAAAGTCTAATCAATTCTTGTGGCTTTTCGCTTGAAAACTGAGCGGCAAAAATAAGACTAACAAAACGCTCCAGCTCATTTTTCCCTAAAACTAAGACTGCCTGCTTTATCGTTTTGATCGCATTTTGACGTTTGAACATCGCCGTTTGCGTATATCGCAACAGCTTGAACGATAAGGTTACGTCCAGTTCGAATAGCTTGGTTATTTCGTTGAAGTCAGGCTCGGGTGATGATAATGCACTCATTAGGCTTGCAATTGAAGCTTGCCCGGGGGTGAGTGTCACACTCTTTATCACCTCAGGTCGGCTAAAAAAATAACCTTGGAACAACACAAAACCTTCGTCTTTCGCTTTTTTGAATTCGTCGTTAGTTTCAACTTTTTCGGCAAGTAACTTAATATGTGGATGCTGACGGACTGCGGCAAGCGTATCGTGCATGTCTTGCTTTGATATTTCGCGATAGTCTATTTTGACTATATCGATGAGTTTATAGAACGGCTCCCAATGTGCTTCATGAATAAAATCATCGAGCGCTAGGATATAGCCTTTTTGACGTAACTTTTTCAAAGCTCCATATAAGGAGTTGGTCGGTTTAACGGTTTCTAATATTTCCACTACTACCTTTTGATTTGGCAGTAGTTCGGGATACCCGCTTAATAGGCTTTGTTCAGTAAAATTAATAAAGGCGAGTTTGCCGTCTGATATCTTGTCTAAGCCAAGGTCAAACTGCAAACCCTCAATCATCTTTGATGTCGCTTTTTCTTGATCAACATCGGGAAATACGTTGTCTAGGCTAGTACGAAACAATAATTCGTAGCCATACAAGGCTTTCTCGCGATCTAAGATGGGTTGGCGCGCAGCAAAGAATCCCATGTTTTATTGAACAACCCCTACATTTTATTTTGTGCTTTCACTAGCATATCTATCGGCAAAATCTTGAAATAGTGTCGTGATATTTTTATTTTTCTCAGGTTTTATCTTTGAAACGATAATAATCACAAGGCTCGACACTATGAAGCCAGGGATGATCGCATATAAATCATCATTTAAAGAGGCTCCATTTTCACCTAATGGTGCATAAATCCATACTAATACAGTTGCCGCTCCAGAGATGATAGCGCCGATTGCGGCTGTTCTGCTCATGTTTTTCCATAGCAGCGAGAAGATCACTAAGGGCCCAAATGCTGCACCGAAGCCTGCCCAAGCATTGCTTACTAAGCTGAGGATACTGCTGTTTCTATCGAAAGCTAACATGATAGCCACTATAGCTACTGCAGCAACACTTATTCGGCCGATAACTACTTGTTTCTTTTCGCTACAGTCTTTTTCAATAAATGCTGCATATACGTCGCGAGTAAGTGAACTTGAAGTGACCAATAGCTGTGAAGATATTGTACTCATAATAGCAGCCAAGATGGCGGCGAGTAAGAAACCGCCAATGAGCGGATTAAAGAGAATTTGTGAGAGGGTGATGAATACCGTCTCAGGATCATCAAGTTGTTGCCCTGTTGCGTTCATATAAGCGAGACCAAACAAACCGGTCGATGCCGCACCAAATAGTGAAACGATCATCCATGACATGCCAATTCGTCTAGCTGCTGGCATTTGCTTGATGCTAGATATTGCCATGAAACGCACGATGATATGAGGTTGGCCAAAATAGCCCAAGCCCCACGACATTAGCGACACTATACCAATGAAGCTTAAAGCAACGCCAGTATTAGCATCAACAAATAAAGACACTAGATTCGGATCGGAGTCAGAGAGCGCAGTAATAGTGCTATTAATACCACCAAGCTCGAAAATAACCACAGTGGGAACCAATATCAAGGCAATGAACATAATCACGCCCTGCACAAAATCGGTCATGCTGACGGCCATGAATCCACCAATTAAGGTGTAACAAACCACAACGCCAGCCGTGATGTAAAGCCCCATTTCGTAGTTTAAGCCGAATGATGATTCGAATAATTTACCGCCAGCGGCGATACCTGAGCTGGTGTATAGCGTAAAAAATATAATGATGACAATGGACGCGATAATTCTGAGTGAGTGAGAGTCATCATGAAAACGGTTTTCAAAGTAGTCGGGTAGGGTAATGGCGTCTTTTGCGACTTCCGTGAAAACTCTGAGTCTAGGGGCAACCAGTAAATAGTTAAGCCATGCGCCGGCCACCAAGCCAAACGCTATCCAAAGTGAGGAAGCGCCGGAAAGGTACATGGCACCCGGTACCCCTAGCAACATCCAACCGCTCATGTCAGAAGCACCAGCGGATAAAGCGACGACCGGTGCGCTGAGCTTACGTCCACCTAACAAATAGCCTGAAGACGTTTCCTCATTGCTACGGTAGGCATAAACACCGATGCCAATCATTGCGATAAAATAGAGTGCTAAGGATATTAACGTACCAGTTTCCATGGGTCTCACTTTTGTCTATAAAATTCAAAACAATAGGGTAACAGATCGAGGTGTCTTTCTAAACCATTGGACAATATATAACAAAAAACCCGCAGCAAGGTGTCGTTAACGACCCGTGCTGCGGGTTTTATTAAAAACGTTTAGAACTTAGAAGGTAAACGCTGCTTTGGCTGTCTGCTGTAACTTAGCGACTTCGCTTTTGTCATCACCAACAATAATGATTTTGGCAGACTCAAGTAAAAATGAACTGCCAACAAGGTCGTCTTTACTAAAGTCTTCTTTTAGCTCTTTGCTTTCGTTGTCCGGGACAATAAACAGCGAAATTAAGCCTTTTTCACCTTTGATGATCATGTGTAGACTTTTAATTTTGTCTAAATAGCAGTAGTTAGCTGACACAACATCGCCAATTTCTTCGCTTAACTTGCCATTAAACGTTGCCATCTTTTCATTGATTTTATCGTTGGACACGCCAGCACCCGACATCATGATTTCTTTTTCCATGTATTCATGACTTACATGTGCAAAAACATCATTGGCTAAACCATTGTCACCTGCCAGCAATGTCATATAACCAATCCCCGCAAACATGGCTACTGAGGCGGCCATAGCGACATACCAAGGTCGCTTTTGGCGACGTTGCGTAAATTCATCCATACCTTGCCTAAGTATCAGTTTTTCAGCAAAATTCTCTGGTACAGGAATATTCATCGCCTGAACCATCTGAGCATCTAATGCTTTTACTTCATCCCAAAACGCTTGTTTTGATGGGTCGTCCATTGCTGCTTTAATCACATCAGGATCTTGTGTGTTTGGGTCAGCATAAATGGTGCGACGGAACGTTAACTCATCCATTTACCTGTTCTCCTGTAGTTTGGTCACCCAAAAGGGCTTCTTTAATTTGGTTTCTTGCTCTAAATAGTCTGGTCATTACCGTGTTTTTATTTAAATTAAGCTGCTCAGCAATTTCTTCGCCACTAAAACCCATTAATATCTGCATCATTAATGGCTCTCTATACTCTTCACTGAGTCCTGACATTATCCTACGTAACTCTCGATGCTCTAATGTGACATCACCAAAATCGTTGGGATCGGCTACAGCGACATCATCAATATCAACTAGGTCGAATTGCTTGCGTTCAAAGCGTCGTGCGTTTTCTCTGCGCAGGATAGTGATTAACCATGACTTTGCCGCAGCTTCGTCTTTGAGTGAATCAAGTGATTTCCATGCACGTAAGAATGTTTCTTGCACAACGTCTTCAGCAACCGCTTTGTCTTTTATAAGCCACATTGCATAGCGAAAAATATCGGCATGTAATGCTTTCACGAGGGCTTCATATCGTTTTTGTTTTTTCATCATGTCAGTAGAGACCGATGGTTTTTGGGTTTTATTTCGCGAGAACATGAAAATTCTTAATTTATTTTATGAGATAGCGCAGAATAGGGAGTTCACACTTTATGCAACTTCTCGTAATCACTATTGATTGAATTAAGAATACGTTATTTGGCGTGAGAGTTCGAATTTGATTTAGGGCATAAAAAAATCGCAAGTCAGTAAAGAAATGCGATTTTCTTAGAAAGTGCTAAATCTGAGCTTATTTCGTTGCCGCAATCCACTTATTTATTTTATCTTCTAAGATATCCATTGGCACCGGACCATCTTTGAGGATGGTGTCATGGAAGCCACGATAGTCAAATTTATCGCCAAGTTCAGCTTGTGCTTTTTCACGTAGTTCCATGATTTTTATCTTACCAATCAGGTAAGCGGTTGCTTGACCTGGCATGGCAATATATCGCTCAATGGCTTTCACCGAGTCGGCTTCAGGGTTTGGTGTGTTATCAATTAGGTATTGGATCGCTTTGTCACGACTCCATTTCATTTCATGAATACCTGTATCTACAACTAATCTGCAAGCGCGCCATAGCTCCATTGCTAGGCGACCGAAGTCAGAGTATGGGTCAACATAAAAACCCATATCTTTGCCAAGCTCTTCGGTGTACAGGCCCCATCCTTCTGTATAGGCAGTAAATGAGACATATTTTTGGAACTCAGGGATGCCTTCTAATTCTTGGGCAATAGCTCGTTGCATGTGGTGGCCAGGAATACCCTCATGATAAGCCAATGCTTCCATTTGATAGGTTGGCATACTTCTCATATCGTAAAGGTTTGCGTAGTAAGTTCCGGGACGGCTGCCGTCTTGCGAAGGACTCTGATAGAAAGCCTTACCTGCTGATTGCTCTCTGAATGCCTCGACACGTTTAACAACCATTCTGGCTTGTGGCTTTAATCCAAAATAGTCGTCTAGTTTTGCTTCCATCGCGTCAATATAGTCTTTGGCTTCAGCCATATAACGTTGGCGACCTTCTTCGCTGTCTTCATAATAAAACTGGTCATCGTTACGCATGAAAGTGAAAAACTCTTGAAGCGTGCCCTCAAACTTGACTTGCTTCATGATGTCGCGCATTTGATTGTGGATGCGTTCAACATTTGCAAGACCGATTTGATGTACTTGTTCTGCATTCAGGTCGGTGGTAGTAAACCAATTCAATCGGTTCTGGTACCATTCACTGCCATTAGGCAAGCGCCAAACACCGTCACCTTCAGGCGTCAGTAATCGTTGGGTGCTTAATTCTTGCATAAGCTTTTCATAGGCCGGTTTGACAGAGCCTGTCAGTGCCTCATTGGCAGATGCGATCAAGCCACCTTTTTCCGCATTACTTAGCCCGATAGCATCTAGCTTTTGTTTAAAGTCAGCAAGAATCGTGGAATCATATGGACTTTCGAAGAACGGATTGCCTTTAACCACGTTTGCTGAAGCTTGGATCATTTGATCATACGCCCATCGAGGAGGGAAAACGCCCAGCTCTTGACGAATTTTTAGTTGTTCAACAACTTGGTCGAACAACGGTGCGACATTGTTGAGACGAGCAATGTAAGCTTCTGCATCTGACACATCTTCAATGCGATGGATATTGATTAGGAAACTAGGAACAACCGTGTGCCACGCTCTAAACTGATGCATGACATAGGTATGATGTCTAAATTCGTCATTCGCTAGCTTACGCTCAATATCGGCAATGTAGAGTTGCAAGCTTAACTTTTCAGTTTCGCTAAGTGTTGATTCGTCAAACGCTTTTGCTTGGCTTAACCTAGTTTCCATTAAGCTGCGGGTTTCGTCAGCGTGGGCATCTGAAATATCACCCCACTTGTCATAGTCCCACTTCAGCCCTAAATAACTTTGCGCCATTGGCGAACGTTTCAAATCAGTTTCACGGCTTTGCTCAAAAAAAGCGGCGAGTTTTTCTGATTCCGTTTCTGGTGCTTTCTCAACCGCAGCGCTTCCAGCATTATTTTGCGCTGTTTCGTTGTTGGGAGCTGGGCTGCATGCGCCAAGTGCAAAAACTAAACTAGACACCGCGAATAATCGCAGGCCTGTTTCGATAGTTTTAGATCCTTTTGGCTTTGATGAATTTAATGTTTTCACTCGCTGCTTCATAGTTTGTCGTTCGCTTATTTTTATTAGATGCCTTTAGATTACAGTATAGAACAGATTAAATCACGCGATCCACCCGTTGCGGCTGCCTCAAGTATTTGATTCACTTTGAGGGTATAAGGCTAATGACTCGGATTTTTTCTGGCTATTTTGTAAGTATTTCTGGCGCAATGCCGCCAGGTTTTCTATGAGTTTTGTCGCGCTAGCCTCAGATTCAGGAGCATCTGCACTTGCACTGTATGACGAGGCAACCCATTGATTAAAGTTGACTAAGCAATCCTGTGCTTCAAGTGCAGTCAAGGTTTGTGCAATTGAGCCTACTTGTTCGTTGCTGATGTAGGAAAGCCAGTGGCGTAATGTCTGATTTGTCTGATGTTGATTACCTTGCGCAATCGCCTTTTGAAGTAAAGCCCACGTGGCTTTTTCGTCTGCATTGTCAGATTCTATTTGTATAAAACCCTTATCTCGCTTTCTATTTTTTGCACTTTCGATAAGTTTCAACCCACCTTGGGTGAACAGCACTATAGCGAAAATGATCACGCTCAGTAGCCAAAGAATGAACAAACTAATGTGCAACCAGTCAATTCTAAACTCATCATTTTGCGCCGTCAGAGTACTTGCATTGTTATCAGGCTTTTTATTTTCAGCTTGAATCGGCTCAATGGACGAACTTGATGTTGTTGCTGCTTGCACTTGAATGCTGCGCGCCGGTAATTTCGCATACTCCGTTTGTTTGGTGACAATATTGAACCAAGGTACGACTACTTCACCCAGCACAAAAGTACCAGGGCGATTAGGAATAATTGCTTCACTGTGAATACGTTGAGCGTAAAGGATACCATTGCGGTCTACAGTTGCGGTATTCGCTTGGTCTGGATAAGTTTTAAAGTCTGGAGGGTAAATGCCCGTAATATCAGGTAACTGTTCTTCAACCAGACCCGCAGCAGTCAGTGTAATGGTTCGAGTGATCGGTTGGCCAACAACGAATTGATCTGTTGACCCTTGCCACTCTTCATTCAGGGTGACAAATTCACTGGGTAGCCAATGCTCTGTATAGCTTTGTGGTATGGGCAAAACGGTCAATTGAATGGCGTTCGATGAGCGGTTTATTGGTTTGGTTCTTGAAATGAACCCAAAAGATTGACGACTGTCAGTTAAGGCTTCTCCTTGAAAGACTGTGCCACTGACTGTAAAAGCGCCGCTTTGTTGTGGAATAATGGCATAGGTCCGTTCAATAACACGATATTGCACACCATTGACCAAGTCTTCATATTCCTTGTCTTCACCAATTTGTTTGATGATCGCATTTTCTAGCTCGGGGCCCTGTATGCTGCCGCGTTGAATATTTTTTCGCATGTACAGTTTGGTGGTGTATTTAACCTGTTGCTGCAAATAAACTTCATCCATATCGACATCAGAACGGATAAAGAAGTCTCTAGGTGTCGAGCCTTGGCTAGATCCTATTGGCATAACGATGAGTTCGATAGGTTTGCTGGTTTTTCCGTCAACGGTAATCGCTGGAATGGTAAACTTTCCTGTCGAACGCGGGAATAACTGCGTTACCCAAGTGGTTGTTTTAGTGGTGACGAAATTAACCGAGCGTGTCGATTGACTCACTGAGGTGTTAGATAAGCGAAAGTCTTTTTCGAGTATAGATAAATCTAATTCATTTGATGAAGGGCTACCTTGCGCACTGACAATGAGTTGTACTGCTTCATCGACTAAAATTGGATTTTTATCTAGTGATACCCTTAAATCAGTGATCTGAGCGTGAGTCGCTATGGGTAATAGCAGTGTTAAAAAAGCAACTAAGCGAATAGTCCAAGCTGAGTTGAATTTCATTCTTACCAATCCTTCTTATTTGGGCGATTAAGTCTTTCTCTACGACGTTGTTGTGATTCCAAAAGCATTTTTCTCTGTAATAAGTATGCAGGGTCATCGGGTACTTTGTTCATTAGCATTTGCATTCGTTGCATTTGTTCCCGCTGCTCTGGCGTCATGTCTTCTTCAGATACCTGTTGAACAGCTGCTTGTTGTTCTTCGGGTTTCTCGTTCTCGGCTTCTTCACCAGCCTGTTGTGCATTTTGCTCTTGTTCGTTTTGTTGTTCTTCTGTTGGTTCTGGTTGTTCTTGTCCCTGCTCATCTTTGGGTTCGCCGTTATTGCCGCTTTGTTGCGACTCAGACTCTTGTTCTTGATCATCGCCTTGCTCTGAGCCTTGGTCTTGTTGCTGGTTCTGCTCGCCGTTTTGGCTTTGATCACCATCTTGCTGCTGACCGTCTTGCTGTTCTTGTTGATTCTGCTCACCAGAAGAGTCTTGATCAGAGTTTTCGGAGTCCTGCTTTTCCTGTTGCTCTTGCTGCTCTAGGAGTTCTTCAATGAGTTTTTTATTCGCCATTGCGTTCGCATGACCAGGATGAAGCGCTAAGGCCTTTTCAAATTGAGCAATTGCGTCTTGTAGTTGACCGAGCTTGGCTAGAGTATTTCCTTGATTGTAGTGAGATTCAGCGCCGGGAACTTGTTGGAACGCTTCTAAGGCCGCTTCATAATTTTGTTGTTTGTATAAAGCCGCACCTTTCCACATTTGGTTTTTAAATAATTGGCTGGCGGTCTCGTAATCTTCATTTTGATATGAGTCAACGCCTTGCTGGTCTGCATTCTTAAAAACTTTGTCGTACCATTGCTGTGCAAATACTTGTTCTGAAGGCAGCATAAATGTGAATGCCAATGTAACGACTAATAGACCTTTCCTAAAAGCCAGCAATGCAAAGGGGAGAATGAGGAGTACGATGAATGCGCCCATATCTTGCCACTGGTCACCTTCACCAATAATGTCATTATTGACTTGATCTTGCTCGAGTACTAGAGGTGATAACAGCATATTTTCAATATCGCTGTCATTGATTTGAACTGGGGTGTAGCGTCCAGCAGTATTGCCAATAACCTGATTGAATAGGTCACTTTGTAGTGTTGGCAGAACAATGTTACCTCTAGTGTCTTTGAGAAAGCCACCGTCTAAAAGCTTTATTGGAGCACCAACTTTCGTACCCACGCCCAAGGCTGAATAGCGGTAAGGGGAGCGGCTAACAAATTCACGAAGCTCTTCAACATCTTCAGGGTCTATACCGTCGGATATCCAATAAATCTCGCCTTTTGTGTAGCCCGCAGATGCCAGCAGTTGCTCAGCCGTTTCAAAGGCAATAATTGGTACGCTGCCAGGAATAGGCATTATTTCAGGGCGTAAACTTGGCACTAGGGCTGTGATATTGCTTGGGTCAGCTGTCAATGGACTGACAGTAAATGCATCGCCAGCATAGACGACTAAACCTACTTCACCGTCGTCTAGCATATTGAGCAAATCAATAGTCTTAAACTTAGCAATTGATAAACGATCTGGTTTCAAGTCAGTGGCGCGCATAGACATCGACATGTCCAAAATGACCACTTTACCCGTTTCAACTTGATAAACCGGTTGAGGAAGCTTTTCCCATGTAGGGCCTGCCATTGCTACAGATGCAAGTATCCAAGCGAAGGCCAGCAAAAAGAAAGGGGGTTTACTCGCTTTTTTGTCTTTTGATATGACTAGGTGCTGATATAAGTGTGAAGAGACTAAGCCCTGCCATCCACTTTTTTTCGCATTTACTTTACTAAGTAAGAATGCAATGAATAACAAAGGAATGATCGCATAAAGCCATTCAGGACGAATGAAGTGGAATGCTTGCCAATCAATCATACTTGCTCTCCCTTTGTTTGTGTTGACGAGCGGCTTAACCACTGAGTAAAGAGATAAACTAAGGCGTATAAAATGCTAATGATTATAGCTACACCAAGTGGTAAGAAAAATAAAGATGTGAGCGGTCTGAGCTTTTGACCTTCTCCTTGAATTGGTTCAAGGGTATCTAATGTGGCATAAATACGTTCCATTTCTTCAGCATCTCTGGCTCTGAAGTATTGCCCTCCCGTGCTCTCGGCTAGTTGCGTAAGGAGCTTTTCGTCGAGATCCTGTGAAGGATTATACGATCTGCGACCAAACAAACTATTAATGACCATTTCATCAGCGCCTACCCCGATAGTATAGATCGTGATATTTTTATTCACAGCCAGCTCATTCGCTTGCTCTGGTGATAAATTACCAGCAGTATTTTGCCCGTCCGTTAATAGGATCAGCACGCGGTTAGAGGTTTCTTTATTGTCATAGCGTTTCGCCGCTAAACCAACTGCGTCGCCAATGGCTGTTTTTTCACCCACTAGGCCAATCACCGCCTCATCAAGCAGCGTGGCTACGGTTGAGCGATCAAAAGTAAGTGGCGCTTGCAAATAAGCAGTGTCAGCAAATAGTATCAGGCCAAGGCGATCACCAACTCTACGCTCAATAAAGTCTGTAAGAACATGCTTGGTCATGACTAAACGGTTTACTGTGCTACCTTCCACTTGCATATCTTCTTGTTTCATTGAGCCAGACAAGTCCACGGCTATCATAAGGTCCCGACCTTCATTTGGGATCGCAATCGGTTCACCGAGCCATTGTGGCCTTGCTGCAGCGGCAACTAAACAACACCAAATTAGGCTTGCTAGCAATAGACGTCCTCGTGCGCGCCTAGGTGCTTGAGTGCTGCTGGTCCCCAAAGTGAGATAATTTGGTACTAACAAGGCTGCAGATTCAGATTGGTTTTTTTTTGGCAGTAAAAAATAGACTAGTAGGGGCAGTGGCAAAGCTGCTAATACCCAAATCCAAGCGAACTCAAACATCCTGACTCCTTGGTGGAAGGGCTTTATTCAACCACTCATTGACTGCATTACTGGCAGACTCAGGATCAATATTGACATCAGCTTGGTACAAGCTCTCAGTCAATAAACGTAGGGTGTTTTTTTGTGTATCGTTAAGGTCATGTTGTGAGAACAAAAATTGCAACCAGGCTTGTCCGTGCATCGCGCTCAGATTTTTATTAGGGAAGTAGTGAATACATGCCGCTCTAAGTACACGATGAATTTCCTCTAGAGCGCTTGTTTCAGTCAATGGAATTGCCCGCAACGTTAGCAGTGCTTTGCGTTTTACGCGACGTTTTTGGCGATACTTTATTGTTGCGTAGCTTGCTGCAATCAAAGTCATACAGGCAACGATTATTAACACCCACCATCCCCAAGCCAAGGGCCAGTAAGACACCTCATTGCCGACACTAATATCTGCTAGGTTTTCCAATGCTTGATCTAAAGGGTTCATAGTAACTCCCCCATATCTCTATTATTCAGTTGAAGCTCAAGTGGCAGACCGGCAGACACTGTTCTCAGCGGGATAGCATAGCGAGCAAAGGCTGACTTTATCTCTGCGAAATGGGCTGCTTGGCGATCTGCATAGTCTTGGCTAGATTGTGCCTCGCCCACGTTAATCTGTTGGCGTGATATGCCATTAGTTACACTCAAACTTTGCTTGATATTGGTTTGTGGCAAGGCAACTTCCATTGGGTCATTCACTAGCATCGCTTTTATTTCACAATGTCTATTAATATTGCCGATGGTGGCCATCGCCTCGTCTGATAAGCCATTGAAGTCGCTGATTAAGTAGACTAATGCACCGGGTTTCGCCACATGTTGCAGCCTTCGGATTGCTTGAGTGAAAACCGCTTGGGCGTCTACTTTCTTGGCTTCGAAACTGGGCCGGTGGATATCTACAAGTCCTTGCATAAACGTTAAAGCACTTTTCGCCTGTGCTTTGGGTTTTAATTCAATATCTTGTTCATTATTGAATATTAGTCCACCCACTTTATCGCCTCGCTGGATAGCATTCCAAGTGATCAATGAGGACAGGTGAGCTGCTTGAACCGATTTACATAAATACGCAGTACCGAAATACATAGATTGTGAAAAGTCGGTAAACACAAATACTGGACGGTCTCTTTCTTCCCTAAATACTTTGGTGTGTGTTTTTCCTGTGCGAGCAGTTACGCGCCAGTCGATACTACGAATGTCGTCACCGGCTTGATAGTGTCGTGCTTCATCAAACTCCATCCCACGACCTTTAATTTTGGAGCGGTCGCCACCAGAAAGTGCCCCAGCGATATCTCTACTTGGACTTAAATTCAGTAAGTTTGACAAGGAGCGGTACTCTAATAATTCAGGCAGAGTTAACTCCACGCCATTGGTCTTATATTTAGCCAGCCATTCAGGCACCATTGGATTCATCGATTTACCAACCTACTTCAAATCAACATTTAGTCTAACCAACGGGAACAAGTTTCAGAATGTTGTCTAGCACTGAATTAGCGCTAACACCTTCAGCCTGCGCTTGATAACTCAAGATGATGCGGTGACGCAACACATTATGTAAAACGGCTTGTACATCGTCTGGTCCGACAAAGTCGCGCCCATTTAGCCAAGCATGCGCTCTGGCACAGCGTTCTAATGCTATCGTTGCTCTTGGGCTTGCGCCAATTTCAATCCAGTTTGCAAGCTCCGCACTGTAATTCTGTGGCTGGCGGGTCGCCATAATGAGCTGAACGATATAGCTTTCCAGCGCAGGTGAAACATGCATATCCATGATGTCTGCTCTGGCTTTTGCGATATCTTCTTGGCTTAGTTTCTCAACGATAGGTTTTGCTGTTTTAATCGCTTCGCCACGAGTCAGCCTAAGAATCTCTAGCTCAGTGTCGGCGCCTGGATAATCAATTTCAACGTGCATTAAAAAACGGTCTAACTGAGCTTCAGGCAAGGGGTAGGTTCCCTCTTGCTCTAAGGGGTTCTGAGTTGCCATGACTAAAAATAGTTCGGAAAGAGGGTAGGTCGTGTTGCCTACCGTTATTTGGCGTTCTGCCATTGCCTCTAACAGTGCCGACTGAACTTTAGCTGGTGCACGGTTGATTTCATCAGCCAACACTAAATTGTGGAAGAGAGGGCCTTTTTGAAATATAAATTCACCGGTCTCGGGACGATAAATATCCGTGCCTGTGAGATCAGCTGGCAACAGATCCGGTGTGAATTGCACGCGATGAAAGTCAGCAACAATGCCATCTGATAGCGAGTTTACAGCGCGAGTTTTGGCGAGCCCCGGAGGGCCTTCGACCAGCAGGTGACCATCTGCCAAAAGCGCAATGAGAATACTGAGAGTTAAGGAAGGTTGCCCCAAAACTTGCGTGTTTAAATGGGACTGCAATTGCTTAAATTCTTCTACTGCCATCAGTTATTAGCCTTTCATTCTTATTTTTGGGTAATTAATCTAAATCAACACAGGGTTGTGATGAATTTCTGCTACTCTTATATGCGGATATTATTTCTGAATTCAACATTCGACTCGCAAAAACCTCAATGGTTCTGGCAGTTTGCTGTTTTTTATTGTTCGTGTTGAATATCTTTGATGGTGTGGTTCAGCCAAATATTTGAATTTTTGTTCAGATTTTGTCAAAATACTGGTTTGAGGTCTGACCAGGCGCGTCTTTCATCATTAATTTTAATGGCTATAGGATAAAGTATGTCAAATAAACAAGTTTTAAAAACCCAACAGGGCGATCGTATCGCAATTGTTGCAGGTTTGCGCACGCCGTTTGCCAAAATGGCCACAAATTTTCATGGTGTGCCTGCCGTTGACTTAGCCAAAATGGTTGTTAACGAATTAATGCTCAAAAACGACATCGATCCAGCAATTATCGAACAAGTTGTCTATGGCCAAGTGGTTCAGATGCCTGAAGCCCCGAATATTGCTCGTGAAGTAGTGCTCGGTACTGGTATGGGTGTGCATACTGATGCTTACAGTGTATCAAGAGCGTGTGCGACAAGTTTTCAATCTACTGTGAATATTGCTGAGTCTATGATCGTCGGCAACATTGAAGTAGGTATTGCCGGTGGAGCAGACTCAACCTCCGTTTCGCCGATTGGTGTATCGAAGAAGCTCGGTCGCGCTTTAGTTGATTTACAAAAAACGAAAACACTCGGTCAGAAGTTAAGTGTGCTTAGGAAGCTTGGTTTAAAAGATTTATTACCAGTGCCGCCAGCAGTTGCTGAGTACTCAACAGGTTTGTCGATGGGACAGACTGCTGAGCAAATGGCCAAAACGCATAGTATTTCGCGTCATGCTCAAGACGAACTTGCGCATCGCTCGCACACTTTAGCAGCCCAAAATTGGGAAGCGGGCAATCTTGATGGAGAAGTGATGACAGCTTATCCTGAGCCATTCAAAGCTGCATTTTCTCGTGACAATAATATTCGCTTTGATTCTAAACTTGAGGGATACGCAAAGCTTCGCCCTGTATTTGATAAAAAGCATGGTTCGGTAACAGCCGCAAATGCAACGCCTTTGACAGATGGTGCTTCAGCGGTTGTGATGATGACCGAGAGCAAAGCGAAAGCCTTGGGTTACCAGCCTATCGGTTACTTGAAAAGCTATGCGTTTGCTGCAATTGACGTGTGGGAAGACATGTTAATGGGGCCGTCCTACGCTAGCCCAATAGCTCTAGAGAGAGCTGGTATGACGCTTAATGACCTCACCTTAATCGAAATGCACGAAGCCTTCGCAGCACAAACATTATCGAACGTGAAAATGTTTGCTAGCGATAAGTTTGCGAAAGAGAAGCTTGGCCGTGACAAGGCGATTGGTGAAATTGATATGGATAAATTTAACGTAATGGGTAGTTCACTAGCTTATGGACATCCGTTCGCTGCAACGGGGACGCGTATGATTACCCAAATGCTTAACGAATTGAACCGCAGAGGCGGTGGTACTGGTCTATTAACAGCATGTGCTGCGGGTGGCTTAGGTGCAGCGATGATTGTGGAGACTGAATAATGAGTGCATTTACTTTAACAAAACGTGAAGACGGCATAGCTATTTTGACAATGGATGTGCCTGGCGAGACGATGAATACTTTAAAAGCCGACTTTGGTGACGAAGTAACAGCAATCCTAGATCAAGTAGAAAGTGATGCTGACATTAAAGGGGTTGTCGTAACCAGTGGTAAAAAAGATTCTTTCGTTGCGGGTGCTGATGTTTCAATGCTAGCTGCCTGCAATTCGGCCGATGAAGCAGAAGAGTTATCTACGGCAGGCCAAAGGTTGTTTGATCGCATTGAAGGCATGAAAAAGACCTTCGTCGCTGCAGTGCACGGTCCAGCGTTGGGTGGTGGACTAGAGCTTGCGCTAGCTTGTCATTATCGAGTTTGTTCTGACAGCCCTAAAACACAACTTGGTTTACCTGAAGTCCAACTTGGCCTTCTACCTGGTAGCGGTGGCACGCAGCGTTTACCTGCGCTCATTGGCGTGCAACAAGCGATGAAGATGATGCTCACTGGCGCGCCAGTAAGGGCAAAGCAGGCAAAGAAATACGGTATCGTTGACGATATGGTACCAGAATCAGTATTGGTCGATGTTGCTGTTGAATTTGCAATGAAGAAGATCAAAAAGCGTGAAAGCAAAAAATCGCTTACCAATAAAGTATTGGAAGATACGGGCTTCGGTCGCAATATTCTATTCAAAAAAGCACGCGAGCAAACGCTATCAAAGACCTTGGGGAATTACCCTGCACCAATGTATATCATTGATTGTATTGAGACAGGTCTGAATGACCGTCGCAAGGGCTACGCGACAGAAGCGCGTTTGTTTGGCCAATTAGTGATGACGCCTGAGTCGAAACAGCTCCGTGGTATCTTCTTCGCAACAACGGACATGAAAAAAGAGTCTGGTGTTGAGGGGGTTGAGCCTAAGAAAGTGAAGAAAGTAGGTGTTTTAGGTGGTGGTCTCATGGGTGGGGGTATTGCCTTTGTCACAGCGACTAAAGCCAAAGTGCCTGCGCGTATCAAAGACATTAATCCAGACGGCATTGCTGGTGCGCTTCGTTATACTTACGACATTTTGAACAAAAAAGTGAAAAGACGCTTCATGCGTAAAACTGAAATGCAGAATGAAATGTCTAGACTCAGTGGATGCTTAGATTATAGCGGTTACAAACAAAATGACATGGTCATCGAGGCTGTGTTTGAAGACCTAGGCTTGAAGCAAAAAATGGTTGCTGATATCGAAGAGCATTGTAACGACAACACTATCTTCGCGTCGAATACCTCTTCTATTCCAATTGGCGAGATTGCGGCTAAAGCAGCGCGTCCAGAAAATGTAGTAGGGCTACACTACTTTTCGCCAGTAGATAAGATGCCATTAGCGGAAGTTATCCCTCACGAGGGTACGTCAGAGCAAACTATTTCTACTACCGTAGAGTTTGCGAAACGTCAGGGTAAAACACCGATTGTGGTTAAAGACGGCGCGGGTTTCTACGTTAACCGTATTCTTGCCCCCTATATGAGTGAAGCCGGTTTTATTGCCTTAGAAGGGCAACCTCTAGACGCTATTGATAAAGCTATTACTAAGTTCGGTTTTCCGGTGGGTGCGTTCAAATTGTTGGATGAAGTGGGCATTGATGTTGGAACGAAGATTATTCCAATATTAAAAGGACAATTTGGTGAGCGATTCAACGCGCCAGAGGCCTTTGACAAACTACTTGAAAACGACCGCAAGGGTAAAAAGAATAAGTCAGGCTTTTATGATTACAGCGGTAAAAAGCCAGGTAAAGATATTGATGAGTCAGTATATCAACTACTTGGCGTTACGCCTGAGAAGAAGATGTCGGATGATACTGTCGTTGAGCGTTGTGTGCTGATGATGCTTAATGAGGCGGCGATGTGCTTAGAGGAAGGTGTTGTTAGAAACCCAAGAGACGGCGATATCGGTGCTATTTTCGGTATAGGTTTCCCTCCATTCCTAGGTGGCCCATTTAATTATATGGATAAACTAGGTATCGCTCACGTTGTTAAACGTTTAGAACACTACGCTGAAAGCTACTCCGACAAGTACACACCAGCGAAGTTGTTAGTCAGTATGAGCGAAGAAGGCAAGACCTTTTACTAGAAGGTCCCCAATCTATCGTCATCCCTGAATCTACACGTCATCCCAAAATCTGCACGTCATCCCTAAATCTACACGTCATCCCCGCGCATGCGGGGATCTATTTAAACTATGGTTCGTATTGGGCCCCCGCCTCCGCGGGGGTGACGGTGTTGTGGGGGGACGGGGATGCGGGGATCTATTTAAAACTATGGTTTGCATTGGGCCCCCGCCTCCGCGGGGGTGACGGTGTTGCGTGGTGACGGTATTGCGGGGGGTGACGGTATTGCGGGGGTGACGAGCTTGTGAGAGTGCAGTGTTTCGAAAGCGTGACACTTAACTCTCAAAAAATACAGTTGGTATAGTCATTATTCAGCCTATTTATTAATCAAAATGTTATACTTCGGTATCGTTCGGTAGGTTTTATCTCAACAACGGTTCAGATAACATTAATGGCGAGTCGAATACAATTTTCAAATGAGGAAGCATACATCATGATGGTGGGTTTATTGATAGTGATAAGCTTCCTAGCGAGTAGTTTGTACTACTATGTAGAAGCTGTTAAAAATGCGATGGGAAAGAAGCGTTGGGTCGTTGGCGGTATTATAATGGGACCGATGTTATTTCCGATGTTTAACATTTCTAAGACTGTACATTTACGAAAAAGTAGCGGTTTTCACAACTGCTATCTCCGTTCTTAAAACAATCCTTCTGCGCTTTTAGCGTTTACCAATTTTGAGACCTGGCCTAATTGGGCTGGGTTTCGTTGGGTTCAGTAAATGCGACATGTTACGCCCTTCACTTAGCAATGCCTCGAATTTCGTGGCGCTTACAGGTTTGCTAAATAAGTAACCTTGTAACATTTCGCACTCGTAACGCTTCAAAATATCAAGTTGCTTCTCATGCTCTACACCTTCAGCGACAACTTTTAAACCAAGGTTGTGAGCGATATTGATGATTGACTCAGCCATATGCTTATCGACTGAACTTGTTGCAATATCATCGATAAAGGCTTTGTCAATTTTCAATGTATGGATAGGGAATTTCTTCAAATAGGCAAGGGAAGAGTAGCCCGTACCAAAATCATCCAGTGCCAAGTGGATCCCTCTTTCTCTCAAGCGCTGCATCATCTTCAAGGCTTGCTCCGGGTTTTCCATTAGCGTGCCTTCGGTAATTTCACACTCGAGATGCAGGGGAGATAAGCCAACCTGCTTCAAGATCCGCTCAATTCTGTCATCAAGGTCAGGCAATTCAAACTGCTTGGCGGAGATATTGACCGCCACACGGCCAGTAAACAGACCTGAATCAACCCAGCGTTTGGTATCAATACAAGCCTTGCGCAACACTTGTTCACCTATTTCAAGGATTTGACCTGTCTGCTCCGCCAGAGGAATGAACTGCCCTGGGCTAACGATGCCTTTTTGAGGGTGCTCAAAGCGCACAAGCGCCTCCATGCTGACCAGTCTGCCAGATGTGATATCAATTTTGGGCTGGTAGAAAACACTAAACAAGTCTTCTTTAATACCGAATCTTATTAGGTTCTCTATTTGCAACTGTCTAACCGCATTCTGATTCATCTCGCCGCTAAAGAACTGATAATTACTTCCGCCATTGTTCTTAGCAAAATACATAGCAGTGTCGGCATTCTTGAGTAACTCTTGATGCGTTGAGCCATCTTCAGGATAAGTCGCAATACCGATACTTACCCCAAGTACAAACTCTTGCTTGTTGATGTAGAAAGGGCGAGAAAGAGCATCTAATACGTCTTGAGCGATGTGTGAAATACGATGCACCGTTGTGGTTGCTTCAATCAACATACTAAACTCATCGCCGCCTAATCGATAGGTGGTTGAGGTCGAACTCGTTATTTTGCTTAGCCTTCGAGCAATCTGCTTGATTAGTAAATCACCTGTTTGGTGACCGAGTGAATCGTTAATTCGCTTGAAGTTATCCATGTCGAGACAAATCAATGCATGTGGGGTTTCACGCCTTACTAAATTTTCATGACTAGCCTGGAAGAACGAACGGTTCGGTAAATTCGTTAATGGGTCAGTGTTTGCTAATTTGAGTAATTCTTTTTCAGTTTTTTTGCGAGAGCTTATATCAGAAAATACACCTACGTAGTGACTTATCTGCTGGTCTTCATTGCGAATAGCATCAATGGTCATTTCTAACTGATATTTTTCACCGTTAGCTCTCATAGCATCCACTTCACTAGACCATGTGCCTTTGTGGCGCAGCGTCTTCTTCACTTCTTCAGTGAAGGCATCAGGGTATTGACTAAATGACAGTTTACTCGCAAGAGACTGCTCAACTGTGTCACCGGTGTAGTTACAGTAGGCACTATTGACTGACATGAACCTAAACTCATGATCAGCAATGAAAACACCTTCTGTTATATTCTCAAAACTGCTTTTAAATAAATTGAGTTGTTCTTCTGCTTGCTTCAGATGGTTTATGTTTTTCAAGGTGCCCGTCATGCGCAGCGCTTTATGGTGGGAGTCTCGTTTGACAATTTTGCCACGATCAAGCACCCAAACCCAATCACCCGCGAATGTTTTGACTCTATAGGCAAGTTCGAAAAACTGTGTTTTACCTTCGATATGATCTTGTAAGGCCTGGGTTAACCGTTCAACATCATTCTCGTGAACGTTGTTCTCGTATGTCGTATGACTGCGGAAACTGTCTTGTGGGAAGTCGATCGTATTCCACGTGTTTTGGCGATATATTTGTCCACTGATAATATCCCAGTCCCATAATTCGTCTCCACTGGAAGAAAGAGTCAGTGTTAAGCGTTCAACATCTTCCGTTAGGGTTTGATCACGCGTTTTACGCGATTTCATCTTGTTGATCTGATAGACCACCAAGAACACGATAAAGAAGGCATAGAAAATTAAGGCGCGAGTATGTAACCAAAAAGGCTTATCTACTGCGATAGTTAATTCGTTGCTGGCTGACCACGCTCCACCGTTGATGCGTGCTTGCACTTTGAATATGTAGTCACCAAAAGATAAGTAACTATAAGAGGCCAATCTATTCGCCGACGTGTAAGTCCAGTCCTTGTCGAGCCCATCCAATATATAACGATATTCAGTTGCACTAGCATTGATGCTGTTTACTACACCAAACTCAATATTTATACGGCTTTCTGAGTGTGCCATACTGAAGTCATTTAACATGAAAGCAGGTGAGATAGGCTTCTCTGATTGATCAACATCCGGAGCGCTAAAGGCCAAGAATTGGGGTTTTATGGGGGCATCATATTTATTGGTGTTTGTTTGCGTCGTTTGCAAATAATGAATGCCAATAGATCCGCCTATGAGCAGGTTTTGGTCTTCAGTTGTGACGATTGCTTTGCGATTTAGTTCGTTAAAACTTAGAGCGCTTTTTGAGCGACGCTTTACAATAATACTTTTGCTTAGATCAACGTTGTATATACCTTGTCGACTGCCATACCAAATCGTATTATCGATGCCAATTGCCGAACGAATGTCGCCTGTAGCGTTGTCATCTTCTCCCGATATTTCGCGAAGTAAGGTCAGGCTGACCTTATCCAGTTTAAAGATGCCTTTGTTTTGACTGACTAACCAGTAGGCATCTTGATGACTATATACATGCACGACCTTTAAGTTACCTAAATCTTCTAAACCACTAGGACGCGTGAATTGCGCCGATTCAGGATTACTGATCATTACACCAACGTTTGTTTGTAACCATATTTGACCACGATCATCAGCAAAAACAGGACTCGCAGATGATACGTCTGCAGGCAAACTAACAAAATTCTCTTCGTAATTGGTCGTGTCGATATTCGACAAACCTTTGTCTTGATGCCAAACCCATAACTTGTTTTGGAAAAGACTTACTTGGCTAAATGACTTATTTGCGTGAATTTGGTTTTCAAAAACTAGAGCGTCATTCTCAATGCGGTAACTATGAATCCCATCATTCGACGCAAGCCAAACCTTATTGTTAGCATCAATCTCAATGTCATTGATCATCGCTTTGGTTTGAATGGGAAACTGGGTGAAAAAACCTTGCTTCTGATTGAATTTGTTGAGGCCATCTAAGCGAGTAGCTGCCCAAATATCTTGATTATTTGATTTCGCGAACCCGATAACCTGACGACCCGATAAACTTTTACTATCTCCCTCAACAGGCTTATACAGCTTGAGAGGACTGGCAGCAGGATGGAAACTATGCAAACCTGCACTTGCAGTACCTAACCAAGCCGTTCCCATACGAGAAAGAAAAATACTGGTGATGTTACTGTCTTGCAAGCCACTAGAAAAAGCATTGTTGTGGTTGATAATGGTATGGATGTCTGAGTTGCGATCGGTAATTACCAAGCCACGATTGCTGGCAATCCAAAGGCTTTCACCGTCAAAAACAATATCGTTCACTGCATCAGATGGCATATCTGGGTTGCTTTGAGTATTCAGCAACTCTTGTGTATTGGTGCTTGAATCTAAGCTCAATAAACCGCGATTCGTTGCAATCCAATACTTATTGCCAACAACTTCTATTTTGTTGATGTTGACTTTAGGGAGTGTAAAATTCCATGGGTTTTGTTTGGTTAAGTCGAACAATTGGCTAGATATTTTATCAAAAATATATATACCGCCATAAACCGAGTTGATCCAAATACGAGAGTTTTCATCTTTGATGTAAGTGATATTTGTTGGAAATGGACTTTGACTAATAACTTGTGTAACTTTTCGACTCTGGGCGCTAATGCGGTACATTGAGTTTTGCACCGTGAAATAAATCTCCTTACCAAAAGCGCTGGCGAGACTGGTAATTTCATTCCCTTTGATGATGCTATTTTCGCTATTGATGACTGAAAAGCTATCTGTGTTGTAGTCGTATACCCCTAAGCCTTGATCAGTTGCTACCCATAAATTGTCTTGGTTATCTATCAGAATACGAGTGATATTGTTACTTGGAATAGAACGAGGATTAGCTGCGTCAGCACTGTAGACTTTGTTGCTATATCCATCGTATTTACTGAGCCCGTCATTCGACACAATCCATATGAAACCATATTTATCTTCAAGTGTTTGTTTGACTTGGCTTTGAGAAAAGCCGTTTTGTGCTGAAAGGTGTTCAAAATTTAGGTTGGTGAGGACCCGTGCCGTCGCTGGAAACAGAAACTGCATGCTGATAAGCATCATTAAAATGAGCCATTTCTGGGAAAGGGCGCGAGTCAAAATTTTTACCGCCTAGTTGTTTTTATTATTTTTATTTTTTAAACGCTTGCAAAGAATGCCTAAATTTTGGCTGTAGCTCAAGTGTTTATTGGTGTTGGAGGCTTGTTTGCTTAAAACTTAACCAATGCGTGCGCCATGTGGGTGAAAAGTAGGCATAGGTCGAGTTTTGCACAGCTGCGCTGAGTGAAAATTGATCAGTCTTAAATGGCTAATAGAAAGCCTTCTTTAACGCAAAGATTAGACGTATTTACATGACTTTTTGAGTTCTATAACACTATTTGCAAAAGTGCAGTTAGACAATCTGGTAGGCGCACCTTTAGTTGCTGTCGTTAAAAATACCGAACGTTTCATGTTTGTCGAGGAAAGCAAAGCAAGAATACCCGCTTTAAATTCATCAAAAGACAATTCCTTGATTTGTTTGTAGAAGTTTGCATTTTCACTTTGCTCTTCTATTATTTCGAATTCCAACCAAAGGCGCTGAGCATATTGGGTTGTATTGGTGTCTTCTGAGGAAAACTGCTTTGACAAAGAGTTGATAAAATTGTCGAAAATAGGCTCAATGTCGTCGATCTCCTTACAAAAATCTTCCAAAACGTTCTCTATAGCTTCTAATAGAACATCACTTTGATAATTGGGCGATTGTACATAACTGGCAATACCGGGTCGTTTATTGATAGGCATGTAACCGCAACCAACTAAATATCCAAGATTTTGCTTGTTTCTTAATTCGTCAAAGATAATGGGTGATAACAATTTTTCCATTGCGACAAACAAGCATTTGCTCTCTACGCTACTGTCCTTAGCTTGTAAGTAGTGCACTACGGCGTGTTCACCATGATGGTTTTCTTTCATCAGACAAATATTTTGTTTATGCAAATCAGCTACTCTACGACCTGATTTGTGGGCTTTGTTAAAGTGAATCGCATTATTTTTAAGACGCTTGAATAATTTTTCTGCTTGTTCGAGGGACCAGTTGCCAACGACCAGGCCCTCAACATGAGTTTCGACAAAGTATTTTTCTACATGAGCTTGAACTTCAGGTAAGAATACTGAGTTCAACTCTTCTAAAATTGATTTTTGACCGATTGTGTTTTCCTGGTAAAGGCAGTTTAACTCGGAAAATAGCTGGTTGACTGGCTTGTTTAACAAGGTGTTCTGCAGCGATTTTTGTAGCTTTTCCTTCATCGTGAGGAAGGTCGATGGGGTTACTTTCACCCGAGTAAGTGCGCGCAATATCTCTTCACATAACACCAATTGTCGGTGAGAAAATCCGCTAGTATGCAGGCTAACACCACCTTGGTGTCCGTACAGACGAAAGTGAATGCCAGCGAGTTCAGCACTATTATACTGGTTATTCAATTGTTCACTGATACATTCGACCCAGAGGCGTTTGATTGCAATATTTCTCGCTGAGCCAATCATGTTTGGACTTTCTAAACTAAAATAACAATCTCCTTTGGGCGTATTAAAGGCTGTGTTTTGAGTGAACTTAATCAATAAATCATCAGATTCAAAATTGATAATCTGGTTCGCCGTAAGTTCTGCTTTTACTATGTTAAAATCATCACTCATATATGGGTTGCGTTGCGGAAGTGACCAATCATATTGGGCATTACTTTCTGCAAAAGCTTCGAGATTTCTCACGCTATAAGGTGCTTCATATTGAGCACTTACTTTGTCTGTCTTAGCATTTTCATGGATGAAGAATACTCGCAAATTAGCGGGTTTGAAGTGCGCTAAGAATGCATCGAAAGTATCGCTATCATAACGGTCCATTACGGTATCGACACTTAGCGCTTGGTCTAGTGTGTACTCGTGTAGTCGGGTTGCAAGCAGAACAGCCTCATCGATACCAGAGGGGCTAGGTGCGTGCTTTACTTGAAGGGCTAGTTGCTGGGCCTTTTCATCAAAACGCCAGTGTTCAATTCCTTGTTGTTGCAAAAATTCGAACCAACTACACACCAAGGTAAGTATATTTTCTACATTATCTGCCCCTTTATCCGTCAGGCGCAGATTAATATTAATATCTTGATGGCGCTTATCATTGATTCCACCACTGGCAATGACTTCGACTATATACCCGAGCCTTTTCAAGCGCCATTGAAGGCCATTTTCGTTACTATCTTCTATAAGGTGACTAAGCAAAAGTATCGGTTTGCTGCGATTCAATGTTGATAAGTTAGGTAAGCAATAAGTAAGCATCAAATTTTGCGTGAATTTGTGTGGCTTTACTTCAATCTGAATTTGCTTATGTTCGTCTAAATATAAGTCTGGAAGTTGCGGTATACTCTGCGCTTCAAGCTTGTCATCAAAGATACTGAGTTTGTCTGTGATAGCTTGCATATTTTCACTATTTAACCAACTTTGCTCAGCGACAATGGCAACTTTAATATTGCTGGAAATAAAATACTGTTCATGATGTTGTTTCAACATCGTTTGGAGCTCGTTTTCGCTGTAACGAGAAAATATGCCTTTGTTTCCCACGCTAAATTTAGTAAACGGATGTTCGCTATTAGCTGTTTCTTTATGAATGTCGTATAAACGTCGAACATCGTCCTGTTGACGAAGTTGGAATTCGGCATCGACAGCCAGAACTTCCTGCTGAATGCCGTTCAAGGACATATTCGGGTACTTCAGCATATCTAGCAGCACATCTAATGCCTCGTGGAATATTGTGTGAGGGCAGTCAAAATGAAAATTACACGTTTCAGCAGAGGTCCAGGCATTAATGAACCCTCCATTCTTATGCAACAAATCATGCAGGTAGTTACCATCAGTGTAAGCATGGCTGCCAGTGAAGAGCATATGTTCTAGTAAATGGGAGAGGCCGGGGCAATTATCAGGATCATTAAAGTGTCCCATTCCAATGGAGATTGAAAAGGAGGCTTTGGGCGCCTTCGGGCACTTAATGAGAGCGAATTCAAGTTTGTTTTGCAGGGTGTTTGCAAAATACTCTCTTTCGGCTAGTCTTGATAATAACAATGCAGTTCCTTGATCCTTAACCGAATATAAAACATTCAAACGTATATGTTGTAAAGAATTATCGACCTACGTCATGAAAAATATACCAAAAACGTATTGTTAATCGACCTGAATAGATGTTAGCGTCAGTCCGCGAAAAAACTTCACACGAAAAGAAGAAAAATTGATGATTATATTTGTGATGCGCCACGGAGAGGCCGAGCCCTATAAGCAAGACGATACTTCTCGTCAGTTAACAGGTTTCGGAGTAACTCAAGTGGAGCACGCCGCTAAGTGGATGAAGGCAGCGTTAAATGACATGTCGCTAACGCCTGACTTAGATTTAGTCTTAGTGAGCCCGTATGTGCGCACTCAGGAGACAATTGCGTCAGTGTTGGAATATTTGCCCGCTTCAAAGGTCGTCAAAACAGCAGCAATAACACCTATGCAAAATCCAGCATCAGTACAAGATCTTATCGATGGTTATCTTCTTTCTGAGCCTGAGTTACAAACGATGCTTGTTGTTAGTCACATGCCATTAGTTAGCTTACTAAGTGACTTGTTGAGCCATGGATTCAATGCAAGAATTTTTGATACTGCTGACGTCTTGATGATTAATTACGATGCTCAAAACAGTCGTGGTAAGCAAGTGAAGTTCTATCAAAGTTTGACGTAATAACAGTCTAGATTTCTCGCCGCCTACCGATACAAGCTATACTTAGTATTGAATTCGCGAGCGCTATCACCACCATGTCAAAAAAGTCTCTTCCTTTAACCCTATACCAGACGCTGGAGCACCATGCTCGGGACTCTGATATTGAGGATAATGAAGAACTAAAAGATATCATGGAGAAGCTAGAAGCGCTGAATCAAAAAGTAGAAGCTTTTAAACAGCGAGCCAGGGAAAAACGTATCGAAAAGTCGAGTAACGTTATTCCCTTAAAACCCAAAAAGTAGTGCGCCGTCTCTCTAAGTTTTGCTAATGACCTCTATTTCCATAGGCTGCGCGTAGAAGTGTGGCAATATTCTCACTGTTTTAATCATGTTTCCGCTGATGTCGACGATTTCAATCGGATAGCCCGCCAAGCGTAAACTAATATTGTTTTCTGGTATTTCTTCCAAGTACTCTAGGATCAAGCCGTTTAAGGTTTTCGGGCCTTCGGTCGGGAAGGTCCAATCCATTTCTTTATTGAGTTCTCGGACGTTCGCACTGCCGTCGACTAAAAAGCTACCGTCTTGCTGAGGAATAGCTTCTTTACTGTAGTCTGGCACCATTGAAGTCGTGAAATCACCAATAATCTCTTCCAAAATATCTTCAAGGGTGACCAAGCCTTGTATGTCACCATACTCGTCTACGACAAGGCCAATTCGTTCGCGCTCGGCCTGAAACTTATACATTAAAGTATGTAAAGGCGTTGAATCAGGCGTAAAGTAAATCTCCTTTACTGCTCGTAACATCGTCGCTTTTGTAAACTGGTCTTTCGATAGAAGTCGCAGTGCATCTCTAACATGCACAAAGCCAACAGCATCATCGATGCTATCTCTAAACAACAGTACACGTGTATGTTGCGAGTGCGTGAGTTGTTTTTGAATATCCTTCCAATCGTCGTTAATATCGATGGCATAAATATCACTGCGCGGCACCATGATGTCTTCCGCTGTGACTTTCTCTAGGTCAAGTATGCTCACTAACATGTCTTGGTGTTTCTTTGGGATCATGGTTCCGGCTTCATACACCACAGTTCTTAGCTCTTCTCGCGACAATGAGTCACCGTCGGCTCCTGCAGGATTAATTCTTAGGACAGCTAAGAAACCATTGGTAAACCCGTTTACTAACATAACAAAAGGAGTTAACAATAATAGCAACGGCAATAAGAGAAAGGAGCTTGGAAAAGCTATCTTTTCAGGGTAAAGGGCGGCAATTGTTTTTGGCGTGACTTCTGCGAACACCAGCATGATGAATGTTAGGCCCAAGGATGTGGCAATAAATGCACCAAACTCACCAAAATAACGAGACGCAATTTCTCCTGCAACTAAAGCTGCAGCGATGTTGACTAGATTATTTCCGATAAGAATTAAACCGATGAGACGATCTGGCCTAGCGAGTAGTTTTTGGACTCGTAGCGCTCTTGCATCTCCTTCGTTTGCTAAATGCTTTAGTTTGTAACGGTTGATCGTCATCATGCCGGTTTCCGAACTCGAAAAGTAGGCAGATAGCAAAATTAATACGACTAGTGCAATAAACAGTGTACTTGTGGAAACGTCCAACTAATGGATCCCTCTGTAATAAAAAAGTATTTTGAAATGTGAGTTTTGCGTCATTATAGGACGAATTCTCTCACGAATCGGCTGCCAAAATAGGCGAGTGTTAATAGAATGACGCCGATGAAATTATACGTCACCAATGTTCGTGCTTTTAATCCGTAAAAATGTTGCAAGGTCAGTGCCACAATATAGATGACAAAAGCGCTGCTGGACAGGATTGTCTTATGCGCATAGCCGTCGGCAAACATATTCGGAATAAAAACGAAACCAGAGAAAAGAGCAATGCCCAAGACTACGGTGCCAAACGCCATCAGTTTACTCAAAATATGTTCAACGGACATTAAGGGCGGCAGCGAGTTATTCGATAATGAAATTTGCTTGTGCTTAAGTTGGTAATTGATATACGCCAGTTGCAGCGCATATAAAAAACTGATGCTTAACAAACCAAATGCAAAAAGACTTAATATAATGTGGCTAATCAATCCTGCACTCATGTCTATGTGGATCCCGGTTGAGTGGGGAGCAAACATTTGCAAAGTAATAAACAAAGCTGAAAAAAAGCTGACAACCGGTAAAAAAACCAAGTTTTTGATATAGGCATTCGCGAAAAGCATAGTAATGGTGACAAGCCAAGCAAGTAAAGCCGCAACCTGAGTAATACTTAACTGTTCGGATTGATTGTCCAAGTTGCTTGCCACTATGAGTGCTAAGTGGCCAATGCTAGCCGCAATTAGACAATATACAGGCCATTGACTTGATTGCTTTTCGGTCGCAAAAAAAGCCTTGGATAATGCTACTCCTGCCCATAAATAAAGGCATAAGGTCGGAATATACAAAGCGAAAGACAAATCCATTGGTTTACCTAAGTTAAACTTGAGCACAGTTTATATCAAATCAGTGTCGATATGCGCAACATAAGTATTGTATACTCTAGAGTAATTATAGCGAAATCAAATTATTAATATGTTTCAGAATTTATCAGACAGATTAGGCCAAACGCTAAAAAACATTAGTGGTAAAGGCCGTATTACAGAAGAAAACGTTAAAGAAACACTGCGTGAAGTACGTATGGCCTTGCTTGAGGCTGATGTTGCTTTACCTGTAGTTAAAGACTTCGTTAACCGTGTTAAAGAGCGTGCCGTCGGTATTGAAGTATCGAAAAGTCTTAATCCAGGGCAGATGCTCATTAAGATAGTGCAGGGCGAACTTGAAGCGGTCATGGGTTCTGAGAACGAAGGTTTGAACTTAGCGGCAACTCCTCCGGCAGTGATTATGATGGCCGGTTTGCAGGGTGCTGGTAAAACAACCAGTGTCGGTAAGCTATCTAAATTCTTAAAAGAGCGTGACAAGAAAAAAGTCATGGTAGTGAGTGCTGATGTTTATCGACCTGCTGCTATCAAGCAGCTACAAACCTTAGCTGAGGAAGTCGATGTTGAATTCTTCCCTTCATCAACATTGCAAAAGCCTATTGATATAGTAGAAGGAGCGATTGCTCAAGCTAAATTGCAGTTTATCGACGTTCTTATCGTCGATACGGCGGGTCGACTCGCCGTTGACACTGAAATGATGAATGAAATTAAAGAGCTACACAGTGCTGTGAAGCCAGTTGAGACTTTGTTCGTCGTTGATGCTATGACTGGCCAAGATGCCGCAAATACTGCAAAAGCCTTCAACGAAGCGCTACCTTTGACAGGTGTCATCTTAACAAAAGCAGACGGTGATGCCCGTGGTGGTGCAGCTCTATCTGTTAAACATATTACTGGCAAACCGATTAAGTTTCTGGGTATGGGCGAAAAGCTAGACGCCTTAGAACCTTTCCATCCACAACGTATTGCTAGCCGTATATTAGGTATGGGTGATGTGCTCAGCCTTATTGAAGAAGTTGAGCGTAAAGTAGATAAAAATAAAGCTCAGCAACTTGCTCAAAAAGTGAAGAAAGGGAAAGGTTTCGATCTTCAAGATTTTAAAGAGCAGCTTGAGCAAATGCGTAACATGGGCGGCATGATGTCGTTGATGGATAAAATGCCGGGCATGAGTAACATGACTGCGAAAATAAAAGATCAAGCCAACGACAAGCACTTTACCCAAATGGAAGCCATTATTAATTCGATGACGCCAGGTGAAAGACAACGTCCCGATGTAATAAAAGGGTCGCGCAAACGTCGTATAGCGGCTGGTTCAGGTACACAAATCCAAGACGTGAATAAGCTTCTGAAGCAATTCACGCAAATGCAAAAAATGATGAAGAAAATGTCTGGCGGCGGCATGAAGAAAATGATGCGCGGCATGGGTGGCATGATGCCTCCAGGCGGACCAGGCGGACCAGGCGGCATGGGCGGTGGTTTCGGCCCACGCTAAACAAAAATGGGGTCAGAGTTAATTTCTCACTTCCCCATCTTTTTAGCCTGACCACCACCTTAGCAATGTAAACACGCTTTACGGCGTCCTGCCCGCTCTCAAACGGCATCCATGCCGTTTGAAGGTTTACATTGCTAAGGTGGTGATCAAACTAAGATGGGGAAAAATTAACTCTGCCCCCATTTTTCTCCTCCCTTTCTTTCCTTTTTAGTTACCGAAAGCCCTTGCAAATTAAGCTGTGAGGCGTATAATTCGCGCACCTTTTTTCCAGCGTAGCGGGAATCTAGGTATGTTAACGGTAACGCTACAACGAGTTTGAGGCATATATGGTTACTATTCGTTTACAGCGTGGTGGCGCGAAAAAGCGTCCATTTTATCAAGTAGTTGTTGCAGACAGTCGTCGTGCACGCAACGGTAAGTTCATTGAAAACTTGGGTTTCTTCAATCCAACTGCACAAGGTCAAGCTGAACGTTTACGTTTAGACCTAGAGCGTGTTGAGTATTGGGTAAGCGTAGGTGCAAGTGTATCTGACCGTGTTACTCGCTTGGTAAAAGATGCAAAAGTTGCTGCTTAGTAGCGCTTTTGTATCAGTGATTTGAGGTAAAAATGAGTTCAGCGTCTGACACTATTATTGTTGGCAAAATCGGTGCTCCTTACGGAGTGAAAGGTTGGGTCAAAATAAACAGTTTTACTCAAGTCACAGCAGATATATTCGGTTATGCACCTTGGCAGTTAAATGGCAACGGTTGCAGCAACCAAGAGATAAAAATTGACCAGTGGCGACAGCAAGGTAAAAACTTGGTAGCTAAGTTGGTTGGAATTGAAACGCGGGACGATGCTGAGCAAATAAAAAATGCTGAGATATCTGTGCCGACTTCGGTTCTTCCTGAATTAGACGACGATTTTTACTGGAAGGATTTAATCGGTATGCAAGTGGTAACTGATAAAGGTTACGATTTGGGAACGGTTAAAGACATGTTCGAAACCGGTGCAAACGATGTGATGCTTGTAAAAGCAAAGAACAACGATGCATTTGGTCAAAAAGAACGCTTATTACCATTTTTACATGACCAAGTTGTGTTGAATGTCGATAAGCAGGCTAAGTCTATCACGGTGGACTGGGACCCAGGTTTTTAATGAAACCTAAGCAACGTTTCGGAGTAGTGACGCTATTTCCTGAAATGTTCGAACCTTTCTTGAATCAAGGAGTGTTCGGCAGAGCAGTGAAAAACGGCATAATTGATGTGGCAATGTTTAATCCTCGCGATTACACCACAGATAAACATCGAACTGTTGACGACCGACCTTATGGCGGTGGACCTGGAATGCTGATGATGGTGCAGCCATTAACAGACGCAATAGCCGATGCTAAAGCAGCATTAGGTGAAAATAGCGTGGTTGTATATTTATCGCCACAAGGAAAGGCCTTGAACCAAACTGAGGTTCAATCTTTAACCCAAATACCGAATTTAATTTTGGTTGCTGGGAGATACGAAGGCATTGATGAGCGAGTTATTAATTCTTTAGTTGATCAAGAATGGTCAATTGGGGATTACGTCTTAAGTGGCGGCGAGCTACCAGCAATGGTATTGATGGATTCTGTATCGAGGTTGTTGCCAGATGTGTTGGGGCATAATCAATCAGCAGTGGAAGATTCTTTTACTAATGGTTTATTAGACTGCCCACATTACACACGGCCCGAAGTGCTAGATGGTGAGGTGGTTCCAAGTGTTTTGTTAAGTGGCAATCACGAGAAAATTAGGCAGTGGCGATTGACCGAGTCTTTACGAAGAACTTTGAGTCGACGCCCTGATTTATTAAATAACCTAGCTCTGACTGAGGAGCAACACAAAATTCTGACACAGCTAGAAGCTGAACAGAAGTTGCAGCAAGATGACAGTTAACTAGGATGAGAGGATCTGATGAGTAAAGTAAGTCAAGATATCATCAAAAAAATTGAGCAAGCACAGCTCAAGACTGATGTTCCGGCATTTGGCCCGGGTGACACTGTAGTTGTTAAAGTAAGAGTAAAAGAAGGCGAGAAAGAGCGTCTTCAGGCATACGAAGGCGTAGTAATCGCTAAGCGTAACCGTGGTCTACACTCTGCTTTCACTGTACGTAAGATTTCAAGTGGTGAAGGTGTAGAGCGTGTGTTCCAAACTCACAGCCCAGCAATCTCTTCTATTGAAGTGAAACGTCGCGGTGCTGTTCGTCGCGCTAAGTTGTACTACTTACGTGAGCGTTCAGGTAAATCTGCACGTATTAAAGAAAAACTTAACTAATTTTAATTTGTCGTTATCGTTAACATTCAAAAGCCCGCTTAATTGCGGGCTTTTTGTTTTTAGAATAATCCGTTTTTGAAAACAACCGTCACCCTCGCAAACAACCGTCACCCTCGCAAACAACCGTCACCCTCGCAAACAACCGTCACCCTCGCGAAGGCGGGGGGCTTCTGGGTTACCGCCTTCACGGTAATGACAACAAGGCCGGTAATGACAACAAGGGCGGTAATGACAACAAGGCCGGTAATGACAACAAGGCCGGTAATGACAACAAGGCCGGTAATGACAACAAGGCCGGTAATGACAACAAGGCCGGTAATGACGACAAGGCCGTTAATGACGACAAGGGTGGTAATCACAATAAGGGAGCAATGGCACTTAATGTGTTAGCATGCAAAAAAACAATGTTTAGGTTCTTATGAAAGCGTGTAATCAGTGCGGCAAATGCTGTATCAAGTATGGTGGCGCTGACTTGTCGGTAAGCAAAGAGGAAATTACGCTTTGGGAGTTATTTGAACCTGAAATTTTTGCGTATGTAAAAGAGGGTAAAGTTTGGTTTGATCCTAATACGGGGGAGCCAATGGAGCAATGCCCGTTTCTTGAGGTGGAAAAACCAGCTTCTGCCAATTCAGCTATAAAGTATACTTGTGGTATTTACCTAAATCGTCCTGAAGATTGCCGTCATTATCCAAGCTTAGTGAGCGAAATGATCCGTGATGAGTGTGAGATGATAGAGATAAGTGATCTTAATAACCCCAAGCGCGCTCAAACGAAGCTAGATATATTGATGCAAGACGACCGCTAAGCTGCTATTTCCTCTTGCATGTTTGCTGCCATATTAATTTCGGCTCGAATGACTTTGAACGCAGCCAAGTACTTCGCATTACGTTGGTAACAAACACTTTCAATCACTTCCCCCTCAGCATTTAATAAGTATGTGGCGAATCGAATACCGTTTTTGTAAGGCAAATAGAAGCGGTGTATCGTAAATTTTTCGTCAGTCGATGCTGCTGCAATAATCATATACATGCAGGGCGGCAGTTTCATATAGTCCAAACGTTGGTCTTGGCCATACAGTACCAATGATTTCTGGAACGGGTTTTCCGCCAATAGACCTTCCTGCGTTGCTAAGCTGATCGTATGGCGTGAAATTAGCTGGTCAATGCTTTTCAGGCCAGTGCTTTTATGGGTTGTACTAATAAAATATGGCGTCATGTTAGCAGTAGTAATAGTGTCAATAAATGATGATGTATTCATTTGTATCACCTCAATATGATTATACGTGTTTATATGTACAGTATATTGTTGTGTGATATTTAGTCAAACACTTTTTGCAATAAATTTTAAGATCAATACCTAGGATCAGCTATAGGAGTGGTATAGCGGAAAAAACTCGCGATATTCTTTGTACAGTTATTATTCACACTCTCTATCAACTGAGCGTGTGTTAACAAGGTAATAAGAGTGAATGTTCTTTGAGTTTGAACAATGTCGCGGCCATCTAGTAGCTGCGAGAACTGCAAGTAACTTACTCTATTTTTATACCTGTGCAGAATGCACATGATATACACTAGGATTGAAATGATCTGAGTGCTTAAATTGGCCTATCTTGGAGTGTTCACATTGCTTTGCGGAATATGATTAAATGTGACCATGATTTGCCCACTTTAATATGGTTTTTTTGATCAAACAGCACTAAACTAATATCGCAATAAATTACAACAGGTTAGTAGGGCGGTTAAACGCTTCCTGCAAAAAATAAAAACTAAAATAATAAAAACGGAGATACCTATGCAAGAGGCATCGTCAACCTGGGTAACCAGAGCGCTTGATAAAGTTGAGCGCGTTGGTAACAAATTACCTGATCCCGCCATCATCTTTTTCATCTGTTTAATCATTATTTGGGTATGTTCTGCCATATTTTCCCAAATGACCTTTGAGGCTTTGGATCCTCGAACCGGTGAAGCGATTGAAGTGAAAAATTTGCTCACTGGTGCAGCAATGGCCGATTTCCTCAGCAGAATGGTGGGTATCTTTACTGGATTCGCACCTTTGGGTGTTGTGCTCGTTGCTATGTTAGGTGTGGGAGTTGCTGAACATTCGGGCTTTATAAGTGCAGGCCTCAAACGGATGCTAGATTGGACACCACGTTCTCTGCTGACCCCGATGGTGGTGTTGGTGGCAATTATAAGTCATACGGCAACTGATGCCGGTTACGTCCTAGTTATTCCTTTAGCTGGAGTTATCTTCTATGCAATGGGAAGGCATCCTTTGGCAGGTATTGCAGCGGCTTTCGCAGGCGTAAGTGGTGGTTTTTGCGCCAACTTCATCCCATCGGCAATAGACCCATTGTTGCAGTCTTTTACACAAAGCGCAGCACAGCTCATAGACCCCGATATACAGGTAAATCCATTAAACAACTGGTTCTTTAACTCGGCATCAACATTGTTAATTGTGGGTATCGCTTGGTACTTAACAGACAAAGTGATTGAGCCAAGGCTTAAAGATGTTGAAGTGGATGGTGATCCAAAAGACATTCCAAAGTTTGAAGACTTAAGCAAGAAACAAGTAAAAGCATTGCGTGTCGCTTCTTTAGCGATGTTAGCCGGGATTGGCATTTTAATAGCGGTGTTAATTCCTGAAACATCACCCATGCGTGATGCAAACGGAGAGCTAACGCAGTATGGCGCACCTATCATGCAGTCTATCGTACCGTTGATTTTCTTACTGTTTTTACTGCCAGGTGTCATCTATGGGTACATGTCAGGTACGTACAGTAGCACCAAAGATATGATCGATAGCATGACCAAGGCAATGCAGGGTATGAGCTACTATATTGTAATGGCTTTTTTCTGTGCTTTATTCATTGATGCCTTCGGCAAGTCCAATCTTGGCGCATTAATGGCGATAAATGGGGCAGAGTTCCTAAAGAACCTATCGCTGCCAGCCATGGTAACTATCGTGGGTATAATCATGTTGACCGCGTTTGTTAACCTATTCGTGGGGTCATCATCTGCTAAATGGGCCTTATTAGGGCCAATATTTGTACCGATGTTAATGCAATTAGGTATTTCACCTGATTTGACTCAGGCGGCATATCGCTTAGGTGATAGTTCTTCGAATATCATCACACCCTTGATGCCTTATTTCCCCCTGGTCGTGGTCTACTGTCAGCGTTATGTGAAGTCTACTGGGATAGGAACGTTGCTGTCACTCATGCTGCCGTTTAGTGTTACCATTCTGATAGCATGGACTCTGTTCTTACTTGCTTATTGGGCCATTGGTATTCCTCTCGGTATACAAGCGAGTTATGTATATCCAGCAGGATAAGCCGACAAATAGGCACGTTAAATGAAAAAAGCGGTCATGATGGCCGCTTTTTTCGTTATAGCCCAAGTTTTTCGGGATTTTCGGTAGGTTTAACTTGAATCAAATTTAATAGTTTGTTAAAAAGTCAATCAACCATTTACTTTAGATATTTTTGAGTGTAAACATAAATTTACGTTTTGATTCGGTAGCAATAAACCCTTTGTTTTCGTGCCCTCACACGTTCTTTTCGTCTCACCAGAAAATGTATGATTTTTTCAATTCAAAGCTTTAAGTAGTTTTCTTTATAAAAGAGCAAATAATGCAAAAAGATACTGTTAACAATATTCATATTTCTTCAGAAGAAGTGCTCGTTACTCCCGATGAACTATCGGCTGAATTGCCTGTTAGCCAAGAGGCATTAGAGGGTGTAATTGCCTCTCGAAAAGTAATTTCCGATATCATTCATGGTAGCGACCATCGCCTGTTAGTGGTGTGTGGTCCATGTTCTATTCATGATGTTGAAGCTGCGAAAGAATATGCGCTCAAACTAAAAGAGTTGCACGAATCAAGTAAAGATACCTTGTATATCGTGATGCGAGTGTATTTCGAAAAGCCGAGAACGACTACAGGTTGGAAAGGCCTGATCAATGACCCACACTTGGATGATACTTTTGATATTGAAGCCGGCCTGCGAAAAGCGCGTGAATTACTTATTTGGTTGGCAGATTTAGGCCTTCCAGTAGCCACAGAGGCGCTTGACCCAATTAGCCCACAGTATTTGGCTGAACTGTTCAGCTGGGCAGCGATTGGTGCCAGAACGTCGGAGTCTCAAACTCACCGTGAAATGGCCAGCGGCTTGTCTATGCCGGTTGGCTTCAAGAACGGCACAGATGGTTCCTTGGGTATTGCTATCAATGCCTTACAATCAGCTGCATCAGGTCATCGTTTTATGGGTATCAACAAAGAAGGGCAAGTCAGCATCATCAAGACCCAAGGAAACCCTGACGGCCACATCATTCTGCGTGGCGGTAAACAGCCCAATTATGACTCTGTGTGTGTGGCGGATTGTGAAACTGAACTCAACAGCGCTGGCATCAACTCAAGTCTAGTGGTCGACTGTAGTCATGCGAACAGCGCTAAAGACTTTCGACGCCAACCTTTAGTGGCTCAAAACGTGGTGAATCAAATCCTTGAAGGTAACCAATCGATTATTGGGATCATGCTCGAAAGTCATCTAAAAGCTGGAAACCAAAGTTCAACAAACAAGCAACTTGCTGATTTGGAGTACGGTGTTTCGATTACAGACGGATGCATCGATTGGGAGCAAACTCATGATCTGATTCTTCAAACTCGTGATAGACTCATCACTGTTTTACCAATGCGTCAATCAAAGCGCTTAACAGCATAACGAAGTAGGCATGTCAGAATCAGATAAAAAGCTAGGTCAACTGCGAAACAGTATCGACGAAATTGATAGTGAGCTGATCGAGCTATTGAAGCGTCGAAATGCACTCACAAGTCAAGTGGGCGAGCTGAAAAGTCAGACTGGTATGCCCATTTATGTGCCTAGTCGAGAGGCAGAAATGATTGCGGCTCGACGTCAAGAGGCTGAGCAGAAATCTGTATCAGCCGACCTTGTTGAAGATGTTTTACGTCGCGTTATCCGTGAGTCTTATCGCTCGCAGCATGCTAATTACTTGTGCATTAACCCTGATATCCAAAAAGTGGTTGTTATTGGTGGTGCAGGCGCGTTGGGTAAAGTGTTTGTCGATTTATTCAGGCAGAGTGATTACGTTGTAGAGGTAATGGAAAAGGATGATTGGCAGCGTGCTGACGCCATTTTCAAAAATGCCGATTTGGTTCTTGTGGCTGTGCCTATCAAATTGACTATTGGTGTTATTGAAAAGCTCAATGCACTGCCAAAACAGTGTATTTTAGCCGATATTACCAGTGTTAAAGATGAGCCATTGCAAGCTATGCTCAATGCGCATGCGGGTCCTGTGGTTGGCTTACACCCGATGTTTGGCCCTGATACACCTGGTATGATTAAACAAGTTGTAGTGGTGTGTGACGGTCGCATGTCTGATAATTACGAGTGGTTGTTAGAGCAAATGCGAACTTGGGGAGCGGTGCTTCATCGTTCATCTAGCCAATCGCATGATAGCGCAATGGCATTCATACAAGTCATGCGTCATTTCAGTACCTTTGTGTACGGGCAACATTTAAAAGAAGAAGATCCAAACTTACAAGAACTCCTGATGTTCAGTTCTCCAATATACCGCTTAGAACTTGCTATGGTGGGAAGGCTTTTTGCTCAAGAACCTGTTTTATATGCCGATATTATATTCAACAAAGAAGAAGGCTTGGCTTTATTAAAGCGTTTCCATACGAGATTTGGTGAAGCACTTAAACTCGTTGAAACACATGATAAACAAGCATTTATTCAACAGTTTAACGAAACAAAAGAGTGGTTTGGTGACTATGCCAAACAGTGTCTTATGGATAGCAAGCAACTACTTTTATCAGCAGATGATAGCCAATTATTAAGGAAAACCTGATTAACGAAAGCTAGTGCTAAGTAAATCTAGTTGATATTAGCGTTTTTAGAATCTACAAATCAGGAAAAACCATGTCATTAAAATTTCGTTTTTTGGCTACCATATTAAGTTTGGTGGTTGGTTCATTGCTAGTCTTATCTATTTTAACTATTGTTGTCACTTCCAGCGTGACTGAAAGCGCTTTGACTAAAGCAGCCAAACAGAAACTTACTGCAGAAGCTGTCAGCACTGCACAAGCTATCAATACCTATTTTAGTCAAATGCACTCGCAGCTTAAGGTTGTATCGCAGGATCAACAAACCATAGATGCTGCAAAGACCTTTCTTGCTTCATTTCCCGGCTATTTGAGTGAGCGTGGCAGCATCTCAAGCGCTGAAAAACGTGCTCTTGTTGACTACTATGAAAACGATTTTTCTAGCGTATATCAAAATCGCAATGGCAAACCTTATCAGAACACAAGTAAGCTCATTAATAGCTTAGACGATACTGCTGTGGCATTTCAGCATGATTTTATTGCTGCATCTAGTTTTGACCTAGGCAATAAAGATGGGTTGAGCAGACCTAATAATAACTCTGCATATGCAAGAGCACATGAGAGTTTCCATACAGGATTTCGGCGCTTTCTTCAAGAGTTCGGATATTACGATATTTTTATTGTAAGTGCGGAAAGCGGTGATGTCGTGTATAGCGTATACAAAGAATTAGATTTTGCTACTAATTTGAAAACAGGGGCTTACGCTAAAACAGGGCTTGGCGTGGCCTATGAAAAAGCACTGTCAGCAACCAGTGAAGGGCAAGTGTTCTATTCTGAAATTTCACCCTATTCGCCATCCTATGACGCAATGGCGGGTTTTATCTCTGCACCAGTTTACAACAACAATAAAATAATTGCGGTGATGATTTATCAACTTCCTCTAGACCGTATCAATAATGTTTTAACACGAGAAAAACAATGGGTTGAGCAAGGCTATGGTTTATCGGGGGAAACGTACCTATCTACTTCAAATAATTTATTGTTAACCGAGAGTCGTTTTTTCCTCGAAGATGAAAAAACTTATCTTACAGCGATTCAAGGTAACTTTCCCAATGCGGCAGCTGCTATAAAACTATCTGGCACATCTGTTGGAAATCAGCCGGTAGATACTAAGTCATCGCGAGCTGCTCTTAACGGAAACAGTGGTTTTAATACGATAAAAGATTATCGTGGAGTTGATGTTTTTTCATCGTATCTGCCAATCAAATTTGGCGATCAAACCATCGCTCTAATGGCTGAAATTGACGTTGATGAAGCCCTACAATCCGCATCTGAGATCCGCAGCACTTTGCTTCAGTTCATAATCATCATTATGTTTATTGTTATTATAATCTCGAGTTTAGTTGGCTATATTTTGACGAAAAAAACCACTCAACCACTCGAAAATGTAGGGCTTATTTGTGAAGATCTAACATCTGGTGATGGTGATCTAACAATACGATTAGAAAAATGTGGTATTTCAGAAATTGATAATTTGTTGATGGCGTTTAATGTTTTTATTGGTCAGGTGCACGATATTATTTCGTCGATTAAGACAGATAGTATGGCGCTTGCATCAGCTGCAGAAGAATTGTCTGCTACAACAAACCAAAGCGAATATGTTACTAGCGAGCAAAGAGGGGAAACTCATGCTGTTGCCTCAGCAGTAGAAGAGTTGGGCGCATCTATTGTTGAGATATCGAAAACAGTCGTTAAGAATCGCGAAAATAGTGAGCTAGCGAAAAAAGGCTTGCGAGAAAACCTGAGTAAAACAGACTATGCAGTACAGAACATTAGAGATTTGGTTTCCTTGATCAAAGAGTCAAGTGAGATTATTCAATCATTAAAAGTCGAGGTTAGCCAAGTAACAAATCTGCTGGATGTAATTACCAGTATTGCCGATCAAACTAACTTACTTGCATTAAATGCCGCGATTGAAGCAGCTCGGGCTGGAGAAGCAGGACGGGGTTTTTCAGTTGTTGCTGATGAAGTTCGCACTTTAGCTACTCGTTCACAAGAAAATACTGTGCAAATAACTAAAATTGTTGAGCGTATGACTTCTTCATCAGACCGCAGCGTTGAGTCAATGGCAGTTGCTGTTACTGCCGCGGATAAAGGGATTGATCTGGTCGATACTGTGACCAGTGCGCTTACTGAATTGTCATCTGCTCTAGAAGAGTTTCAAGATCTTGCAGAAGTTGTAGCAAATGCGACTGAAGAACAAACCGCAGCGTCAAATTCTGTCAGTGAAAGTATCACTAAGATCAGTGATATGGCATTAGATGTTGAAAGTGGCGCAAAGGAAACTAGTAATGCGGCTAACGAGTTGGCAGAAATTGCAGAGAGAACAAACAGCATGGTTGGTAGGTTCAAAGTATAACTTTATCCCTACCAATTAGCTGTCGATCAACTTACTTTAAGTTCATTCCATTAAGGCGTTTACAGCAGCCACTTTAGTCGGGCTGACTTCTTCCACAGGATAACAACCAAGCACTTTAAAGTATCGTGTCATTCCTCGAAGCGCTTCCATAGCTTGCTGCATGGGGCCGTCTTCAATATTGCCTTCAACATCTAAATAGAACATTTCTTCCCACGGGTTACCCGTGATCGGTCGCGATTCTAACTTAGTCATATTGATTTGATTTTCTTTCAATACCAACAACGCTTCGACTAACGCCCCAGGCTTTTGAACGGTAGACATGATTAAGGTTGTTTTTGCTGGTACTTGCAACGGTACCTTAACCGAATCACTCGCGACGACAATAAAACGACTGTGATTTTCTTTCTGATTAGCCAAGTTTGATTTTATTGCTTTCAAACCATACAAAGCGCCGCCAGCTTCACTGCCAATAGCAGCCACTTCGCTTGAGTTCATTTCATTAACAATCATCATGGCAGCTGAGGTGCTATCACAGGGTTTTACTTCAACATTGCCAAGTTCAGCAAGGAAGTGACTGCATTGAGCAAATACTTGAGGATGAGCGTAAAGCGTTTTAATTTTGCCACTCTCATTACTGTCAACGCCTTCAGAAACCAAAAGTGCATGCTTAATAGGGTGGGTTAATTCACCTACGATGCTCAAACGTGTATGTTGGAGTTGGTCGTAAACTTCATTGATACTGCCAGATGAAGTGTTTTCGATAGGGAGTACGGCGTAGTCAGCTTCACCTGACTCTACCTTATTAATAATTTCAGCGAAACTTTGGCAGCCTATCTCTAAGAGTTCACCTGGGCGACGTGAGAAATATTTTTGTGTCGCGAGATAACTGTATGAACCTTTGTCACCCAGGAAGGCGACTCTGTTCAGTGGTTTTTCACTACTAGGGTTTGCCCAACGCGCTAGCATCGCCTGTTGATTTAATACAGAATCTTCAATGATAACGTGAAAGAGTTGAGTCACATAATGAGGATCTAAGCCAAATGTTTGGCCTTGTTTAATTAAACGAACCAGAAGTTGTTCTTCCCGCGCTTGGTCACGCACCGGAATATGGTTTTTAATCTTTGTTTCAGCTACTTGATTGGTCAAACCTTGACGTTCAGAAAGTAGACTGAGTAATTGAGAATCCAGATCGGTAATTTTTACGCGAATCTCTTCTAATTCTTGCTTAGGCACTGTAGCTCCTTGGAGAAAACGGATATTGCCAAATGTTTGCTCACGAAAGCTATTTGGTAAAGACACTTTGATATATATGCGTCATCAAAAAAATGCTGTGACGACGCTACATGAAATGTATGAAAGTGATGGGATGGTGTCAACGGCTTAAAGAAGAAATTTCCTAAAATAAGCAAAATTTATTAAAAATTATCCTAAAAATTTGATGAAACAGCTTGTTAGGGGCTATTCGCCCTCAGAATCCAACAAACGGATTAGCATTGCTTTCACCTCATCAGACTCAAATGGTTTATCACAAAGCGCATTTACACCAGTTTGCTGTATGTTCGCCATGTGAGGACTAGAGCTAGACTCCGAAGTCACCATGATGATTGGGATATGAGTGGTTGCTGGGTTGAAGCGTATGAACTCTGATAGTTCTCGACCGTCCATTTCAGGCATATTGTAGTCGGTTACCACAAGGTCGAATTCATGGTCTTTAAGCATTGTCAGCGCATGCGCACCGTTCTCTGCCTCTTTCAATTTACTCAAGCCCATTCCCTCTAAGACTCGGCGAATATGATTCCTCGCTAGTCGACTATCATCTACCACGAGTACCCTGACATCTTGAACATCGAAGAAGTTCAAGTTGAGCTCATCGGTATTAATCAACTGCAAGCTGGCGTTTAAGCCTCTGGATAAATGAATTGGTTCAAACGGTTTTGGCAAAATCGCTGCAACACCGGCTTGCTTGAACTCATCTAACTTGCTCAGACTGTTCTCACTGCTGACAAGCATGAATGGAATAGAGGCAGTGCTTTCGTCCTGTTTGATAAACTTGATAATATCCAGTCCGTTACCATCAGCAAGATACATCGTGCTCACCACAATATCAGCACCATGGGCACTAATGGCTGCTTTAGCCTCGCTGACTGTCTTTACCACATCAACTGTTTGTACATCTTCGCCCAACAACAAGGTCTTGATGATCTTGCTTTGGGTGTCGGAAGGCTCCACCAATATTATGTGTAAATCTGATATAGAAAGTTTATGCATTGCTTCAGTTTCTCTCGCTCAAAGTAGGTTTAGCCGCCTGCTAACTTAACTCGCATTCCCTTAGCTTCTAATAGTTGTTTTAGCTTGTCACGAACATCGCCTTGAATTTCGATCTTATGATCCTTAACCGAACCACCGCACCCACATTGTTTTTTTAATTGTGTGCACAATGCTTTCAGTTCTGCATCGTTCATAGCCAAGCCATCTATAATACTCATTCCTTTGCCTTTTCGCCCTTTAGTTTCTTTGCGAATGCGAACAATGCCATCGCCTTTAGGGGCATCACTTTGAGTATTATTTGTTTCTTTTATTCTACCTGTATCGGTCGAATACACTAATCTTGAATCATTCATTGTCAAAAAACAGATATTTCGTTAGTTGTCATGGCATTGAGTATATCTTATGGCTAATACCATTGCTATTGAACACTTTTTATAAACACGACGTAGTGAAAGTTACTTAAAGTAATTGCCCTGTAGTATTGCAATTGAGAACTATTATCAATTACACTTGTCGTAATCCTAAGTATCGCTATTCAAATACAAATGAAAGGCGTTGAACTTATCAGTAAGTAACTGAATAACATAAAAAAGGGGTTTTTGCCTAGATGAAAGTGATGAACAAAACGAAAATGTTACTTGTTGCTTCATTTGCAACATTTTTTACGGCAACTAGCATCGCTGCTGAAGTTAATGTCTACTCTGCTCGTAAAGAAGCATTAATCAAGCCGATTCTTGACGACTTTACTGAGCAAACTGGTATAAAAGTCAATTTGATTACGGGCAATGCTGACGCACTTATTTCGCGAATAAAGTCTGAAGGTCAATTTAGTCCTGCTGACGTGCTTGTGTCGACAGATGTCGGCCGCTTAGTTCGAGCCAAGCAAATGGGCATTACACAAGCTAACGATGACGATATTGTGAAGAGTAGTGTGCCAGCTTACTTGCGCGATGAAGACGAACATTGGACAGCATTGACACTGCGTGCAAGACCCATCATGTATGCAAAGGATAGAGTTGACCCTGAAACACTATCTACGATGCAAGGCCTTACCAAAGAAGAGTGGAAAGGGCGTATTTGTATCCGTTCTTCAAACAATATTTATAATCAGTCAATGATTTCTGGCATGATCCAGACACAAGGCGATGCACAAACGCTAGCTTGGGCTGAGGGTTTAGTTGAAAACTTTGCACGTTCCCCAAAAGGTGGTGATCGCGACCAAATCAAAGCCGTGGTTGCTGGTGAGTGTGATATTGCCATTGCGAATACCTATTACCTTGCGGGGATGCTGAATTCCGAAGATGCAGACACTCGCAAAGTGGCTGAGCAAGTTGCTGTATTTTGGCCGGATCAAGCGGGCGCTGGTGCTCATGTGAACATCTCAGGTATTAGCATCGCCAAGCATGCGACAAACACAGCCGAAGCTAAAAAGCTGGTTCAGTTTATGTTGAGCGACCAAGCTCAGTCATGGTATGCAGACACAAACCATGAATATCCTGTAAAAGAAGGCATAGAATGGAGCGATACGCTGAAGGAAATGGGCGAGTTTAAAGCACAAGAAGTCTCGCTAACCAAAGTAGGTGAAACAAATGCGAAAGCACTTATGTTGATGGACCGCGCTGGATGGCGTTAGACTCGATCGCCGAATGCAATTAAAAGCGTCGGCATTCTCCCTTTATACAGTATTGGCAGGCCTAATCATTGGCCTGCCAATTTTCGTTGTGCTCCTGAGTTTTTATTCATTGGACACTGCTGTTTGGACTCATCTCAGTGAAACGGTATTAAGCGGCTATATTTACAATTCATTAGTCCTCGCGCTTGGTGTTGGCTTCGGGGCTACCTTATTAGGTACCGGTCTGGCTTGGTGTGTTGTGAGCTACGATTTTGTCGGCAAGATCTGGCTTCAGCGTCTTATTCTTTTACCTCTGGCTATGCCCGCATACATCATTGCCTATACTTATACTGGGCTACTTGATTTCTCTGGTCCTGTACAATCAACGTTGCGAACATGGTTTGAGCTCGGTAAACAGGATTATTGGTTCCCTGAGGTAAGGTCGTTGCCAGGAGCAATCATCATGATGGCACTGGTTTTGTACCCCTATGTGTATATCTTGGCTCGAACCGCATTTGCTGAACAGGCGCAGAAATTCCGTGAAGTCAGCGTGCTTGCCGGTGTTTCAAAATTTCAACATTTCTTGCAGGTGGCATTACCATTAGCAAGACCCGCTATTATGACGGGTGCAGCGCTGGCGATGATGGAAGCATTAGCCGATTTCGGAACCGTTGAGTACTTTGGAGTCAGTACTTTTACCACCGGCATTTATCGCACGTGGTTCGGGATGGGTGACATCCAAGCGGCATCGCAGCTATCAGGTTTACTGTGTATGTTTGTCTTTGCTTTGTTAGTGCTTGAAAAGCAAAGCCGGCGAAGTGCTGAAACATATTCATCGCGGCAGGGTACAGGGACTCAGGCGCTTAAGCTAAGCACCGGGAAAGGAACAACAGTCCTTTTGTTGTGCAGTTTACCGCTTATATTTGGCTTCATAGTGCCATTTATTCAACTCGCGGTCTGGGCTTTAGCCTATACTGATGCTGGCAGTCTAGGTGAGTACCCGTCATATGCCTTGAATTCAGCTATGCTTGCAGCCATTGGTACCGTGGTTATCGTGCTACTCGCCTTAATGTTTAGCTATGCCAAACGGCTTCAAGCAACAAAGCTAAACCGTTCCGTTGTTCAATTTGTTGGTTTGGGCTATGCAATGCCAGGTACCGTTATTGCAATTGGCGTGCTTATCCCTCTTGGCTGGCTAGATATCAAATTAAACCTCTTTACCAAGCACTTTTTTGATGTCCAACCCGGTTTAGTCTTTTCTGGCACTATTGTCACTTTGATTTTTGCTTATACTATTCGTTTCATGAGTGTCGCTTTGCACAATACAGAGGCCGGTATTCAACGTATTAAACCAAGTATGGATGAAGCTGCTATCACACTCGGCGACACGCGCTTACAAACCTTATTCAAAGTCCATATTCCTTTATTGTCGGCTAGCCTGCTAAGCGCGTGTTTACTGGTATTTGTGGATATATTAAAAGAATTGCCAGCGACGCTCGTGTTACGGCCATTCAACTTCAATACTTTAGCGGTGAAAACCTTCGAACTGGCTTCAGATGAGCGCTTAATCGATGCTGCTTTGCCAGCTATCACGATTGTACTCGTCGGCATTCTTCCGGTGCTATTGTTAACGCGAACCTTGAATCAAATAGAGAAAAAACATGCTTGATATTCGAGACCTTACACTCAGTTACGGCGACAATACTGTACTTCATAATGTGTCGCTGTCACTTGCTCAGGGTGAAATTGGATGTGTCCTTGGTCCATCAGGCTGCGGTAAAACAACCTTGTTACGCGCTATTGCTGGCTTCAAAAAGCCTGAGTCCGGCTGCATTACTATTGGCGAGCAAACCGTTTGTGATGAATTGGTAAATATCGAAGTAGCTGAGCGGAAAGTAGGGGTTATTTTCCAAGATTTTGCTTTATTCCCGCATTTGAGCGTTGAAAAAAATATTGCTTATGGATTGCAGAAAATCAATAAGCAAGAGCGCAAAACATTGACTGACAGTGCAATGGCGCTGGTAGACTTACAGGATTATGCGCACAAATATCCCCATGAATTGTCGGGCGGACAACAACAACGAGTTGCCATTGCCAGAGCATTAGCGCCCAAACCAGATTTGCTGCTTCTTGATGAAGCATTTTCTAGTCTTGACCCCGAACTGCGTGAGCGCTTGTCAGGCGAAATACGAAGCCTGTTAAAAAAACAAAACATCACAGCATTGTTAATTACCCACGATCAAACAGAAGCGTTTGCTATGGCTGATAAAATTGCTGTATTGCAAGATCATGTTTGTCATCAGTGGGATACGGCTTATGCGCTTTATCATGAACCCGCGACAGAATTTGTGGCGAAGTTTATTGGTGAAGGTACATTTATAGAAGGTACGATCAGGCAAGAAAATCAGCAATTGATTATTGATACGCACTTGGGAAGCTTTCCTCTCGAGCCCGGGAAACCGCTCGCAGAAGGCATCAAAGGGAAGCTATTGGTGCGACCTGATGATTTACGGCATCAAGATGAAAGCTTATTAAAAGCTCAGGTGGTAGGGCGTTCATTCAGAGGTGCGCACATCATGTATCGGCTACAACTTGAGAATTCCAATGAGACGCTGCTTTGCTTGGCTCCCAGCCATCATGACCACGCAGTTGGTGAAAGTTTTGGGATCCATTTAGAAATCGAACATGTCATTTGTTTTGCTTGATCTTGTATATTTCAATAAATTATTGCGTTGTGGTTAAAATTCGACCATAGTGACAACGGTGCGATAAAACCTTAGTGTTTGATATGGAGAGCGTTTTCACAGGAGGGTATGCAGTAGATGTTTAAGAGTATTCAATCTTCATTGATTGTTATTGTTATCAGTGTTGTGATCCTTTCGTCTTTGACGGTTCTAGCTGTAGCCCTAAATGAAAGCGAATCGTCATACACAGTGGTAGCTAAAAAGGGGGCACTGGGTGTTACCCGAAGTATTGCGAAAACACTCAATAAAGTAGAGGCATCTGAAAGTCAATTAAGTGACGTGATGGCGTATTTTGAGCTATATCCAAACGTTGTCATGGCTGAGTTGAAAACTGCTGACCGCACCGTTTTAGCTAGCTACAAAAGCAAATTTCCTGTTGCTGATTTATCACTCGCTGCACAGTCGATAGAAGAGCTGCCTAACGAACCACCGCTTGGCTCCTTTGAAACCCACAATGAATTGCTTACCACAACCTTGGTGACTTTGCAGAGTGGGCAAACTGCATATTTAGTGGTCATCAGTGATATTTCTAGCCAGATATTTTCAAATAGAGAGGAGCTATTAACAACATTAGCGCCACTTGTGCTACTCGTGATGATGGTCTCTTTATTTATCACTGTATGGTTAATCAATCGTATTACGTGGCCAGTCATACAACTCACCGATTTTACCAAACGCGTAAGAGATGAAAATAACTATAAGTTGCGTGCTACGCCTACCGGTACTCAAGAAGTGATTACCTTGAAGCGAAATATCAACGCGATGATGGACACCATCAGCGAAGAATTAGACAAAAACCAAGCGACTACCGATCAGTTGATTGAGCAGCAGAAGCTAATGTCTAAACTCGCTAACTTCGACAGTCTAACGGGCTTACCAAACCGACAATTCGTGCTAGATAACTTGCGTTTAGAACTGTCTCGCGCTAAACGCTCGAAACAAGAAATCTCGCTCCTGTTCTTTGATCTCGACGGATTCAAAAATGTGAATGATTCTCTTGGACATGAAACGGGTGATAGTTTGTTGATTGCTGTATCAGAGCGAGTAAAAACGGTATTGCGAGAGGGCGACCTATTTGCCCGCTTAGGTGGTGATGAATTCCTGATTGTGCCAGACAAAGAGGCTCACTCGGTTGCCAGCCCAGTGATGCTTGCCGAGCGTTTGCTTAAGGCTATGGAAGCGCCGGTCATATTAGACGATATAGAATTGCAGATGTCAGTAAGCATCGGTATTGCCAATGCCTCGGATGTTGACTTCGATTTGTCACAGCTAGTGGGCAACGCGGATATTGCGATGTATCGCTCTAAGACTGATGGCCGAGGCACGTATACCGTGTTTACCGATGACATGAATGAAGGGACGAAGCGTCGCTTGGAAATTGCCAACAGTATTTTGAATGGCTTAGAGCGAGACGAATTTAAAGCGTTTTATCAACCCAGAGTTGACCAACGGGGCACGATTGTAGGTTATGAAGCGCTCATCAGGTGGGAGCATCCTACATTCGGTAATATTTCACCGGTAGAGTTTATTTCGATAGCTGAGCACAGCGGTAAGATTAGGAAGATTACTGCCTGGATGGTTAAGCAAGTCTGTAAGGAGCTGGCTCAGATCCAAGCGATGAAGTCAGCCGATATCCGTGTGTCGATAAACCTGTCGGCGCATGACCTTCACGATAAAGGTTTATATCAATATCTGGTAGATACGATTAAAGAATACAAAGTTAGCCCGAAAAACCTTGAGTTTGAGGTGACTGAATCTGCTTTTTTAGAAAGTTTTAAGGTCAGTAATCAGTTTATTAACAAAGTACATCAATTGGGGTGCTTAATTGCTCTCGATGACTTTGGCACGGGTTACTCGTCGCTCAGCTACCTTACTCAAATGAGTGTAGACACGCTGAAAATCGATCGTGAGTTTGTCAAAGAACTCGATTCGTCTACTCAAAGTCGGCTAGTGACTCAAAGTATTATTGATTTGGCAAAGCGCCTTAAATTAAGCGTATGTGCAGAAGGTGTTGAAAATCAATTTCAGCAAGATTACTTAGCAGAAAATCAATGTAATCAGTTTCAAGGTTTTTATTACGATAAACCTGCGCCATTGAGCAAACTAGCTGATGCGCCGAAGGATTATCGTTCTCACTTTGAGAAAGTCTAAAGCACTGTTTCTGCCAGTGTACGATTATCCAGCAACATGCCCCGAATAAGTTACTAATAATTGCATTCAGCCGTTTAGAATCCCGATTGATTAGTTTATAATTCCATGCTTTCAGGCACACGAGTGTAGCCGTGCAATCTTTTGTACTGGCTTTTACACATGCTCTTGCTCTTTTACGAGCAAAGTCGAGGCCATTCGAACAAGTATCGTCTGATACTCAAATAATTAGCTCTATTGGGATGTAGTTTATGCGCACAGATTACTGTGGAAATATTGATGCAAGCTTCGCGAATAAAGAAGTGACGCTTTATGGTTGGGTGAACAAGCGACGTGACTTGGGCGGTGTGATTTTTATCGATTTACGTGATCGTGAAGGCATTGTGCAAGTGGTGATTGACCCTGATACTGCGGACACATTTGAGCTAGCATCTACTTTGCGCGCAGAATTTTGTGTTGAGATTAAAGGCTTAGTGCGTTTACGCCCAGACTCTCAAGTAAACAAAGATATGAAAACAGGCGAAATTGAAGTGCTAGGTAAGGCTCTTTCTATCTTCAACAGCGCGCCAGCATTACCTCTAGACTGGAATCAAGAAAACTCTGAAGAGCAGCGATTAAAATATCGTTACTTAGATTTGCGCCGTCCGATGATGACCGAGCGCTTAGTATTCCGTTCAAAAGTAACTGCCGCGGTGCGTCGCTTCCTAGAGGATAGTGGTTTTCTTGATATCGAAACGCCAATTTTAACCAAAGCCACACCGGAAGGTGCTCGCGATTATTTAGTGCCAAGCCGGACGCACAAAGGTCAGTTCTTTGCATTGCCACAGTCTCCTCAATTATTTAAACAATTGCTGATGATGTCTGGCATGGATAAGTATTATCAGATCGTAAAATGCTTCCGAGATGAAGATTTGCGTGCCGATCGTCAACCTGAATTTACCCAAATAGATATCGAAACCACTTTCTTAGACGCTCAAGGTGTTATGGATATCACAGAGCGCATGATTAGAAACTTGTTTTCACAGTTGCTAAACGTTGATTTAGGTGAATTCCCTAAGATGAGCTATGCAGAAGCCATGCAGCGCTACGGTAGTGATAAACCAGACTTGCGTAATCCGCTTGAACTGGTTGATGTAGACGATATTGTGAAAGATATTGATTTTAAAGTATTCAGTGGCCCAGCAAATGATGAAAAAGGCCGTGTTGCAGCTATTAGAGTACCTAACGGTGCAACGCTATCACGTAAACAGATTGACGAATATGGTAAATTTGTTGGTATCTACGGAGCAAAAGGCTTGGCTTGGATTAAAGTCAATGACTTAGCTGCTGGTTTGGAAGGTCTACAATCGCCAATTTTAAAATTCTTCGATGACGCTGCTGTAACAGCATTACTAGAAAAAACGGGTGCACAAACAGGTGACATTTTATTGTTTGGTGCAGACACTAGCGCAATCGTTACAGATGCCATGGGTGCACTTCGTTTGAAGCTTGGTCAAGATTTTGATTTGTTGGAAGGCGAGTGGAAACCTTTATGGGTTGTCGACTTCCCAATGTTTGAAGAAGTAGATGGTCAATTATACGCGTTACATCATCCATTCACTGCGCCACGTGACTCTAGCATTGACGCGCTGAAAGCAAATCCAGCAGCAGCATTGTCAAACGCTTACGATATGGTCTTAAACGGTGTTGAGCTAGGCGGCGGTTCGGTTCGTATTCATAACATGGATATGCAAGCAACTGTATTTGAATTACTCGGTATTAGTGATGAAGAAGCGAATGAGAAATTTGGTTTCTTATTAGAAGCACTGCGTTACGGTACCCCACCACATGCTGGTCTGGCATTCGGTTTGGATCGCATGGTTATGCTAATGACGGGAGCAGAGTCGATTCGCGATGTGATGGCCTTCCCGAAAACCACTACTGCGGCATGCCCATTAACGGATGCGCCAGGATTCGCTAATCCAGCTCAACTTGCTGAACTTTCTATCGTAACCGTGTTAGAAAAAGAAAAAGGTGAGGCGGAAGATGGCGCTGGTGATGCATAATCGATGCAGTTAAAACGGCCTGAATCGGTACTTGTGATTATTCGTGACTTGAATGAGCAAGTACTGATCATGCAACGTGATGATGATGCTGATTTTTGGCAATCAGTCACCGGCACAGTAGAAGAAGGTGAAGCCCCCTTAGTGACAGCCTATCGGGAATTACTGGAAGAAACCGGTATTTCCCTGTCAAAAGCGCAGCATCCCATTGTCGATTGTCGACGAGTGAATCAATATCAAATAAGGTCTGCTTGGCTTTATCGCTACCCCGAAGGTACACAGTTCAACAACGAATACGTATTTAGTATACAAGTGCCAGTAGGCCTACCAATTAAGTTAACAGAGCACACAGATTACGCTTGGGTAACAAAATCAGAAGCTATTGAGCGCGTGTGGTCTAAAACTAACCGCGACGCTATTGCTGATTTTGTGCCGGATGTTCAAGTGGCTCACGTTAGCAAAACCCCACTTAATCCACAGAGTTAATCAATGTCCATCATTCTTGGAATCGACCCAGGCTCTAGGATCACCGGATATGGTGTGATCAAAGTTGCGGGTGGCAAGGCAAGTTACTTAGGTAGTGGTTGTATTCGCGTTGCTCATGACGAGTTGTCCATCCGCCTAAAAAGAATATTCGATGGAGTGAGTGAAATTATTCAGCAATTTTCTCCTGACGATTTTGCGATTGAACAAGTATTTATGGCCAAAAATCCCGATTCAGCACTGAAGTTGGGACAAGCTAGGGGCGCAGCCATCGTTGCGGCAACAAATTTCGATTTACCCGTCGCCGAATATTCTGCCCGACAAATCAAACAATCTGTTGTAGGCACAGGTGGCGCAGATAAAACACAGGTGCAGCATATGGTCATGCATCTATTGAAATTGAGTGCCACTCCACAGGCGGACGCAGCGGATGCATTGGCAGTCGCTTTGTGTCATATTCATACTCAACAGAGTTTAATTAAAATGTCAGGACGCGTATCTAAAACAGTGCGTGGAAGACTCAGAAAATAATAGGTAATAGACGACATGATCGGCCGAATTCGCGGAACTCTTATTAGTAAAACACCGCCCGATATTCTTATTGATGTGCAAGGCGTGGGATACGAAATTCAACTGCCGATGACCAGCTTCTATCAACTACCCAACGTAGGTGAAGAAGCGATAGTTTATACCCACTTTGTGGTGCGTGAAGATGCGCAACTCTTGTTTGGTTTTTCAGATACATCCGAGCGTGCTTTATTCAGAGAGCTGATTAAAGCGAATGGGGTTGGACCTAAACTAGCGTGTACCATCCTGTCAGGCATGTCGGCACAGGACTTCATGCACTGCGTGATCCATGAGGACGTTACAAATCTAGTTAAATTGCCAGGTGTCGGAAAGAAAACGGCAGAACGCTTGGTTGTAGAATTGAAAGATAAACTTGAGAAACTATCTCAAGCTGATGCACACTTTGATATGTCAAATACATCAGCTAATTTGGTTGATGTGAAAAAACCACTCTTGCAAGGCTCTGCGCATGCGAAAGACGAGGCGCTCAGTGCATTATTGGCATTAGGTTACAAACCCGTGCAAGCAGAGAAAGTGATCAAACAAATCTACCAAGACGGAATGACCAGTGAACAAGTGATCCGTGAGTCACTCAAATCAATGGTGTAGGTTTAAATATTGTGTGGCTTGTCCAACACAAGATGAATACGAAAAAATAGCAATTAATAGTTACGAGTACACTATTCAAGGAATATCGAATGATTGAAGCTGACCGTTTGGTTCAAGCTGGCGCAGATCGCGAAGACGAAGTCATTGATCGCGCAATCCGACCGAAAATGCTGTCGGATTACACAGGACAAGACCATGTGTGCGAGCAAATGGAAATTTTTATTGAAGCTGCTCGCAAACGAAATGATGCGCTTGATCATCTCTTGATATTTGGGCCTCCAGGTTTGGGTAAAACCACCTTGGCGAACATTGTAGCAAATGAGATGGGTGTAAATATTAAAACTACCTCGGGCCCAGTATTGGAAAAGGCAGGGGACCTTGCTGCATTGCTAACCAACTTGGAAGAAAACGACGTTCTATTTATAGATGAAATTCACAGGTTAAGCCCTGTCGTGGAAGAAGTGCTATATCCCGCTATGGAAGACTATCAGCTTGATATCATGATAGGTGAGGGTCCAGCTGCTCGTTCGATTAAACTAGACTTACCGCCTTTTACCTTAATTGGTGCGACGACTCGTGCGGGTTCACTCACATCGCCATTGCGAGACCGTTTCGGTATTGTGCAGCGTTTAGAGTTTTATAACGTCACAGACCTTACCGATATTATTCAGCGCAGCGCATCTTATTTGAATCTCCAAATGGAGAAAGAAGGTGCATTTGAAGTTGCAAAACGATCTCGCGGCACACCTAGAATAGCAAACCGTTTGTTACGTCGTGTTCGTGATTATGCGGAAATAAAGGCTGACGGAAACATCAATTCAGACGTTGCAGGCAAGGCACTCAATATGCTTGATGTTGACCAACAGGGCTTTGATTTCATGGACAGAAAACTATTACTCGCCATCATTGAGAAATTTATGGGGGGCCCAGTCGGCTTAGACAATATCGCAGCAGCCATTGGCGAAGAAAAGGAAACGATCGAAGATGTGATTGAACCCTATCTTATTCAGCAGGGTTTTCTGCAAAGAACACCACGCGGTCGTATCGCCACGCAACACGCTTATTTGCATTTTGGATTGACTCTGCCGTCCTCGGAAAAAGACTAGGCCTGTTATAAATCGTCATTCCTGTAACCGAACGTCATTCCTGCGATAACTTGTCATTCCTGCGATAACTTGTCATTCCTGCGAAGGCAGGAATCTGGTCCCCGCCTGCGCGGGGATGACGAGAAGCGGGGATGACGAGAAGCGGGGGATGACAAAATGCGAAGGCAGGAATCTGGTCCCCGCCTGCGCGGGGATGACGAGAGGCGGGGATGACAAAAAACAGGCAAAAAAAAGCCCACACAATCGGTGGGCCAAAACAACAAGTAAAACGGAAGGAATACCGTTATCAGGGAACATAAATAGCTAAACGACAAGTTGGGTTAACTAATTAAGTGATGCGTATTTTAGACAGATCCGATGAGATATCAAACTAGAAATACTTGCTAGATTAATTAGTTTTTCTAATGGTTTGCTTGAGCTGGTCAACTTTTATTTAACAAGGTCTCACTGTTGGTCGGCTTTTTGGGTCGAAGTGAAACTTTCTTTGATATATCGACATTCGTATTGCCATACAAAATCTAGGGTAAAATAAGAGGCTAATTTGAACAATTCAGATGTTTTTTCTATACCTATTCGCGTATATTACGAAGATACCGATGCCGGTGGTATTGTTTATCATACAAATTATTTAAAGTTCATGGAACGCGCCAGAACCGAATGGTTGAGAGATTTAGGCTTAGAACAACAAAGTTTATTGGAACAATCCGTAGGTTTTGTCGTCAAAGACCTGAATATGCAAAATACTAAGGCGGCAGTATTCAATGATATGTTGAGTATTAGCTGTGAGGTAGTAGAATTGCGCAAGGCAAGTATGTTGTTCAAGCAACATGCATATCGAGTAAAAGACGATAGCCTCGACAAAAATATAATACAAAATAATAAAAATAATCTGAGTAGTGAAAAAGAACTACTTGTAAGCGCTGAAGTTAGAGTGGCCTGTGTGGATTTAGGAAAAATGAAACCTATTGCCATTCCTGACTTTATATTAAGGGAAATCAAACGTGCAGTCTGAAATGTCTATCCTTAACTTGTTTTTAGAAGCAAGTATAGTTGTACAATTTATTATGCTCTTGTTACTCACGGTATCCGTGGTGTCTTGGGCCTTTATCTTTCAACGCAATGCGGTATTAAAAGCAGCGACCAATGAAGTAAAAGTCTTCGAAGATAAATTTTGGTCCGGCGCTGACCTCAATAAACTCTATCAGGAACTCTCTGCCAGAGCGCAGCTTACCGGCTTATCCCTGATCTTTTGCTCTGGGTTTAAAGAGTATGTGCGTCTACGCAAAACATCAGGTGCTGTTAGTGAAGCAATTATGGATGGTACCTATCGTTCTATGCGTGTCACGATGTCTCGTGAAGTAGATGAACTTGAAGCTCGCCTGCCATTCTTAGCGACTGTTGGTTCGATTTCTCCTTATGTCGGCTTATTAGGCACTGTGTGGGGGATTATGAATTCCTTTATCGCACTTGGCCAAGTTAAACAGGCCACCTTAGCAATGGTTGCACCAGGCATAGCAGAAGCGCTGATTGCGACAGCAATCGGTTTGTTTGCGGCTATCCCAGCGGTTGTTGCATTCAACCGTTTCAGCAATCGTGTCGAAAAATTAGAGAACGCTTATGGCAACTTCATGGAAGAGTTCTCAGCTATCTTAAATCGCCAAAATATGGCGTCCTCCAACCAATAGGCGATGCACGTGCATAGCTTACGTTGGCAAATAGAGGAGGTGTGAAGTGTTTGTAAGAAAACGTAGAAAGCCAGTTTCAGAAATCAATGTGGTGCCTTATATCGACGTTATGTTGGTGTTGTTAGTTATTTTCATGGCAACGGCCACTGCAGTGACACAAGGCGTGAAGGTTGATCTGCCAAAAGCGGATGCCAAAACAATCGAAACTGAAGAAGACGACATGTTGATTGTGTCAATTGATGCAGCGGGTTCCTATTATTTGAACATCGGTGATGACTCGAATGCAGAGTTGACCGCAGCAGACGTGATCGGTTTAGTTCAAGCCAAACTCGCGCAATCACCGAACATTCCTGTCGTTGTAAATGGTGATGGCAAAGTGCCTTATGAGAAGGTAGTCGAACTGATGGTGATATTGCAAAGCGCTGGTGCGCCTTCAGTTGGCTTGATGACTGATCCGAATGACGTTTAAAGAAACAAATAAATCACGTAAGCCAATGGACCTGAAAAAGAAATCATTCTTGATTTCTATCGGTGCGCATTTGGCTTTGGTGATTTCGTTATTAGTGAGTTTTCAATTCGCGGCAAAACCGGTCGACTTGGCGACGGGAACAAAAGATACCAAAGCCCCGGTGATCATCGAAGCAACGTTCATCGACAGCAATGTGCTAGAAGCAAAAAAACGTGAGAAGCAACAAGCCGAGGCGGCTGCAAAAAGAAAACGTGAACAAGAAGCGGCTCAGAAACGTAGAGATCAACAACGTAAAAAAGAGCAGCAAGAAAAGGCTGATAAAGCAAAACGTTTAAAGGCTGAGCAAGATAAAAAGCGCAAAGAGGAAGCTGCGCGCGCTGAACGTGAACTGCAAGAAAAGGCGCGTTTGGCAGCAGAAAAAGCAAAGCAAGAAAAGGCTGAACAAGAGCGCCAGAAAAAGCTGGCTGAAGAACGAGCCAGACAAGATAAAGCTTTGCAAGAACAAATAGCGCAAGAGCAAGCGGAACGAAATGAGCGTAGGCAGCGTCAAATTTTGTCAGAGCTGCAAATTGCAAATAGCAAAATAAAAGCGCGAATAGAACAAAACTTAATAGAAACGGGTAATTTATCGGGTAAGTCCTGTCGCTTGAAATTGCGCATAGCAGCGAACGGTCTAGTCTTAGATGCCCGGAAAGTTGATGGCGACGACGCGCTTTGTATAGCGCTTAGAAATGCAGCACTACGAGCGAAAACTTTACCAATGCCGGCAGATGAAGACGTAAATAAAGAATTAAGAGATACAATTTTAAGGTGGGATAATAATTAATGGTTCAAACAATGATAAAAGAGCTACGCTCAGCCAAACAATGCTTAAGTACGTTATTTGTGTTCCTGACACTAATCGTGGCCAGCGCACAGGTCAGTGCAGCCACTAATGAGATCATCATTACGGGAGGCGTTGACTCCGCGCGTCCTATAGGAATTGTCCCTTTCAAATATACCGGCACTGTAAGTTTACCAGAGAACTTGAGCGAAGTTATTGCATCTGATTTACAGCGCAGTGGTAAATTCAGTCCATTGAAGTTATCGAACATGCCACAATTTCCTAGCACTGATAGTGAAATTAACTACCAAGCATGGGCCGATAAAGGCATCGATATGCTTGTTGTGGGCAGTATTGAAGCAAGCGGTTTGAATCAATTTTCAGTGCGCTTCGAACTTGTTGATGTGTTACAAGCTATCTCAACAGGTGGACAATCCAAGTCACTTCAGAATGGCCAACTGGTATTAACCAGAGATCACATTCTTGAACAACGCTCTAAAACGATAGAAAGTGCAGACTTCAGACAGTATGCGCATATTATCAGTGATATTGTGTATGAAAAGCTAACAGGTGAGCGCGGCGCATTTTTAACACGTATCGCATACATCAAAGTGATGGACAGAGACACTAATCCAAAACCTTTCCGTTTAGTCATTGCCGACTATGACAACGAAAACCCGACTACCTTATTGAGTTCACCTGAACCATTGATGTCACCTACATGGTCGCCAGATGGCAACAGTTTGGCATACGTGAGTTTTGAAAATAAACGCTCGCAAATTTACATTCAAGATATTTACACGACTAGCCGTACAAGATTGACCGATTTTCCTGGCATTAATGGTGCGCCAACTTTTTCTCCAGATGGCAAGAAGCTAGCAATGGTGCTGTCTAAAGACGGTAATCCTGAAATCTATGTGATGGATTTACAAAGCCGCAAACTTACCCGAGTGACGCGAAATCGTGCCATTGACACCGAGCCTTCTTGGACGCCAGATGGAAAAAGCTTAATATTTACTTCCGAACGGGGTGGTAAACCGCAGATTTATCGAGTAAATTTAGCGAGTAACCGTAAAACTAGGCTAACATTCGAAGGCGAGATGAATTTAGGGGCTGCGGTAACACCAGATAATTCGCAATTAGTGATCGTAAATCGAACGCGAGGCAATTATCATATAGCGAAACAAGATTTGAAAAACGGTGATATGTTGGTGTTGACTAAAACGTACCTAGACGAGTCGCCCAGTATTTCTCCGAATGGAAGTATGATAATATATAGCGCACTGGAGAATGGTAATTCGGCATTGTCCTGGGTTTCACTCGACGGGCGCTTTTCGTTTAGAGAGCCAGTGACTGATGGGGAAGTAAAATCTCCGAGTTGGTCGCCGTTTTTACTATAAATTGAATTTTATAAAATAATAAGGAACTAGTATGTTGAACAAAAACACACTCAAAACGCTTATGGTAGTTGTACCTTTACTAACGTTAGCGGCATGTAAATCTGGCCCTACGGAAGAAGAGATACAAGCTGAGAAAAACCGCGCCGCTGAAGCTGCTGCGGCTGAAGCTGAAGCTGCAAAAGCAAGAGCGGAAGAAGAAGCACGTAAAGTTGAACTTGCGAAAGCGGAAGGCTTACGTAAAGCACAACAAATGATGGAAGATGAGAAAGAAAAACTTTCTAATCAAAACGTTGTTTATTTTGACTTCGATGGTGCAAACGTGAAGTCTGACTTCCATTCAGTACTAGATATGCATGCGGCATTCTTGGTGAAAAACCCAGGTCAATCAATTGTTATCGAAGGTCACTGTGATAACCGTGGTACGCCAGAGTACAACATTGCATTAGGCGAGCGTCGTGCTAAATCAGTACAAACTTACTTACAAAACGCAGGTGTGAGCTCTTCACAAATTTCAGTTGTATCTTACGGTGAAGAAAAGCCAGCTGTACAAGGCGCGTCTGAGTATGCATTCGCTCAAAACCGTCGTGGTGTAGTGGTATATCAATAAGAACCTATGATTAAACCAATTCTAACAGTTGGTCTCATTAGTTTTACAGGCGCTTGGGCATTCGCTCAAGCGCCTGTTGTCGATCTAAACGATCCAAAAGAAACTGAGCAGACACAAACAACACAAACTAACAGCAGTAATTTGGTGATTGCGAATCCAACCGATATCGAAACCCGCTTACTGATTTTAGAAAGAAAAGATAAAAGCCGTGTGGAAGCGCAGCAGCGAGTGCAAATGCAGCTTGATACCTTGCAGTCGGAAGTCGATGAGTTAAGAGGCTCTATTGAGCTACATAACCATCAACTGGAGCAAATACTGCAACGTCAGCGTGAATTGTACTTAGAGCTTGATAATCGTTTTGCTAAGCTGTCAGAGCAAACGACATCGCTGGGTCAATCTACTGGAGCCACTCCAAGTGTGCCAAGCACCACGCCAAGTATTCCAACAGGGCAATCTGAAGAGCAAGCGTATCAGTCTGCGGTTAATCTAATTCTGAAAGATCGCAATTATGATGACGCAATTCCAGCCTTTCAAAGTTTCCTGAGTGATTTTCCAAACTCTAGTTATACCGACAATGCACATTATTGGTTAGGACAACTATTGTTCAATAAGCAAAATTGGGACGGCGCACGAGAGCAGTTTGAGAGCGTAGTGAATAATTTCCCTGATTCTCCAAAACGTGCTGATGCAATTTTGAAGCTAGGAATGGTCGAAAAATCGGTGAATAATTTGTCACAAGCCAGAAGTTTATTCGAGCAAGTGATAAATGAGTACCCAGATTCGACACCAAGTCGCTTGGCAAATGAGCAACTAAAAAGCTTGTAATTTTTTAATTACGAGCTTTTTGTTTACTTTACACGCAAATCGTAAATTAAATTAAATAAAACGCATTTAAAGGTTGCACCGCGTTTCGATTTGAGTATTATATGCCGCCGTTGACGTAGATACGCAACTGAAAGAGATGCAATTGGGTCGTTAGCTCAGCTGGTAGAGCAGTTGACTTTTAATCAATTGGTCGCTGGTTCGAATCCAGCACGACCCACCAATTATCTACATCAACTATCCTTTTGAAAGTGGGTCGTTAGCTCAGCTGGTAGAGCAGTTGACTTTTAATCAATTGGTCGCTGGTTCGAATCCAGCACGACCCACCACTTCAAAATCTATGTGCAAATATTTACATCCTTCCTTGCACATTCAAATTAGCAAATCACAGAAATAGACAGCAATAGTTAATAACATTGCATTCAACGTAAAATTTATTTCCCCAGCCTACTAGCAAATTGTGAACTTTTTATTGCACTAGGTTATAATAATCAAACCATTGAAAAATACTTTAAAGCTCATGACAAACGCGGTAAAAGCAGAACGAATTTCATATCCTTTTCCAGCAAAGCCTATTCCAATCACTTCAGATTATGCAGAACAACTGAAAGCGGAAATACGCACCTTGCTGCAACAAAAAAACGCGGTATTAGTTGCACACTATTATACGGACCCCGTGATTCAAGCTTTAGCAGAAGAAACGGGTGGCTGCATTTCTGATTCTCTTGAAATGGCTCGCTTTGGTCGTGACGCGGAGCAAAAAACCTTGCTTGTTGCTGGCGTAAAATTCATGGGTGAAACTGCCAAAATATTAAGCCCAGAGAAAACCGTCATCATGCCAACCCTAGAAGCAACTTGTTCTTTGGACTTAGGTTGTCCAGTAGAGCAGTTTTCAGCTTTCTGTGATGCACACCCTGATCATACTGTGGTGGTGTATGCGAATACTTCAGCTGCGGTGAAGGCGAGGGCAGATTGGGTAGTAACATCTAGCATTGCACTAGAAATCGTTGAACACCTAGATAGCCAAGGCAAAAAAATTATTTGGGGTCCAGACCGCCACTTGGGTGCTTACATTCAAAAAGAAACGGGTGCTGAGATGCTCATGTGGGACGGCGAATGTATTGTACATGATGAGTTCAGCGCGCAGGCCCTAGAGAGAGCTAAGCACTTACATCCTGATGCAGCAGTCCTAGTGCATCCAGAATCGCCCGCTAGCGTGGTAGAGATGGCCGATGCAGTTGGTTCTACGTCTCAATTAATAAAAGCCGCGACAGAGCTTCCTAACAACAAATTTATTGTGGCAACAGATAAAGGCATTTTCTACAAAATGCAGCAGCTAGCGCCAAACAAAGAATTTATCGAAGCACCAACAGCAGGTAATGGAGCAACGTGTAAAAGCTGTGCTCATTGCCCGTGGATGGCGATGAACGGTTTAGAAGCAATGCGTGATGCGCTACTAGACCATGACGGTCGCGAAGTCTTTGTGAACGATGATTTACGTCAACGCGCTTTAGTGCCACTAGATCGTATGTTGGGCTTTGCTGCTGAGTTAAATATGAAATTAAAGGGCAATGCGTAGCTAATACTCCGTAAAAGAAAATCAATGCTTGAAAGGTGCGATGGTTTTCCCTACTATACGCGCCGCATTTGCTAATTCCTGATTGGCAAACACAGTTTAGGAGAGGTGGCTGAGTGGCTGAAGGCGCACGCCTGGAAAGTGTGTTTAGGGTTAAACCTAACGAGGGTTCGAATCCCTCTCTCTCCGCCAGATAATGTTGAAGCCCTTATAGAATAAGGGCTACAGCACCGCAGTTTTAGAGTTTTTGAAACTCTGTCACGCTACTCTGTCTCAACAAGGCAGAAGACGATGCAAAAAAATACATCAACCTGCCTCTATTAGTACAAAAATTCATCAAATTATTTTTTTCGTATCCGCGAGGGTATTGTCGACCGAAACATGCAGAAGGCTCGGTTGATATTGAAGCGCATATGATAAAATGTCGCCAATTTACCGATATTGACTACAAATTTTTTCATTTTGATAATCAATCCAATCGTATTATCGTACTTTCTTAGACTAGTAGCTTGCTGATAAATCCCTTTTATATTCCCCTTGGCGATTTCTATAGTGAATAAATCTAATGTATCGGGGTTTTAATGCTTTTATAGTGAAAATGTACACTATTAAAAGGGTTGCATAATAATGAATATAAACATTATAATTGTTCTTATATTCTACAATGATGTTAATTAGCAATATTATGAAGCTAGAAAAAATGAACAACAAGGCTATCATGATGGAGATGGGGCAGCGCTTTTTGCTGGCACGTTTAAATGAAGGCTTAGAACAAATAGAGTTGGCAGACAAGGCTGGTGTGAATGTAAGCACTGTCCAAAGCTTGGAAGGTGGTAAGCGAAGTGTTGGTTTTGAAAAAATCATTTCGATATTACGTGCTCTAGGGAAGTTGCACGAGTTGGATAACTTCATGCCTAAACCACCTGTGCGATCTACTTCGTTGCTCACCACGAAGAATCAAGTACGTAAACGTGCAGCAAAAGGTAAGAAGAAGCAATCCAGTAACGAGCCGTTTGAATGGAATAAAGTCATACCACACACAGATAATACTAAGGATTGAAAATGGGTGATGTGCTAGAAAAAGCCGATGTGTATTTGTGGGACACTAAAATAGGCTCAGTCATTTGGCAAAACGAATTAGGGTACTTTGAGTATGACCGGTATTTTCAGCGCTCAGGAATTCAGCTATCCCCAATTAAGATGCCGCTAAGCAACAAAGCGTATTCGTTCAGTGAGCTATCAAACGAGACTTTTAAGGGCTTGCCAGGCTTGTTGGCTGACAGCTTGCCAGACAAGTTTGGTAATCGTTTGATCGATCAATGGCTAGAAAGAAATGCGCGTACACCTGAGTCATTTAGCCCCATTGAGCGTTTATGCTACATCGGCTCTCGCGGAATGGGGGGATTGGAGTTCAGGCCAGCGGTCGGCTCGATAAAAGAAACAACATCCGAAGTGCAATTAGATGAATTAGTGGCGCTTGCCAATAAAGCCCTGCAAGAAAAAACAGAGCTTGATGTTCCCCTTGAAAATTCGGAGCAGGGTAAGCAAGAGGCAGTTGAACAAATCATTCTTGTGGGCACCTCAGCAGGCGGTGCCAGAGCAAAAGCTGTTATTGCATGGAATAAAAAGACCAACGTGATCAAAACCGGGCAAGCACCAGCAGGGCACGGCTTTGATTATTACCTGTTAAAGTTTGATGGCGTGGATGGCAACAAAGATAAAGAGCTGTTGGCTGATCCAAAAGGGTTTGGTCTACTGGAGTATGCCTATTATCTGATGGCAATCGACGCTGGCGTCAACATGAATGAAAGCCGAATATTTAACGAGAATGGTCGCTCTCACTTTATGACTAAACGTTTTGACCGATTAAATGGAGGTGACAAGCTTCACATGCAATCACTGTGTGGGATTGCCCACTACGATTTTAATGAATCGGGTGCTTATTCCTATGAACAGGCCATTGGCGTTATGCGTGAATTAGGCTTGTCAGCAAAAGAGATTGAGCAGTTCTATGTTCGTATGGTGTTTAATGTAGTGGCCGTCAACCAAGATGATCATACTAAGAATATTTCGTTTTTAATGGATCAAACCGGTCAGTGGTCACTGTCGCCAGCCTATGACATCACTTATAGCAATGGCGCTGGCTGGACAAGCCGACACCAGATGACGATCAATGGCAAGGCAAAAGAAATAACAATAGATGATTTGTTTGCCGTTGCCAGTCATGGAGATCTATCCAAAGCGAAAGCGAAAAAGATAATTAGGAGAGTGGTGTCGTCTGTAGCTAATTGGTCCCATTTTGCAAAGGTGTCCGGCTTGGCTGATTTTGGTAATATGTCTCAATTAGTTAAAGAGGTCGGCGAAGCTCATCGACTTTATCTTGGCGAAGATTTGTAGCCAGTATTTGATTTAATAGTTTGCTCTTGCCTAATCTGGTTTTAGTTTAAATGCAGAAGGCACCGTAATTTGAAATTGTGTATCAAAACACCGCAAAGCACTCCAATACACCTTGATTAAAACCTTATTTTCTTCACACACTCAAGCTCAGATATATTACACTGCTCACAACAGTCTCTGGCATCAAGCAAAGTTCGTCATCTAAATGCAAATTCCCCAACAAACAGGCTTTTTATTAACTCGACATGCCCAAGACACTCGTTCAGGCATTGTTATCACACTTTGGTTAAAAACTGAAAATGGGCCTGTAAAACTGACGATTGAAAACGAGCAGGCCTTGTTCTTTATTGAATCGAGTCAGATCGATAATGTATTAGGCTTATTGTCGAAGCATAAACTTCACTTCGCCTCTTATAAGCAACTGCCAATAAAAACCTTTGGTCATGAATCGGTATCAGCTATTTATTTTAAACTTATGAAGGACTTCTATGCGGCTCGTGATGCCTTGAAGCAGCACGGTATTAAGGTTTATGAGGATGATTTTCGTCCCGATGAACGCTATTTAATGGAGCGCTTTATAACTGCCAAAATCGCATTTGTGGGCAACGAAACAGACAGCGCTCAATATAAAGGAAATGTCAACAAAATAGCTAACAACAATGAGGCTAATAGCAAGCACCTCACGATAAAAAACGCTAAATGTAAGCCCGGTGATTGCGATGTTCACTTGGCAATGATTTCAATTGATATTGAATGCGCGGTTACTGATGATGAGGGCCATGGTGCTTTGTATTCAATTGCAGCATACAGTGATACTGAGCAAGTGGTGTTCATGATTGGCGAAGCTCAAGAAAATTCTCTCCCTTACATACGTTGGCTTGAAGATGAGCACGCATTACTGGTTCAATTCATAGCATGGTTCAAGGACTACGATGCTGACGTCATTATTGGCTGGAACGTGATCAACTTTGACTTCGATTTATTGCAAAAACGCTGTGATCTACACAATATTGACTTTGCTATTGGTCGCGATGGCCGCAAGCCGTATTGGCGAAAAAATCGAAACAGTGACAACAAATATATTTCAATTGCGGGTAGGGTAGTGCTTGATGGTATCGACTTATTAAAAACAGCCACTTATAGCTTTCCTAGCTTCTCATTGGAAAATGTCGCTAGAGAGCTGCTGGGTATTGGCAAAAAGGTCGACAACGTAGAAAGTCGCTTGGCCGAAATTACCGAAAATTTTATCAATAATAAACCTGCGCTGGCTGCATACAACCTTGAAGATTCTCGTTTAGTGTGGCTCATTTTCGAAAAAACGCATCTGCTAGAATTTGCCATGTTAAGAGCACATCTAACAGGTTTGGAGTTAGACCGAATGGGCGGCTCTGTTGCGGCCTTTACTAACTTATACTTACCTAAATTACACCGAGCAGGGTATGTCGCGCCGAATATGGGAGATGGTACCTCAGGTTTAGTCTCGCCTGGCGGCTTTGTGATGGATTCAATTCCCGGCTTGTACAACAATGTGTTAGTGCTCGATTTTAAGAGTCTTTACCCCAGTATTATCAAAACCTTTAATGTTGATCCAATGGGCTTGATCGAAGGACTAAATTCACCTTCAAGCGCAATTGAAGGTTTTGACGGCGCTTACTTTTCCAGAGATAAGCATTTTCTGCCCAACATAATTGATAATTTGTGGAAGGAGCGAGACAAAGCGAAAAAAGAAAAGAACGCCGCCTTATCTCAAGCCATAAAAATTATCATGAATTCATTTTATGGTGTGCTGGGTTCAACGGGTTGCCGGTTTTTCGATCCTCGTTTATCAGGCTCTATTACTAAACGCAGTCATGAATTATTGATTACCACGAAAAAGTGGATTGAAGCCAAGGGCTACAAGGTTATTTATGGGGATACCGATTCGATATTCGTGCATGTGGGGGATGATAAAAGTGCCGATGAATGCAAGCATTTAGGCAAACAATTACAAACGTTCATCAATGATGAGTGGCAGCAAAATATTCAAGAACGCTTTAAGGTCGATAGTCAGTTAGAAATTGAATTTGAAACGCACTTTATTAAGTTCTTTATGCCAACAATACGCGGCTTGGATATTGGTACGAAGAAGCGCTATGCAGGCACAGTTGATAAAAACGGTGAGCAAGCACTTGTTTTCAAAGGCTTGGAAAGTGTTCGTACCGATTGGACCGAACTTGCCAAAGAATTCCAACAGACGCTATACCACAAAGTATTTAACGAGCAACCTGTTGAAGACTACGTGCGCAAAACGGTTGCCGATACGCTAGCAGGAAAATTTGATAGCAAATTAATATACCGCAAGCGTATTAGGCGCAATTTAGAAGATTATGTGAAGAATGTGCCACCGCATGTAAGAGCTGCGCGCTTAGCTGATGAGCACAACAAGCTGCTAAAGAAGCCACTAAAGTATCAAAAAAAAGGATGGATAGAATACGTGATCACGGTGAGTGGTCCGCAGCCTGTGGAGTACATTAATTCAGCGATTGATTATCCATTCTACATCGAGCGGCAATTAACTGCGATAGCAGATGCTATCCTACCTTTCATATCAACAAGCTTTAATCAGATCACGAACGACCAGTTAGATTTGTTTAGGTAGTGTGGATACTGTGCCCCTTGAAAGAATATTTCAGAAATAGTTTGTAAAAATGCACGCTTAAATACTCCTTTTCCGGCGTGCAATGTGTTTTTTTAAGAACTAAAAGACGTAGTTAACTGCGAAGCGAACTAACGAATCTTCTTCGTCATTAATGTCGTTGGTGAATTTAGTGATATCCGCTTTCAGTGCAATGCTTGTGCTTAAGTCATATCGAGTTCCCACTGATAGTGTATTGTTTTCCGACATAACACTTTGCTGAATACCAACCACTAACTGAGTTAATGGCACCTGCAACGGAGCAGGGAAGGCAGCGATGTCGCCAACAAATTTCGGATCACGGTTGATGTCAGACTTTTCGTAGGTAATAAACGGTGTCCATTTACCCGCACGAATACCCGCGGTGACATAGTAGTTTTCTTCTTGAGGATAGAATGAATCCTCAATTTCGATGCCTGTATATTCAGCGGCAACAAACCAGTTAAAAGCATCGTATTCTATACTCGCGCCATAGAATACGCCCGAATCATCAACAGCTTGTAATTTGCTTTCAAAGTCGCTTGATATTTGGCCTAGTTGTCCCAGAGGTGCGTCTAAAGCAGGAATATCAAATGTGACCTTACCCGCGGCATAGACACCTCTAAACTTCCAATTCTCATATGCAAGATCTGCACTAACAAGAGCGACATTGTTGATGGTTAACTCACCTGGCTGACCACCTAGCGTAAACTCGTTGTTAACGTTTCCTACAACGAACTGTAGCCCATACTCCCAATCTCCGCTGTATCCGGCATAGTCCACACGAACACCGTCGATGTTGTTAAATGGCACGTCGTATACCGACGCTGGAGCAACTACCCAGTGATATGAATATGCAACATCTAATGATGACGAGTATCTAAATAGCGGCATTCTTAGGCGACCAATCGATATACTCGTGTTTTCTGTTGCGGCGTAAGTAAGATAAGCCCACTCAAAATTAGCACTAAAGTCATCTGAACCTCGAGTAACTATTTGACCTGTAGCCGTGACATTTTCTGAGACATCGCCACTGACTTGAAGGCCAAATAAACTCTGGTTTGCAAAATCGATGGAATCTTCGAACCCATACAAAGTATCTTCACTGGAAGCAATTCCACCAGTAAAGTTAGCGAACCCATTTATTCGAACATCGGCATGAGCAACAGAGCTTACTGCCAATGTAACTAATGACAGAGTGAATAGTTTATTAAATGATTTCATATTGAGTCCCCTTACAGTGAAATAACTTTGACAGCATCAGTGACGGATGCTTTATCAACATAGCCAATAACACTTGGATTCTGAGAAACCAGTTCAATGACGGCTGCGTCGTTGTCTACTTCTTTAGGTGGTACACCTTTACCAGTGAACACCAGTTTTGACCAATGAGCTGATACTTGGCTAGAAGTTCTTCCTAAAATATCGGAATCAAAAGATTGTCTAACTTCGCTGCCGCCAACTTGATTGACGGCAACTGTTTCGGCGCCGCTTGGAAATTTCTTTTCTTTGCCCAAAAAGATTCGTTGTACAACTTTTGTGTCTATAGCGTCGTTATTGGACGGATGCACAATAACCGCAATTTCTGCCATTGCTGTGCTAGACAGCAACACCAGTAGCGCTCCAATTAATGCTTTATTTAACATAGAGTGTTTCCTATAGTTGTGAGTGAATGTTATCGAAGTGAAGTGCTACTGCTTAATAAATCTTTACCTCTCCCTTATGTAACGGCACATTCACGGCAATTTTTAGGAATTTTATTTTATATTTATGAGTATTTTTTTGACTGACGCGACATCTTCATATTAAGTAGTATGCAGGTCAGAATAACCACGCGACTTTATCGCCCCCTTAATCACTGCATAAAACGCAAACGTAAGCCGAGAGAACATTGAAATGGACCACAATAAATTAATCGCTAAAAATGCAAAGGAAACACTAAAACCTTTAGGTTTTGTTCGCTCAGGAAAGTCCAGAATTTGGTTTAAAGATAATGGTTGGTGGGCAGTGATTATTGAGTTTCAACCGAGCTCATTCTCAAAAGGTACGTATGTGAATATTGCTGTGAATCATTTTCTCTACGAATCTTCTGGTTGGACTTTTCATATATCCAAAAGGCTCTCACCTTTCGCAGATGCGCAAACAGATGATTTTGAATCAACGCTTGAAAGTATGGTTAGTCAAGCAGCAGCAGTTGCCCAAGAGCTACAAAATAAATTCAGTTCAGTGAAAGCATTCTTTGATTATTATCAATCCATGGAACAGCGTACTATTTGGAATAGTCTGTATGCTGGTATTTTTTCGGCATTGTTAGGAAATACCAAGAAGGCAAAGGAAAGCTTCCAAATAATATGCGATGACGTTTATTCAATGGGCTGGGAGTTGGCTATACAAAGTAGAGCGAAAGACTTAATGTTTCTTTTGCAGGATGAGAAAGCGTTTATTAACTCACTTCATGGCACTATTTTGAGAAGCCGAAGCATGATGGGTTTGGAGACTGCTAACGGTAACTTAGTAAAACTGCCAGAATAGGTACTATGCGTCCATTAGCAAAAAACGCAATTTTCATTACGTTTTTTGCTCTTATTTATATTAACTATTAATCCTGCACACGCACTGCTAACACGTCTTGTTTAACACCGTGCAAGACAGAATTAGCGGTAGATCCAAGTAATAATTTAATACCACTTCTTCCATGTGTTCCTATGACTATTAAGTCTGCATGAATTTGATTTGCAATGTTATGAATTTCGTCAGCGGCATCGCCCACCTTAAAGTGTACGTTTTGCTTGTCGATACCAAACTTTTCAGCGATATCGTGAAGTTGCTGACGCGCTTTACCCATTCGCTCTTCTTCATTGATTTGGTTGTAATCTAATCCATAAAGATAAGGGTTGATGTATGTCATTGGTAGTGGCACGTAGACCAAATTAAGCTGTTCTATTGACGAGCAAACATTCAGTGCTTTATTTATCACCTGCTCATACTGTGCATGAATATCGATTGCCACTAAAATTTTTGTGTAGTTACTCATAGTGTTTCCCTCTTAATATTATGTCAATGTATGTGTCGTCTTTCTTACTTCACTATAAGCTTAGCAACTGAGGTGAAAACAAGTTTGAGGTAGGTCAAGAGATGAGCGGAAATAGTCTGTCACAGTAATTTGTGTAAAAACGCAAACCTAGTAGTAGAACGCAAGGGCGTTATGATGCTTAGCTTTGTTAGAATGCGATCGCTTGCCCCTTTGTCGGTATGATGCTGTTGATGTTTTGCTTATCCCATAAAACGAAAGACAGCTTATCTAAGGCTAGCGCATCGCCATGAACCAATACGACGTTTGGTGTTGGTTTGAATTGCGTAATCCACTCTATAAGCTCTCTTTGTCCTGCATGAGCAGAAAACCCACCTAGGGTTTCTACTTTAGCTTTAACGGCAAAACTATCATTGAATATTCGGATCATTTTTTTACCATCCACTAACATTCTGCCCAAGGTTCCCATTGCTTGGTAACCACAAAATATAACTGTGTTTCTACTGTCCCAAATTCGACTTTTGAAGTGATGTCGAATCCTGCCGCCGGTGCACATGCCACTTCCGGCAATAATAAGCGCTCCTTTGTTGATTCGATTAATTGCCATTGAGTTCTCTGGCGTAACAGATAAAAATAAACTAGGAATGAAGTCTTTGGTGATGGAGTGCGCGTCTGGGGTTGCTTGATCAATATCCTTGCTATCTAAGGAGGAAAACCATTTGTCATAAATTTTTGTAATTTCAATAGCCATCGGACTGTCGAGTATCACTTGCCAGTTTTGCAAAAGTCCCTCTCGATGCAACTGGCCGAGATAAAACAATATTTCTTGAGTTCGACCAACCGCAAAAGCCGGGATCATAATGTTGCCACCACGTTTTTCAGTTTCTACAATAATTTCCCTAAGCTGTTTGACGGTGTCTTCAATTGGACGGTGATTTCTGTCTCCATAAGTTCCCTCAACTAGCAAAATGTCTGCTTTGTCTAAAAAGCTCGGGTCCTTCATTAAGACGGCTTCTTTATTGCCTAAATCGCCCGAAAATACGAGTGTTTTTGAACTGCCTTTTTCTTGAATAGTTAATTGTACAATCGCAGACCCTAGTATGTGGCCAGCATCAAAAAATATGCAACTTGCTTGCTCACTGAGAGTAAAGCGTTCGTTATAATTCTTCGTAACGCAAAGAGACAGTACTTCATGCACATCGTCTTCACTGTATTCTGGCTCAAGTGGGCTTTTTCCTTTGCGCAACAGTTTTCTGTTTTCTCGTTCGAGATCACCCAAATAAATATTGATTGAGTCTAGCAACATGATTTTTAACAAATCAGCAGTAGCGTCAGCACAATAAATAGGTCCTTTAAACCCCAAACTAACTAACTTGGGTAGCAGTCCGCTGTGGTCTAAGTGAGCGTGAGATAACACCACAGCATCAATATCAGAAGGTTCAAAGTCAAAATCTTCTCTTCCTATTTTCTTAAGAGAATTTGCTCCTTGATGCATTCCGCAGTCTAACAGGACTTTACCCAAGGCAGGAGATTCCACTAAGTGACAAGATCCCGTAACTTCTTGTGCTGCACCCAATATTCTAACTGTCGCCATGTTAACTTTTCCGTTTTATAAAACCTGTATCTATTAACCTTAGCAAACAGTTAGGAAAGTGCGTAATTACATTAATCCTTGAACTGAACTTCCACTGTAAATTCAACACTAATGAACTACACTATTGTATTAAATGATGTGAGCACAAAAGCTCAGGTATTTAGTCAACATGGACAACTCATATGAATAAAGTTTTTCGTTTCGCCGCTGCCATAGTAGTGCTCGCCTTAGCAGTCTATTTAATGGTGACATTATTCTTTGTATTTTTGGTTCTCGCTGGTATCGGCTTGCTGTATGTCCTATTCATGCGGTTTTTCGGTAAGTCGCCAAAGGCAAATATGCATGAACCAAGCGATGGGATAGTAATAGAACATGACCCCTTAGATAGTGATGACAAGAGTCGTAAAGATTGATCACGCTTTTTTCACTATCTTGCATTTTACATTTTAGCACCTCATACTGTTCATAAAACAAACAAGCTGTTACCTACATGGATGTACGCAGCCGAAGCGAGTGATTCGGTACTTTTAAAGGAAGAACGTAATGAAACGCCTTTCTGATTACACCAAGTTAGTGCCTGAAGAATTACTTGTCGTCGGCAATCTAAAAGACCTCATTGAAAAAATTAACGAGATTGACGAAAAACTAGATGAGGCGAGTGCTGCGATTGATGATGCTCAACTTATCAAAGATTTGCTAATACGCCTAAAAATGAATGCTCAAGAGCTTTTAGCAAGTCCCTCTATCGAAAAGCTCACAAATTTCATCAATTTGACCAATGATGAAATGAGCCATCTAAACCTAAATGCTAGCACTGATGTAACGAGTACCGACGCCTTCAAAAAAGCCTTAGTGAGCGTCGAAAAAGCGAAAGCGTTTTTGGCTAAAGGCGAAGAGTTAGTCCTGCCCATTGGTCAACAGGAGTCTTTTGAAAAAGATATCAAGTTTACGAAAGAGCATACAGTGTCTCCAAAAGAAGAGTTTGAACTGGGCTATTCAGTAAAAGCTGACGCTAAGTTCAGTATTAATGTTCTAAATCACGAGCAAGCAAAGGATTTATTGGCGATGCCGGTGAAAGAGGGCGATGTTGTTATTAATCAGGATGCCTTCGCCAGTTTCCTTGTAGGCGGGAAGGCATCGGCTAAGTTGCAATCGATTTCAGCATCAATTGGCGCTAGCTTTGGCGCAGAAATTGAGCTCGATACTTATTACCAAATAAACACGGCAACACCGAGTTATAAAGCGCTGTGGGCAATGTACTCTGATGGCATGAAGCCTTGGAATATCAAGAGCATGCAAAAACACCTGCAGTTCATCAATAACCAAGGTTTTCGAGCAATTACGGTAAGAGGAAGAAGGCAGCTATCGATTTGGGGGGAAGTTGCCCTTGGCGAATCATTTAGTACAAGTACAGATATAAATAATCAATCGCTAACTGCCGAGGTTACTGCCGCCGCTGGGTATTCGCGTAAACACACCTATGAGGGTGATACAGAGCTGTTTATGCGCAAAAATAAAGATAATCAACTCGAAATAAAAGTGAGCTTTGATGAGAAAACGGTGAATTCGAGTAACTTTAGCTTGTCGCTAAAATCTGAGTTCACAGGGCTTGATAAAATCGTCACAGAATATACCGATATTATATTTGGCCGAGGGGACGAGTTGATCGCCGAGCTTGAAAAATATAGCACTCCAGGCAAGACGATATTGAAGAAGATTAAAGATGAGCTTGACGAAGGTGCTTGGTACGCCTCAATCTCGCAGCTAGTCTTAGGTGAGAAAAATACTGATCAGGTTGTCACAGAAATGCTCGGTGAACAAATACAAGAGTTCTTCGATTCCGAGGTGTTGAGTGTAAAATTGGATCCTACAGAGTTATCTCGAAAGGTCATTGATACTTTGATGGAACAGTTTGGTAGTGAACTGGATAAATTACCCGGTTCAAACGCTGAAAAGAAACAGATATTAAAAGCTGCTGTTGATGGTTTGAGTACGGTTATTGGTGGTTGGCAAACCGAGGTAGAAGCCCAAGCACAAAGTTTTGTTGATAAGATAAAAGCCAAGGTAACAAATGAAGGTCGAAAGGTGCTTGCACCAATTGAATCCTTGAGTAAAGAAATAAAATCTCAGTTGGAAAGAGTAGACCAAATTACGACTGACATCTTTTCAGAAGCATTAACAAAGTACCAAGAATTTAAAACGCGAGTGAACGAAGGCGTCAAAAAAGCACAAACGATCAAATTAGCGATTGCACATGAGCAAAGCAAATCACTGATGGAGTCCGAAGCTTTAGGTTTTACAGTCGTGTTCCTCAGCAATTCAAAGTCCGCGCAAAGTTTGTATCAATTGCTAGTTGTCGGTGCTGACCAAGCAGCGAATCGATTAATGAGAAGCTTAGCGATAGATGGTCAAATTCTCATCAAAGACCGCACCCAAAGAATTCAACGAACCATGCAACAAGAGCTATCTCAGAGCTTGTCCATTATGGGCATAGATTTCAGCCAAAAAAAGGTTAGCGTTGGAGACCTCAGCATTGAAACAGATGCCGGTGGAAGTCTTAGCGTAATTAATCGCTTGGAAATTTCAGATACGGCCTTAGGAAAACATGAAGAGCGTAAAGCCGTTGCAAACCTAGCTTATCAATTCGCTAATGCTGCGTTGAGCGGTAAAACAGACACAACCTTTAATCTAGCTTACCGTAATGTTGACAAACAAATGCATTCAAAGCAGCAAATGGAAGACATTTTTAAGTCATTTAGCTTTACAAAAGCACACCTAAGTAATCTAGAGCATGAATTGCCAGAGATTGTGTCACCTAAAGCAATCGAAAGGGCATTGGTAGAGTTCGATAAATACCGTGGTCTCTACAAAAAAAGTACGGTTAGTATACAAATGCTTTCTAGTAAGTTCGTTTATAAGCAATTAACAGAGCTAGAAGCCGATCCGTTATTTGATATGGCTGCTGATTTTTTAAGAGCTATTTATGTGAACGTTGATCGGCGAAAATTTTTAGAGCCTATCTATAGTGCATACAAAGCAGTAGAAAGAGAACTAGACTATTCAGCGTTCTTTGATTTCGCCGTAACAAATAAAAAGAATTTCATTATTAACCCTAGAAAATTTCGGTCTAATTTAAAAAGTAAATTTAAGAATACGAATTATCTTGATGATAATTTTTGGGAAAGTACCAAAATGGATGGGGCTATATCGGGCAGTGCAAAACGCTTTAAAGCTGCAGTGCTAGACCTAACAGACTTAGGGCAAGAATCTAAAGGCCTGTCGAGTTTACCCAGTATTCTCAGTCATATTGACAAAGAAGTTAGGTTGTTCTCTTCCTTATCACAAGCAGAAAAAGAAACAGGCATGAAGGTATTTAAGCAACAATTAGCGAGTCTACAAGATGCTATGGAAGAAGCTATTAACCCATGGATTGACGTTAATTCAGTTGGCGCTACCTGGGTCAAGGAAAAGCTACGAATTCCATCAAATGTGAACTATCAGTTACTGATGTTCATGTCTGTTCTATCAGAGTTGTGCAAACCAGCTGAAGCAAAGTCTTTGTTCTTGGTGACGATTACTTTGGAGAAAGAAGGTAAAGCGCCAAGGGTGATTGTTTTGAAATAAAAAGCAACATCGTTTCTATCGAAAACGCAGAGTTGGTGAATACAAATAAACCAACTCTGTTTTTACCTCTATTTCACCCGTCATACATTATCCTCCTGATTTTAAGCCAAACTTATAAACAAGCTATAAATAGGAGATAGCACTCATGAAAATCTTTTTAGCTCTCGCGTTAGCATGCACTCTTTCGGCCTGCGTGTCTGTTAGCCCAAATGTCATTGATGAGGAACAGCCTTATGCAACAGTGACTATTTATCGAAGTGATCAAGTGCAAGGAAGTGCTGTTGATGTTTATGTAGGATGGGCTGATAACTATCATGTTGCGTTGTCCCCAGCGGATAAACTAGATGTTCAAGTGCCTGCTGGCTTACAAACGTTTCAAATTAGAGCACATGCTGATTTAAGCAATGATTTAACGATTAAAGTAATGCCGAATGAACATCTTTGTCTTTTAGCTGAAGTTAACCCACAAAATTTCGTCGGTCTAAATTGGTTTGTTTCCGGTTATCAGCTTCGCCAAATTGAGTGTGTTAGCCAAAACTAACTCTGACCCCTTTTCTGCTGGTTGGTGACAATTTCTTACATTTCCTAGCTGAATAAATTGAAATAGCGACTTATAATGGCGCTCTGAATCAATCGTAAGAAGCCCATTTTTGTCTGAATTAAGCAGTGTCCACCTTCGTAATAGAAAGCGACAACTACACGGTGTTGTCGCGGCTTTGATTTGTGCGAGTAGTTTCATACTTGGTTTAACCCTTATCCTTGTGGTTGTCCCAGACTTTAACAGTGGGCCAGACGCGAGGCTTGAAACTCTCACTAAATTTACTGGCTTTATGCAGTTTTGGTACTTTCTTGTCTACGTGGTGTTTGGTGCCAGTTTGTTGGTGTTGAGCGTCGCTCTGCTAGAGCCGGATGGCCGCGAGCAGAAACCTCTTGAGCAAATGACGACCTTAGCGAGTTACCTATGGGCTTGTTATATCTTTGCCAGTGGCTTTATTGCTATTTTTTCCATCGAATTTTTATTTTCTCAAGACTACGAGTTCTCAGCTGGTATCACCGAGCTATGGCGTGACATCTATGCAGTTCAAATGGGCTTAGGTGAAGGAGCGGAATGGGTGGGGGCTATCTGGGTGCTTATGATGAACGCATGCCTACAAAAAGAAGGTCGCTTTGGAAACAGTATCGTATATTTTGGCTACGTGATTTGTGGGTTTGGCTTATTGACGCTAGTGCCTAGTTTAAAAGAAGTGGGAGCTGTATTTGGCTTGCTGCAGGTTGTTTGGTTTTTATGGGTTGCGAGACTCCTGTTTCTTGAACGATACAAATATATAACGCCATAAATTCACCCGTTATTCACTCTCAAAATGGAAAATGGACTAGGTCTATTAATAATCTATTTTGAGGAAATTATGAAAAAAACACTTTTATCTATCGCGCTTTTAAGCACCTTTGGCTCAGCTTCAGCTGAGCAACTCTCATACGACTTTGTGCAGGTAGCAGCAATTCAAACTGAATTTGCAGATATTGTAGGCTTCAAAGCAAAAGGTTTTGAAGTAAAGGGAAGCTACGAATTTTACCCTAATGTATTTACTGAAGTCACTTACTTCAGTGCTGATGATACTGCCAATGATATCAAGTTTGATGTTGACCAATGGCAAGTTAAGGCCGGATATATTCAGCGTTTATCAAGCAACACGGCACTCGATTACTCTTTGGGCTACGGGAAAATTGAATTTGATTATCGCAAAGGTGAACTGAGAGCAGGAGATGAGACCAATTACTACAGTCTTAATACAAGTATCAGGCATATGCTTGTTGAAGACGTAGAAGTGTATGCTGGTCTTGGCATTCAAAAATGGAAAAAAGGATCTGATCAGAAGTATTACACACTTGGTTCACAGTACACTTTTGGCGACTTTGTTGCAGGGGCTTCTTATACTAAGTTTTCTGATTCAGAAGTGTTTGCGATCACTGGGCGCTACACCTTTTAAACTATTGAAATACAATAAAGCACAAAAAAAGGTAAAAACGATGTTTTTACCTTTTTTATTGCCCGCTGATTTAAGCCTTTAAATTTTAGAACAATGCTACTTGAGCAATGAAACCACAATAGATTGCATCAGTTGTTGACTTTGACTAATACAGGCATCATAACCATTACAGTTAACAAACATTGAAATAGTTGTCTCTTCATTCACAAGGTGGTAATTCTCTGTTTTATAACCGGGTTCATCGCCACCATGATGATATGCTGCTCTGCCATTACCAGCCTCTTTGAATAGACCTAGGCCGTAAGAATCGTTTGAGTTAATTGTCACCATGGAATTTTCGCCAATTAACAAATCTCGAATGTCTTCTCCAATAATTGAGTCGTCAGTCAGTATTGCGTTTAGCAATAGGTTCATGTCTTGTACTGATGATACGAGAGGGGCATCGGCTACACCAATGTTCTCATAGATTACTTTAGAATCTTCTAAATCTTCGTCAAAGATCACGTAACCCGAAATAGTTGAGCCAAGATCCTTTTCTAAACCATTATAGTAGGTATGATTTAAACCTAAAGGAATAAAGATCCTGTTTCGCATGGCAACAGAGTGATGTTCGCCAAGCACTGAATCCATAATTAAACCCGCCAATAAGTAGTGTGTATTTGAATAATGAAAGCCTTCTCCAGGCTCGAAGTAAGCCGGTTTATCCAGAGCAAATTCAAGTGCAAAGCTATCTGTTTTCAGTGATGTAGGGTCGTTGATTAAGGCATCGTACCATTGTGCTGAACTAGCTGGGTCGAGGTAGTCGTAAACACCCGCAGTGTGGTTTAATAACTGACGAAGTGTGATGCTTTCGCTGTTCTCTATTTTTGACAGAATTGAGTCTGGCAGCCAAGTATCAATAGTATCATCAATATCAAGCAAGCCATCTCTGTGCAACATCGCGACAAGAAGAGCTGTTGCTTTTTTTCCTGAACTGCCGGTGGGCATGACGTCATCAATCTGCATTGGAGCTAATGTTGTTAAATTTGATACACCAGCGCTACCAACAAAATTCATTTCTGGTGATTCAATAGCTAAAATAACACCCGGCAAGTCACCCTCTACAGCTTCATTGATAATTTGCTGATAATCAATGTCTTGTGATGGAGTGAAGAACTCGTTGTTATCACTGCCATTGCAGGCACTTAAGCCCAGTGTGATTGCTGAAACCAGCAATAAAGGTTTAAATGGATTTTTACTAAACATAGTCGTTTCCTTAAAGTATGAAATGGATAATTGTCCAATTAAACTTTAAGGTGGCTGCGGTGAAGTTGAAGTGAATTTTCTAGCTCAGTTGGGTATCTACGATCACCCGATAGACGCCTGTTTTCTGGCTGATATCAATCTGCCAATTCATTTCTTCAGCTATCCGATTAACAAGATATTGTCCGTGACCAAGTCCCTGATAATAGGGGCGTTGAACCTCTCCCTTTATGTTGTTTTCAAATATTAATAGTGCGCCATCAGAACTAATTTTCATACCTGCACTGTTGCTATGGTAAAAGCCATTATTCACTAAGTTTTGGCATAACAAGCTGATCAGATAAGGATTACCTGTGGCTCTGAGTTTAGTGTCTACTTTAATACTCACATCAAAACTTGAATCAGGATAGCTATTATAAATATTCAGCACTGTTTTCTCGATAATTGGCAATAAGACTAACTCTTCAAAACATAAGTTTTCTTGTCGCGCTAAAGCCAATAATACTTCAACAGTTTGTTCTAGTTCATTTGATGCCTGAGAAACAACCTTTGTTGCTTCATTTCCTAGTTCTTTACTTGAATGCATCGCAAGCGTGTTTTTGATAAGCGTAATCGGTGTTCGCAACTCATGACTTACATCACGAGTAAAATTTTGCTCACGTTCAAGTAAAGCTTGAATTTGGGCATAAGATGCATCTAGTGCACTCGCAAGTTGACCAATCTCATCTTCGCGATCAATGCCATAGAGTGTTTGGGTAGGTTGTGAATGTCTATTGGCAATATCTTTAGTCAGCAGCCTAATTGGTGACGATAACCACTTGGCCAAATACCACGAACTAAGTAAGCAAAGTACCACTACACTGGCCGAAATGCTGTATAAAAATAATGACTTAAATCCACTCAAATGTTTGTTAGCGTTCAACTTTGAGATATCGAATATGATATAAATTGGCCGACCCTGAGTATCGATGATGGAATCATAAATGAAGTAACGCGTGCTAGCCTCATTGTTTTCTTTGTTAAGGTGAAATTCGCCAGACGACGAGCGTTGAACATTCGCTGCTATTGAAGGCGGAATTGTTGATTCACTTGTATAGATAGCAATGTAGTCGAGTGGAGAGTTCTTGTGGCTATGAAGGGGCAATTGATTCTTGAGTTTGCTCACTTCATTCGCTAATAGTGATTGGTAAACATTATTTTCAGCAGTCTCAATAAGCAACGCCGATAGGCGAATGAAAAACAAACAGATGATGATTGATAGCCCTGCAAATGCCAGCAATAGCCGGCTGTTTAGGCTATTAAGTTTAATCATTAAGGGCCTTCAACTGGTAGCCAATATTGCTGATAGTATGAAGAATTTGTTGTCCAGCCATTTTATCAATCGCTTTGCGTAAAGCATATATATGTGATTTGAGTGCATTGCTTTCGGGCGGCTCATCGCCCCAAACATGTTGCAATAGTTCAGAACGGCTTACTGGGTAGGGGTACTCTTCCAGCAGTTTTTGTAAAAGAGTAAAGCCCACCTTTGTTGTTTTGAATACCTCACCATCCCATGACGCCTCATAGGCTCTCTTATCAATTTTTAGCTTACCTTCAGTAATTGTTGTGTTTTCATGTAACTTCGGGCGTCTTGCCATCGCTTCGCATCTAAGGACTAACTCGCGTAGATCAAATGGCTTCGTTAGATAGTCATCAGCGCCTTGTCCGAATCCTTTTACTTTGTCTTCGAATGCGTCTCGCGCAGTTAACATTAAGATGGGAACATTAACTTGTGCTTGCTTTTTCACTTCAGTACACACTTTCAAGCCGTCTATATCTGGTAAATTCAGGTCCAAAATAATTACATCAAAATGATGGTTTAGGGCAAGTTCGACGCCCTGTGTACCTGTCGCCGAGTAATCGACTAACCATCCAAGATTTTCAAGGAAGTTAGCTATTTGAGTGGCGATGGCTTGGTTGTCTTCTATCAGTAAGACACTCATTTGGGTTTTCATTTACTTGCCTTGTAAGTTAATCAAGCTGAAAGCAAACACTATCTTGTTTACAGTGATTTTAGGGTGAAATTTAGTTTATGAAAAGTGAATACACCATAAATTTCACCTCTTATTTACCCTTACTAGCTCAAGCTCGACTTTATCTAATTACTGAGTTATTTCCCTTGTTATTGATGGAGCTAGGCATTATGTTTGAAATTATTCACGGTAGGCACAACTATTTCTTTGCATTGTGCAGAGCGATGGTCTTTTCTCTTACACTCAGTCTCTTATTCTCAAGTGTGTCAATTGCTAAGGATACAGCAACAATCGAGAGAAAACGTGCCATTGTATATGCTTTGCAAGAGAGCATAGAAAGTCACTATGTCGAAACTACTCTCATTCCTGGTATTAAAGCAGCGTTATCAGATTTTATTTTGTCAGAGGATAAGGCTGCAAATGAAGATGAAGCGCAATTTCTTCTTGAGCTCAGGAGCCTTTTAAAGGAGTTCGACGAGCACTTTTCTGTTTCCCACCTACCCGAAACCACGCCAAATAAAGTTGAAAAACTATCTTGGTTTGAGCGTCTGGCACAAGACAATTATGGTTTTACTCGAATTGAAAAGCGGGACAACAATATAGGTCTAATCGACTTCTGGGGCTTCGCCGACGCTACCCAAGCTGCAAGGCAGAGCGTCAAAGAAAAACTTGAGTCTCTGCAGGGGGTGAAAGGACTTATTATTGATTTGCGCAACAATGGTGGGGGAAGTGCTCAAATGGTCCAGTACATCTCTAGTTTTTTTCTAGCAGGGAAAGTGCATTTAAACAGTTTTTATTCTCGTTCAAGCGAGCAAACGCAGGACTTTTATACATTTGAACTTATTGATTATCCTGCTTTTGAGCGTATACCTATTGTCATTTTAATTTCCAACAAGACGTTTTCAGCAGCTGAAGAGTTTGCATACACTTTCAAGCACTTAAATCGCGCTGTCATTATTGGAGAACCAAGCAAAGGCGGGGCAAACCCTTGGCAGTATTTTAACTTGCCACTTTTGGAGGAAACAAAGCCCGGTATTCGTGTTGCGATTCCAACTGCAAAAGCGATTAACCCGATCACACAGCAAAACTGGGAAGGGAAAGGTGTGCAGCCTCATCAGCTGGTTGAAAGTGAGAGTGCAGAAGAAATAGCGCAGTCTATGTTGCTCAGAAAAATGAGATGGTAAGTCCTACTACGATGTTTTTTTAGACCATCGTAAATCGAACTTGAATCTTCACGCTAAATTCACCAGCGAAAGAGTAGTCTGTTCTTTTTAAGGAGGTATTTTATGTTGAAAAAAGTCGGGTTTTTACTATTAGCCATTGTGCTAATCATTGGTGGTTCGGTCACGTGGTTTATTAGTCTGCTTGGAGATGAGTTGACCTACGATTATTCTCAGCATAGGCCAGAACAGATCCCTTACATTACGAATGCCATACATGAAAGTCGAGGTAGAATCTTGGCTGTTGTAACTAGCACCGAATTTATTGGTGAAACAACTAGAAAAACCGGTTATGAGTTAACGGAGTTGTCGCGTGCTTATTACGTTTTTAGGGTAAATGGCTTTGCTGTAGATGTAGCCAGTATTAGAGGGGGAAAGCCCCCAATGGTTTTAGATGCAGATGATATGGGAACGTTTGACTACGCCTTTCTCAATGATAAAGAGGCCATATCGAAAGTTGAAAACTCAATGCCAATCGATGAAGTTGACCCGCAAAAATATGATGCGATTTACTTCGTTGGCGGCAAGGGGACTATGTTTGATTTTCCGAATAATAGACATGTTCAGGCACTCGTAAACTATTTTTGGAAACAACAAAAAGTGATCGCAGCCGTGTGTCATGGGCCAGCTGCTTTTGTCAATGTTCAATCAGAGAACGGCGATTTCTTCGTGGCGAATAAAGCGCTCTCTTCATTTACAAATGACGAAGAACTATTTTTGATACCAAAAGCAAAAGAAATATTCCCATTTTTGCTCCAAAGTAAACTCGAAGAGCGAGGCGCCGATTTTATCGCAGGTGAAAATTATTTAAATAAAGTAGTAGTCGACGGCAATTTGATCACCGGGCAGAACCCTTGGTCAGTGTGGGAACTCGCCGAATCGACAATTAGAGCGCTTGGCTATTCACCCGTGCAACGGATGTTTACAGCTGAAGAAAACAGTATCCAAGCCCTTGGAATCTATTCGGCTTCCGGTTATGACGAAGCACACTCATTTGTTGTATCAATTAATCAAAATGCAGAACAAGAAGTCAGTCGTTTATCGCTTGCGACGCATGCAGTGGTAGCTCTCATTAATTCAGAATTTAAACGTGCAGCTCGTATCTTAATGCTTTTAAACGCGATCGAATAAACCCACCTGACTTTAATCACCAAAACTTTGTAGGTACTTAATATGACAAGATTAATCAGAACGATGTGTTTTTTACTGTTCACAACTATGAGCTTAAGTGCATGCTCAATTGCGAATAGCCTGCGCATGATGAATGCTAATAATGGTATTGAGCCCATCTGGAATCAGGATACTACTGGTATGCCATATACTGCGTTGCAGGCATTTTACATCGGAGAAAAACCCTATATAAAAGTCAAGGCCAACGGCCAGCAGGAGCTATTGTTCTTAATCGATACAGGCGCTTCCTTTACGATGCTTTTTGATACGAAAGACAGTGCGAAGCTGACATTTGAACGCGGTTTTTCTCTTGAAGTGGCGGGATGGGGAGAGGGGAAAAATACACCCGCTTATCAAACCGAGTTAAGGTCGCTTAGCTTTGGTGATATTGAGTTTAAAGACGTGAAGGTAGCCTATATTCCAATTTCGACAAGCCAGTATTATATGACACCGGATGAGGCGATTTTTGATGGCGTATTAGGGCACGATTTGCTGCAACATTTTGTATGGACCTTCGATAAACGGGAGGGCTTGATTAGTGCTTCCGAATTAGCATTTTCAGCCAATGAAAATGACGTCGTTTTACCTTTTGATGTCAGCCTATCAAAACTCAGTATACCGGTAAGCGTGACGTTTAACGACAAAGATACAATCAACAGAGAAGTACTCATTGACACTGGTAGTCGGCACTATATGAAATTAAACTCGGCATTCCCCAAAAACAACGATATAGAGCTACCAAAAGCGTCGATTCAAGCCGCAGACTTTGGTCTCAGTGGAAAAGCTGAGCACATAAGAGTGACATTGCCTAAGCTCGAGTTAGGTTCGCTTGTATTACACAACGTAAAAGCAAACATTATTGACAGTAACGATGAAGACGATTGGTGGATTATTGGTAGCGCGTTAATGAACCAATTTGTCACCATTTTTGACTACCCCAATAAACAGTTTGTCATACGTCAGTATCCCCATATGGAATTTATCACAAAGTTTAATTTAGCAGGGATTGATTTACGCAAACTCATCGAGGGTAACTTTTTGGTACGCTATGTTTATCCTGGTTTACCTGGTGAACTAGCCGGCCTTAAAGCGGGGCAGCGAATCATGTCTATCAACGGCATTCAAAGCAATGAGCTTAGTGAACAGGATTGGCTAGAAATGAACGCGATACCTAGCAACTTTGTATTTTGCTTTGAGGATACAAGTTGCCAAAACCTCAGTAGTAAGCACATTTCAGGTTACTCTGATAATGAAGTTAACTAGCTTGTTTATTCACCTTTCATTTACCTAATGGCATCTATTATTGTGTTAGTTAATTAACACTAGGAAATGTAATGAAACGTATCGCGATCTTTGGAGCGAGCGGCTATCTAGGGACTTACCTCGTAGATGTTGCTCGCAAATTCGGCTTCGAGCCAATCTCGTTTGTGAGAGTAAACAGTACTATCAGTATCCAGCTCGAGAATAATAGCGAAATAAGGCTCGTCGATGTAACGAGCCCAAGCACGCTTATTGGTCAGTTGGATGATTGTGACTATGTCATTTCTACCGTCGGCATTACTCGTCAAAAAGACGGTTTAAGTTATGATGATATTGATTATCAAGCTAACATGAATATTTTGTGTGAAGCTCAATCAGCTGGCATTTCAAAGTTTATGTACACTTCGGTTTTTAAAGGTGCAGAACACCAAGAAGTGGGTCTGTGTGAAGCTAAAGAGCGATTTGTGAAGCAGCTACAAGTTTCAGGAATTGATTATTGTGTTGTGCGCCCAACAGGCTTTTTTTCTGACATGCTAGAGTTTTTGCAAATGGCACAGAAAGGTAGCGTGCATTTATTCGAACAAGGAAAGCAGAGAATTAACCCCATTCATGGACAAGACTTGGCGGAAGCCATGATTAATCTGTTTCGTATTGGGCTTCCTTCCTTTATACAAAACGAGGTGCCCATCGGTGGGCCGAAAATATTTACCTATCGTCAGATTGCAGAACAGGCTTTCAGTGTTATCGGGCAACCAACCAAAGTAAGGTACTATCCTGAATGGTTACGCAGGTGCGCTATTTTTATGGGAAAGAAGTGTTTGTCTGAGTCAAGCTTTGGACCCTACGAATTTTTTTTGACGTTCGCAGCAGTAGAGATGGTAGCTCCCAAATATGGCTCCCACCAATTAGAAGCTTTCTTCGCTGAGTCAAAAAGGGGGCAGAGTTAATTTCTATACCTTCTTATTCGTATTTCAGTTCGTATTTCTGAAACTTGCGATACAGGGTTCGAGTGCTCACTCCTAAGCAGGCAGCGAGTTCGTCTATTGGTAGCTTTTCTGTTTCGCAAATCCGACGAAGGTACACTTCTTCAGCTTCTTCTAAGGAGACCAATTGTTTTAAATGACTGTCTTGATGATTTGAGAAATGCACTTGCTCTGGAAGGTCGTCAATAGTGATCACATCTTCATTGGCTAATAGCGCAGCTTGTTCAACGATGCTTTTTAGCTCTCTAATATTACCTGGGAAGCTATATTCAGAGAGGCGATCCAACGCTTTTTTATCGAAACGTTTGTGGCGTAACTCCGAATGACTAAGAAAGTGTAAGGCGAGGGAAGGGATATCTTCAGCCCGTTCATATAGCGATGGTAAAGTGATGGGAAAGCCAGCGATGCGATAATAAAGATCCTTTCTAAATTCACCTTTTTCGACTAGCTCGAGCAAATTTTTGTGGCTGGCACATATTAGGCGGAAATCCGCTTTTCGTTGCTTTATTCCGCCGACCGTTCTGTAGCATTGAGTTTCTAATAAACGGAGTAATTTAACTTGCATACTGAGCGGAACATCGGCTATTTCATCGAAAAACACCGTTCCACCATTGGCAATTTCAATCAGGCCTTTTTTGGCATAACTGGCACCAGTGAATGCACCTTTTTCATGACCGAACAATTCTGATTCGAATAAGTTTTCATTTAAACCAGTACATTCGATTACTACGAATGGCTTTTCGGCCCGACGACTCGACTCATGCAAGGCTTTTGCTACTAGCTCTTTACCTGTGCCTGTTTCACCATGCAATAACACGGCAATCTCTGAACTGGCAGCACGATTAATTTTGGTGAGCATCGTTTTAAATGGCGCAGATGCACCAATCATTTTGTTGGCGTGCGACTCCGCAGTCGCAAATTCAATTTTATCTAAAATTTCTAAAAAACCAGTGGTGATCCCGTCAGCGTCTTTGACCGGCCGCATTATGATATCGCAATAGGTTTTCCCTTGCTCCGTATTGTGAATATGGATCACGCTGCTGGCACGTTCCGTTTTCACACACTGCTGAATTGGGCATTCTTCGCCATGCTTGTCGCAGGGTGAACTATGGCCGTGAGAAACTTCAAAACAACGGCTACTGCCAACTCTGACTTCGGTCTCGTAAGTATCTCTGTATGCTTCATTAACCGCTAAAATAGTGTAGTCGGTATTGATAAAGATAGCGGGTTTATCAATAGAGTTGATCATAGCTTGAACGATCGAAACATTCATTTGGGCGATTCCAGAAGTGTGCCAACAATGTCTTATTCTGTGTCAATATTGACACCAATATCAAGGTTAATTCGCTAAAAATAAAAGAAATATAGGAAATATACAACTAAAACAGTGTGTTAACTTTTGAATTAGATTGGCATGCGTTTTGTTACTACATTCATACTACATTGTAATGGTGGGGATTGTGTGGCTGTCACACATCTGCCGTTTTTACGGATGATAAATAAGAGGCGAAAATGAATAAGACCAAACACATTTTTTGCGTGGCGTTACTTTTTTCGGTATCCCAAGCGATATCGGCGAACTCTCCACAACAAACGTTTCCGGAAACTCTCTCCAAGCAAGGTTCACCAGTGGAAGCCTTGGAATTTCATGCAGAGGATATGCAATATAAACAACTCGAAGCGCAAGCGAAGCAGCGCATCAAACTTTTTTCAACCAAGTTGAAGTCAGCATTAGTTGGCGCAATTCAAGAGGATGGCTTCAAGCACGCCGTGTCTGTTTGCAAAGACCAGGCGCCTGCGATTGCGCAAGAGCTGTCAAATGATGGTTGGACGATATCTCGAACAAGCATGAAGGTAAGAAATGCGGAAAACGCGGCGAATGATTGGGAGCAAACGATGCTCGAAAAGTTTGAACAGCGCTATAAAGCAGGGGAGCTAGCGTCTAATTTGCACACAAGTACCCTGGAAAATGAATCCTACAAATACATGCAAGCAATTCCGACTGGCGAGCTCTGTTTGGCGTGTCACGGCAAAAGTGTCGACCCTTCACTTTTGCAGCATATTCAAACTAACTATCCCTCAGACAAAGCAACAGGATTCACGCTCAAAGATATTCGAGGAGCGTTCGTTGTAACAAGCCCTGTTTTGAAGAATCTAGATTAAATCCTTTCATCGAATTATCTTATAAAATCCAGTGTCATTTATGGCGCTGGATTTTGTCATATATGGCATTGGACTTTTGGTGGGGTTCAATTAATTGCGACGCCTTAATTTATTTTTCATTAAAAGCAATGGTTTATGGTGATCTGTGAGTTTGGCATGTCTTCTGCAAACACACTAACAGCAATATAAATTAATTTACTTTTCTGTGTATTTTAGGAGAAACAGCATGAACGAGACTCTCGTTGAATTATCTCGTTGGCAATTCGCCATGACTGCCATGTTTCATTTTATATTTGTTCCTTTGACGCTCGGCATGACTTTTATGTTAGCTATCATGGAATCGGTATACGTGATGACGGGCAAAGAAGTCTACAAACAAATGACCAAATTTTGGGGAAAACTCTTTGGTATTAACTTCGCTATTGGTGTTGCTACCGGTTTGACCATGGAGTTCCAGTTTGGCATGAATTGGTCATACTACTCTCACTATGTTGGTGACATTTTTGGCGCTCCACTGGCTATTGAAGGCTTAATGGCGTTCTTCTTAGAGTCTACTTTCGTTGGCTTATTTTTCTTTGGATGGGACAGAATGTCTAAAGAGAAACACTTAATGGCTACCTGGTTAGTCGCTTTAGGCTCAAACTTCTCTGCATTGTGGATTTTGATTGCGAATGGTTGGATGCAATATCCAGTTGGTTCAGAGTTTAACTTTGAATCAATGAGAATGGAAATGACAAGTTTTACTGAAGTGATGTTCAACCCGGTTGCACAGGTGAAGTTTGTTCATACCGTTTCTGCAGGTTATGTAACTGCCGCTATTTTTGTTCTCGCAATATCTTCCTATTACTTATTAAAAGGCCGTGATATTGCCTTTGCTCGTCGCTCTTTCGCCATAGCTGCTAGCTTTGGTCTGCTGTCAGTTTTATCAGTGATCGTTTTAGGTGACGAAAGTGGCTATGAATTAGGTGATGTTCAACAAGTAAAATTAGCCGCGGTAGAGGCAGAGTATGAAACTCATCCCGCGCCAGCACCTTTCACCTTGATCGGCTTACCCAATGATGAAACTCAAGAAGTGGATTATGCCGTTCAAGTACCTTATGCAATGGGGATTATCGCCACGCGTTCACTGGATGAAGAAGTCACCGGTCTGAAAGACCATAAGATAGCTCATAGAGAACGCATTTTATCTGGTATCAAGGCTTACGAATTACTTGATAAAGTGAGAACAGGCGAAGCAACGGAAGCCGAGCGAGCTGTGTTTGAGCAGCACAAAGATGACATGGGTTATGCCATGCTGCTAGAGCCTTTCACAGATAATATTTCTGAGCCAAGCGAAGAGGCATTAGCTAAGGCTGTTGAGTACAGTATTCCTGCGGTCGCACCATTATTTTGGAGCTTTAGAATAATGGTAGCTTCTGGTTTTGCCATGTTGGTGTTGTTTGCATTGGCTTTCTATTACTCCACAAAACATCAAATTACGAAACCTCGTTGGTTGTTAAAAGCAGCATTATTGAGCTTACCATTACCATGGATCGCTTCTGAAGCCGGTTGGTTTGTAGCCGAGTATGGCCGTCAGCCATGGTCGATTGCGGAAATTTTACCGGTACATACCTCTGTTTCTAATCTCAGTGTATCGGATGTTGTGATTACGATGGTTGCTTATTCCAGTTTTTACGCAGTCATGTTCGTCGCCGCTTTTTATCTGATGCAAAAATATGCCAGAAAAGGGCCGTCTGCGACCTTTGCTGAGCAGGAAGAGCAAGCGCTTGAAGAAGCATCCAACCTCCTAACTGAAACTCAAACTCAAGGGGCACACTCATGATCGATTATGAATTTCTTCGTGTTATCTGGTGGGTACTTGTCGGTGTCCTTTTAATTGGTTTCGCAGTAAGCGATGGCTTCGATTTAGGCGTAGGAGCATTGCTTACACTCGTCGGTAAGACTGATGCGGATCGACGTGTCATGATCAATACAATTGGGCCGCATTGGGATGGCAATCAAGTTTGGTTTATTACTGCAGGTGGCGCCATATTTGCGGCATGGCCAATGATTTATGCCACAGCTTTCTCAGGCTTCTATTTAGCATTGGCTTTAACCTTGATTGCCTTGTGGATGCGTCCATTGGGCTTCGATTATAGAGGGAAAATCGCGAATAAAAAATGGCGTGCTGGATGGGATTGGGCACTTTTTGCCGGCGGTATTATTCCATCGCTCATTTTTGGTGTTGCTTTTGGGAACTTGTTCTTGGGTGTGCCATTCAGTCTTGATGACACCTTAAAATCAAGCTATGACGGTGGCTTCTTCGGTCTGTTAATGCCATTCGCTTTATTATCAGGTTTAGTCTCTGTCGCTATGTTGCTCAATCATGGTTCTAGTTGGTTGCAACTTAAAACTGACGGGGAACTTCGTCGTCGCGCTAGAGCGGTATCGGTAGTGTTGTCAGTTGCCACAGCTGTACTATTTGCTTTGGCAGGTTTATATCTGGCGTTCGGTGTTGATGGTTATGTGATTACGTCAGTAGTGGATACCCAAGCGACAAGTAATCCCCTTACTAAAACTGTAGAGGTGGTACCAGGAGCTTGGATGAATAACTACGCAACGTATCCATGGATGATTGTTGCACCATTGCTAGGTATTGGTAGCGCGATTGCTTGTGCATTTGCATCATACCGAGGGAGATGCGGACTTGCGTTTGTATCAAGTGCATTGACTATTACTGGCATCATTCTTACGGCAGGTTTTTCAATGTTCCCGTTTTTAATGCCAAGTAGCATTATGCCCGACGCCAGTCTCACTATGTGGGATGCCACTTCATCGTTACTCACGTTGCAGACTATGTTCATTGTCGCCTGTATTTTTGTTCCAATTGTGTTGGCCTATACCGCCTATGGTTTCTGGGTAATGCGTGGACGAATTAAACAAGCTGACCTTAATAAATCTCACGCCATTTACTAACGAGGAGTTTCAATATGTGGTATTTCACTTGGATTTTAGGCGTACTGCTCGCCTGTTCATTCGGCATTATTAATGCGATGTGGTTAGAAGCTAACGAAGATATGGACAGGAAAATGGAATCTGATATTCAACCTGACTCTACTTCGAACACAGAAGCTCAGAAAAACTCAGAGCTTGAGTCTTCGGACAAGTAAGTTATGAAGCAGACAACAGTAAATCAAGATAGCGCTCAACGATGGTTGCGGGAAACGACTAGTCAAGTTCGAGCGCGTCAAATGGTGCTGTTGTCTGTCCGTTTAGTGCAGCTTGTTGCTCAAATCAGTGCATTTTGGTTCTTGGCTTTCATCATGCATTTGATTGTGGTTGAGCAACAAGCGGCTCTTTTTAATGATCTTTTACCTTTGGTTGCATCATTATGCGTTTGGGGTTTATGCGTTTACTTAGCTGATTTCCTCGGTACAAACGTAAAGCAATCTATTGAGAGAGAACTAGAACACTCGATTCATCACATACTTAATTCACAGCAGATCGCAATCACCCGTCGTTTTTCTGCGACTTTTTGGCAACAGTTATTACTTGTTAATTTATCGGACTTAGGGGATTACTTTGTGCAGTACAGTGTGCAAAAGTACTTATCTGTTTGTACGCCAATTGTCGTTCTCTTAGTTATTTTCCCAATTAATTACCTGGTTGCTTTGTGCTTGCTAATAACGTTGCCCATCGTACCCTTATTCATGATTCTGGTTGGCTTTGGTGCCGCCAATTTACATCGAAAGCACTTTGTAGCGTTGGAACGTTTGGGCGACTTGTTCTCTGATCGCTTAAAGGCACTTCCTATGATTACAGCAAACGGGCAACATCAACAACAGGCGGAACGCTTGAGCACGGCTAGTAATATCGTTAATCGACGAACGATGAATGTTGTATCTATCGCGTTTCTGTCCTCGAGTGTGCTCGATTTCTTCGCCACGGTATCTATTGCACTTATCGCAGTATTCATTGGTTTCACGATGCTCGGCGAATTGAGTATAGGCCCGCAAATCAATTTGCATACTGGCTTATTTATGTTGCTAGTTGCACCGCTATTATTTTCTGAATTGCGCGCATTGGGAAAGTTTTATCATCAAAAGGCAAAAGCGGATGCGGGTGCTGAACGATTTTCACAGGTGCTCGCTGAAAGCGCTAAAGAAAATGTAGGTGTGAAGACTAAATCTGACCTCGTTGAAGGCAGTTTTAAAGGTGTTGCATGGCTCAATTATCAAATCCATACACCCGCATTGCACGCTAGCAAATTAGTATTGCAGCCAAATGATTGGATACTATTAAGCGGAGTATCAGGTAGCGGAAAAACAGCCTTATTGGAAGCGTTCTTAGGTTGTCGGCAAGCCACTCATACCATGAAAGCTGAGATAGCGTTATTATCACAACACGCCTGTATTCTGGATGCTAGCTTAGCGTTCAATCTTCATTTAGGGAGCGCTGCTTACTCAAGCTCTACATTAGAACGAATGCTTGCAGAGGTTGGACTTGCTGACTGGCTGTTATCTTTACCTGACGGTTTGCATACTCAACTGGGTGATCTCCCCGCAATGTCAGGTGGTGAAGCACAAAGGTTGGCACTGGCTCGCATTTTACTATTGCAAAAAGAGATTGTGCTGCTAGATGAACCAACGGCTCATTTGAGTGACGAGCAACGGAGAGATATCGCCAACCTTATCCGAGAAAAGCTTGCTGATAAAACGGTCATTTGGGCTTCCCATCATTCTTTACCCGAAAAGTGGTTTACACAGAGTTGGACAATCATAGATAGTGAAATACAGGTGCTATCATGAAGCTCTTCACCACGCTTGTCCTAGCAGTTTTGCATGCCGCGGCTGCTTTTCTAATACTGATGGTTGCTTCTTGGTTTATAGCGGCTTGCAGCGTCGCAGGGATCGGGTTTAACTACATGCTCCCAGCAGTTGTTATTCGGGCTCTGGCAATTATCAGGATAGCCTCTGGCTATTTCTCAATGCTTGTTGGGCACTCACAATTACTTGACTCTCTCGCTCGCTTAAGAAGTACTTTGTTTGCTTCCCTAGATAACCACGTGAACGTTTCGCGTAAAGACTCACTGCAAGCTCTCGACCATCAGAGTGAAACTGTTGCTGCAATTTGGGTTGCTTGGGTGGGGCAAAATGCGGGTATGTTTACTTCTTTATTTTTACTTAATATCGGATGCTGGTGGTTGAGTCCTGAGTTGACCCCAGTACTGACCGTATTTTGCCTTTTTTACTTGTGTCTTTATTTGGTTTTGTTGCTAACAATGCTGCGCAAAGCTAAAGACCTAGTGAAAGCGAAAAGTGATGCTCAGTTTGCGCTAGTACAACATATAGAATCGGCGCCTATCTGGCATTTGTTAAGTGACTATCAAGCCTATTCGCCTTCATTACGTACGCTTCGTTTACAAGCGGCACGACTGCAAAGCCTAGTCAGAGTCGCAAGCCTTTTGTTGTTTGCCGGAAGCATGCTTAGTTTATGTTGGATATTGTCATTCTATGCGAACAAGTTTGCAGGGAATGCTGTCTTTTTAATTGTGCCGATAGCCTTACTTTCAGTAAGTGATTGGCTAACACCGTCACTAGCAAGTCAACGTCAACTGATTGATTACTTTGATGCAAAAGAGGGTTTAGATAAGTGTGCCCATGATACTTCCTCTCTCAATGTACTATCTAACGACATTCATAGCATTGAATTGAGTCAGTTTGTGCCAAGTTTCACTGCGTTGAAAGCCTTGGAACTAAACTTTGAAGCCAATACATTGAGTATCTTAGTTGGTAGTTCTGGGGTAGGGAAGTCGAGGCTTCTTCAATCGATAGCGGGTTTGGCAGACTATAAGGGTTTACGTCGGCTTATCTCTCCAAATGAGGAAGTAGAAAGTAGTATAGAAAAAGGTCTACTGTCCAGTGCCTTATATGTTGAGCAATTTCCTTACGTCTTAAGTGACACTTTGCGTGCCAACCTGCATATTGCCAATCCAAACGCGAGTGATGCACAAATTCGTCAAGCATTGAAACAAGTAAATTTGGACTACCTTCATAACCTAGACATGTGGCTTGGAGATGCTGGACGACCTTTATCAGGCGGAGAAAAGAAGCGCTTGGGTATCGCTAGAGCAATATTGACTGATGCGAACATCTTGTTAATAGACGAACCTTTTGAAGCGCTTGATCAGCAAAGCATCGCCAAATTGTGCAAGATCTTTACACAGTTAGCTGAGAATAAAACACTTATTTTGGCGACTCATTTAATCCCTTCAGATTTACCTTACGACCAGTGTATCTCACTTGAAAAAGTGGATGGCAGGTCTTCAGAACTTGCTATAGGAAACAAACATTATGAATAAACTTAATATTCAATCATTTTTTGATAATGCTACAAATACAATTACTTACGTGATAAGTGATTTGGCCAGTAAGCAAGCCGCTGTTATCGATCCTGTACTCGATTTTGATCCTAATGCTGGGACATTGAGTGCTCAAAGCGCGGACACAATTATTACTTTCTTAGATGATCATAACTTGAGTTTGGAGTGGATACTTGAGACTCATGCTCACGCAGATCACATTACGGCCTCTCATTATTTGAAAGAGAAAAGAGGGGGGCAGATTGGCATCGGTGAGCATATTAAAAAAGTCCAAAGCACCTTTAAAAAAACATTTAATCTGAACGGTGATTTACCATGCGATGGTAGCCAGTTTGATCACTTGTTTGAAGACGGAGAAATGATCAAGCTAGGCCATTTATCGATTGAAGTAATCCATACACCTGGTCATACACCTGCCTGTGTCAGCTACAAGGTAGAGGACGCTATATTCGTTGGAGATACCCTATTCATGCCTGATTATGGTACTGCTCGCGCAGATTTTCCGAGCGGAAGTGCCAGAACACTTTATCAGTCTATCCAACGAATTTTATCTTTACCTGATTCTACTCGCATATTTGTCGGTCATGATTACCTCAACGAAAAGCGGGATGTGTATCAATGGGAAACCTCAGTGCTTCAAGAGAAATGTCATAACATCCATTTGCGCAACGGAACCAGCGAACAAGACTTTGTGGAGCTCAGAAATACGCGAGACGCCAGCCTTCCCGTTCCTCGTTTGTTGTTACCCGCAATACAGATAAATATTCGTGCAGGCCATTTGCCCACGGAAGAGTCGAATGGCGTGAGCTATTTAAAAATACCAATCAGTACTGAGTTGAACTAGCTGTGTTTGATATCAGTGTCTGGGTAGGCGCGATTTGTATGGGGCTGAGTTTAGGTCTATTAGGCTCTGGTGGCAGCATTCTAACGGTTCCATTGCTTGTATATCTGGCACATGAACCGCAAAAAATTGCGATTGCTGAATCACTTTTGATCGTGGGAATAGTCGCACTAGTGGGCAGTATCAACCATATCTTGAAACGCAAGGTTGCGTTCCGGTCAGTTTTGGCTTTCGGCTTACCTAGTATGGCTAGTGCACTATTAGGCGCGTATGCCTCGCATTGGGTGAGCGGGCAAGTTCAGTTGTTGACCTTTGCGGTCACTATGTTGGCAGCCAGTGTGTTTATGCTCTATCCGGTATCAAATAATCAAGAACAGCATAGCGCCCGTCAAACTTTGAGTTTGCTACTTGCTGGATTGTTTGTGGGGGCTTTGGCGGGCTTTGTTGGCGTTGGGGGCGGTTTTTTAATTGTTCCAGCACTCTTGTTGTTTGCTAACACTCCGATGAAAGCCGCCGTGGCCACAAGCCTAGTGATCATTGCAATGCAAAGCTTTGCTGGGTTTTCACAATATGCTTTTGAATTTGCTAAAACGAATACGTCACTCAATTGGCCGTTGATTGCTTTGGTAAGCACATTTGCTGTTGCTGGTTCATTTGTTGGCATGTTTGCAGCCGAACGTTTACCACAACAGCACTTAAAAAAGCTATTTGGGATAGCGCTTATTCCATTATCGACATTTATTTTTATTTCGAATTTCTAAGAGAGTTTAATTATGACAATCAAACAACTATCCGAAAACTTTTCCGTGTCAGGTGAGCTGTCAGAGCAAGACTTTTCGACTTTAAAAGAGTTGGGGGTCAATCTCGTTATTAATGTAAGACCCGACAATGAATCAAGTGAGCAAGTTAGTAATGAAGACTACCAAGTGATTTCTAGGGCCCATTCGATTGAATATGCATTCATGCCAGTAAAACCTTGTGAGTACACAGATGCTGACATAAAAAAAATGCAAGCACTCATCCAGTCGACAGACGGCAGAGTGCATAGCTTCTGCCGAACAGGTGCAAGGGCTGCACATCTTTGGGCACTAACTAACAAACAGAAATTGTCCTACGCAAATCTACAAGAAATACTAGCGCAGCACGCTTACGACTTAAGCCCAATTGCACTTCGTTTTAAATAGGCTCGAAACGGGTTTAGACTTTGTTAGACAATTATATTGTTATTACTGTCATTCTAGTTTGGCAACAAACCCCTTGTTTTTAAAAGTGTTTGATTGTTTGGGAAGTCTTCTAATGCCTTAGTAAGTATTATAGTAGCTTGCTCATATTGCTTAGACTTTATGAGTGCGTAAGCGAAGTTGTTTAGATACGCAGGCTCAAACTTGCCTACGTGATAGCCTTTTTCAAACCAATCAATGGCAGCATCATGGTCAACGTCTACAAAGTGATTAGCCAGTAAAAAATAAGCTAGCCATTCTGAAGGCCATTGAGTTGTTGCGGTTTTTAAGAACGATATAGCTAAGCGAGGTTCACCTATTTTAAATAAGTCATATGCAGCACTTGTATACACAAATGAATTCATACTTTGGCTACTAACATCGGGTGGGACTGGCGCTAGAAACCAATAGTTTGCTCGTGCCCACGTTCTCTCGAATAGCTCAAACGACATTGAGTGATTTGGTGTTAGGCCAGTGTGTAAGGTAAACGTTCTCTCTTCTTTGTTATAACCAATGACTAAGGCATAGTGCCATTGCGGGAGCATTTGTATCGAAAGGTTTTGGAAAACAATGACTGGAATGTCATCATTTATGAGTGTCATAATTTGACTTAAACTACCTCGTTCCGAGTAAGGTAAAAAACCATAGCGTCTGCTTGCTCCAACCATTTCAAGCTGCAAGCTGCCTTCTTTACCAGGAATAAACAGATTAGGTGCAATTTCGTCAGCACTTATAGTGGCTCCATGGAAATTAAAAACTTCAGCTAGAGTGGTCGGGCCGCAATAAAACTCTTGTTGTGGGTAGAAAGGTACGTTTTCGATTGTTTTTGAGGCTGGTAATAATGTTAATTTCTGTGCGCCGAGTTTGTCTGCCTGTGGAGTTCCTTGACAAGCAGCGAGCAATAAAAAGCCCGCTATAAAGCAGGCTTTATTGATTAGTTTACTTAACATTCTTAGCTATTGATTGGTCGTATAAAAGGGAAAACATCTGTCACACCAACTAAATCTAGAATGGCAATTACTGCGAAAACAGTAAGCACCGCACCAACGATACCACCTGCTGGAGCTTCATTTAACTCTTGGTTTAACAATGCAATTTCATTGTCGGTTAAAGCATTTATTCTTGCTATCGCATCGTTTTTGTCGACACCTAGGCTTTCGAGTTCGCTCTCGACGTCGGTTCTATTCACCATGTCTAATAGTTGTTGCTTATTGTAGCTAGCATGCTGAGCTTGCATAACGCTATCGGAACTAACGACCTCAGCTTGAGCACCAGCCGTAAAAAGAATGAAAGAGCTAGCCGCAGCACATAATAATTTTGTTAAGTATTTCATATAATCTCCAACAGTTAATCACATTACTGAATATTGGAGTCTACGCTAACACTGCTCTTGTTGTTTTTCAAATGCTTAGAACGGATATTGCCGCTAATTCTAAAAAGGGGTCAGAGTTACTTTCACGAAAAAGCACATGAAAACTGAGTTTGTAGCAGTAAGCAAAGCCTAAGCTTAGCAAACCTTCTAATGGCATGGATGCCATTAGAGAGCGGCCATGGATGGCGAAAAGCGTGTTTGTTAAGCTTAGGCTTTGCTTGCTGATGCTAACTCATTAAAAACAGGCGCAGTGAAATTAACTCTGACCCCTTTTTTGGTTTTTAGTTGAGCTGGTTTACTAGGTATGCGGCGACTTTGTCAAAACGAGGGTCGTCTGGGTTTGACTCCATGGTAGTGCCCAGAATTTTACCGTCGTGAGAAACGAAGAGAGTGGTTGGTGTTCCAAATATCTGAAACACATCTTCTGCTACTTCGTCACCATCGACCAAGGTTTGAAAGTGAATGTCACGTTCTTTTAATGAGCCTTCTGGGTCTGCACCAATCGGTTCGTTCACGCTGATGCCCAATACTATAAGTCCCTGTTCTTCATATTTGGTTCGCACTTTTTCAAGCCCAGGATGGAGCTTTTTACAATACGGACACCATGTTCCCCAGAATGTAATGATCATAGGTTTGCCAGCAAAATCACTGAAACTCACTTCTTCGCCACTTTGGGTTTTTAAGGTCCAGTGGGGCGCGTCGGGGTGACTTGGCGATGCTTTTTCAGAAACTGGTTTGTCTTGCGCTTGCGCAGGCGCCGAGTAGGAAGAGACAAAGGCAATAAATCCTGCAACAAACAGCGCGCTGATAAAAGATTGGGTGAAAGACTTCATTATAAACTGGCTCTTAGTATGTCGTATTAGTGCAATAGACAGACTAAGAGGCTTGAAACTTTCATACTAGTGGCTTCTTTCTCTTTATAGCTTACTCGCCTGAATCGCTAGACCTTCGCAGACAGAGTTAAACGCGTCACCCTCGATAACGGGCAGGTCAGGCAGCATAATTTCTTGTAGCTGCTTTTTGACAATAGGCGATAAGCTCATGCCACCGGTGATAAAAAGCATCTCTGGAGCTTGTTCGCTGTTCTTTAAACAATCTGAAACTAAGCGTTTAACCTTATCTAACCAGGGTTGCATTGATCTATCTAAATCTGCGAGTGAGATGTCTACTTGATAATCAGGCTCTACATAACTCAGTGGAAGCGTGATTTGTTGTTTTGACGATAGCATTTCCTTCGCAAGCCGTGATGAGTTCACCAGTCTGGCCGATAGTTTTTCTTCTTGAACCGTTAACAAGCGACCCAGCTGTGCTGGCTCTTTGACGATTGACATGGTTTGCGCAATGTCCAATCCATAATCGTCAGAGAAAAAGCGATTCAATTTTGGAATATCATCAACAGCACACATATCAGTGTAATAGATAGGGGGAATAGGCAAACCACTTTGCATTTTTAAACCTGAACCCATGGTTGGCGCGATAGATTTAATAATCAGATTTTTGTCGCACTCCATACCGCCTAGTCGAGCTCCTGTGACTGACAGCACATCCTGTTGGCGATGTAAGTTAGTCAGTTTTTCAGGAGATAAAGTAATACAACAGATGTCGCTCGTTCCGCCACCAATATCGACCACTAAAACATTGGTTTCTTTGTCCAGTTCTCGTTCTATTTTATATGCTGCGGCAATGGGCTCTTCCAAAAACTCCACATGGGTGAACCCCGCTGTTTTTGCTGCTTCACGCATAATATCAATAGCTTGACTATTACCGTCCTCGCCACGAGTCCCGTGAAAACGTACGGGGCGGCCAATCACTGCAGTATCAACAGTTTGCTGTAATTGCTTTTCAGCACTTTCTCGGAAGAAAGCTAATTGTTTTGCAATCATCCCAACAAATGCTTGTTGTTGACCTGACACTAAATTTGCGCCAAGAAAGTTCTTGGGAGAATAAATGAGTCGACCTTTGTCAGGTGATTTTAGATATCGGCGAAAACCTTCTTCGCCGAAAGCAAAGTCGCCACTTTCTACCAGTTGTAACAGGCTTAGATCGTCAACAGTCATATTTTTCAATAACAGCTGTATTGCTTTTCGCTGAAGAGCTGGACGGTTATGAAACTCAGCTCGAAGTTCATCAATTTTGTCGCCGTAGCTTTGTTGTTCGCGTGGATCTTGAGCTTCGTAGTAGTGTTGCTTGGCTTTGTCTATTTGGTCTGTGATTGCACGTTGAATTTGCGAGACTTTTGCCTCAATTGCGCTAGCAGGTGGTGTGGGTAATTCATCTTTGTAATAGATAAAGACAGACGAGCGAATTTTGTTCGAATTTTCTAGGCTTGGATCGAGTCTAATGTAATGATGTTTTTGCCCATCAAAATAAACTACTTCTGAGTTTGATGTGCCGTAGTCGATGCCAATTGCAGCCATTATGTTCCTAACTTTTTGTTTATTACGCGATAAAAAAGAACCGCGGATTGTAATGAAATAGATGCGTTAAACAAGCATTATTACCAAGCTCTGTAAACTTAAGCGCAGACTTTCCCTCAAGTATAGCAAAGACACTAAACCATGCGATATCGACTCCACTGTTGTTTGCAATAATGCGAGGTTTGTCATGTTCGATACCAAGTGCTACTCTAACCAAGACGTATTTAGGAGTTTGGCAAAATGTCCAGAACACACTTCACTTTCAGCACCACAAAAAAAATTATTTGTGAGTTGAACGGACTTAAAAATATAGCAGAAGAATGTCACAAGCTAGGAATGCAAACAGTGTTGATCGTGACTGATGTGGGTATCATTAATGCCGGTATCCTAGAACAATTGACCGCTGTTTTGGACGACTCGAATGTCAGTTTTCATATTTTTCAAGATGTTCAGGCTGATCCCAGTGAAGATAAAGTGCTCGATGCGAGTGAGTTTGCACTGTTACGCAATGTTGATGGTGTTATTGGCTTTGGTGGCGGTAGCCCCATGGATGTTGCAAAGCTAGTTTCTATGCTGTGTTCGCAACCTGTTGACTTCAAGGATCAGCGAGAAGAGTTGACGCGAAAGCTTAAAAGTAGTTATGGCTTGGAACAAGTTACTGGGGGAAGATTACCTCTAATATTAGTGCCAACGACTGCAGGTACAGGTTCAGAAGTGACGCCTATAGCCATTGTGACTACGGGAGAAACAACGAAATCGGGTGTTGTTTCACCCGTGTTACTGCCCGACGTAGCCGTCTTGGATGCCACTTTAACAGTAAAACTGCCAGCACACGTTACAGCGGCAACTGGCGTTGATGCAATGGTGCACGCAATCGAAGCTTATACCAGTCACATAAAGAAAAACCCTATTTCAGATATATTAGCGCAACAGGCACTTCGTTTATTATCGGCGAACATAAAAGTAGCGACGTTTGAAGGCCATGATTTGGAGGCAAGGCAAGCGATGCTGTTGGGAGCGTGTTTAGCTGGACAAGCATTTGCCAATGCGCCTGTTGCTGCTGTTCATGCCTTAGCTTATCCATTAGGCGGTCAGTTCCATTTACCGCATGGCTTGAGTAATGCCTTAGTCCTTGTCCCGGTCATGCAATTTAATCTGAGTCACTGCACAGACCTATATTCAGACTTAAGTGAATGTATGCATGGACTAGTGAGTTCGGGGGAGCAATCTGGTGCACAAGACCTGGTCAATTATCTGTCTGATTTAATTCGGGATTTGGCATTGCCTTCTTGCCTGCAAGATGTTGGTATTAAACACAGCGATATTGACCTATTGAGTGAAGATGCGATGAAGCAGACCCGTCTATTAGTTAATAATCCTAGGGCACTCTCGTTAGAAGACGTTAAAACGATATACCAAGAGGCTTTACATAGACAATGACGACACAAGATAAAAGCAAGGCAATGCCAGCCCGCAAAGATTTTCACAAAGAGTATGAGATAACAACGCGATGGTTAGATAATGATCAGTTTGGTCATATCAATAACGTTAATTATTATTCATTTTTCGATACCATCGTGAATCAGTTTTTAATCAATGAAGCGAATTATTCACCCATGCAAAGCGATAAGATTGGTCTTATGGTGGAATCAAATTGTCGCTATTTGAAATCATTGTCCTACCCAGATAAATTGATAGGTGCATTTAGGGTTAAAAAGCTAGGAAATAGCTCTGTTAGCTATGAGGTAGGCATCTTTAAACAACACCAAGAGCAATTGTGTGCACTGGGCACACTTACTCATGTTTTCGTTAATCGCGATGACTCAAAGCCTAGCCCGATACCTGAAGCGCTGCGTACAGTGCTCAGCAAGGCTATCTATAATTGAGCAAATAAGCCGCGGTTTACAAGTTTCCGATGGCTTTGTTCAAGAGTTTGGTCGCTTTATCGTATTCCAAATAACGAATATGCTCCTTCAAGGACTTAAATTGGTCGTCGTTTAAACACGTCTGAATATAAGGAAATTGCTCCTCGAGGTCTAACTCTGATAAAAACGCACCAGAGCGCAATGTATCAAGCAGCATTTCAATATAACGTTCTTTCTCGTGTGCAGGCATTTCTGCAAGCAGTGGCCGCATATTCGAATCCGTGGCTTCTGCTGAGTCATCCAATATTCTCTCGATTTCTTGTAATGCAATAGCCAGCTCATTCGTTAAGGCTTTTATTTCAAATGGCTGCGCTTTTTCAACGGCAGTCTCTACCTTAAAGGCTTCTCGTTGAACTGCACTAGCGCCAACTGTGCCCGCCGCCCCCTTAATAGTATGTGCGATACTTTGTGTGAGCTCAAAGTCGTGAGCCTCTACAGCAGCTTCTAAATTCTTTATACTCTCTTTGTGATCGTGTAAAAAGCTAGCAAGTAGTTGCTTGAACAGGATGAAGTTACCCGCCATGCGGCCCAATGCAGCGTCTATATCGAAGTGTTGCAGCTTTTGTGTAAACGTTGATTGCTCTGCATCGATTCCTTTTTGATTGAGTCGGCCCATGGAGTGAGTTGCACTTGTTAACTGAGCGTCACTTTTCCACGAAAGGTAAGTCGATAGTTTACCGTGCAATATCTCTATATCGATAGGTTTACTAATATGGTCAAGCATACCTGCATTCTTCACCTTATCTTGGGCGCTATCTAATACCGCTGCCGACATGGCTAATATTGGTATGTCTCTATCGTTTTCCTGTGCCATTTCAAGAATAGTAGAAGCTGCACTATAACCATCTAAGATGGGCATTTGTAAGTCCATTAGAATCAAATCAAAGCGCTCATTTTGAAAAGCAACAATTGCTTCTTCACCATTTTTAGCATGCACAGAGCTTATTCCAAGCATAGCAAGCATTTCTTCAGCCACTATCTTATTGGTCTCATTATCCTCTACCAGTAAAATATGATTTCCTGACAATGATTGAATAATCTGCTGATGGTCTCTATTCGGTTCATCATCTCTTACATCTTGAGGTTTTGCAGGCTGTAGAGGTAAACACACAGTGAAAATACTGCCTTTACCAAGTTCGCTTTCTACTGAAATCTCACCTGCCATTAAAGCACAAAGCGATTGGCTAATCGCCAAGCCTAGGCCGGTGCCGCCATACGAGCGCATAGAGCTATTATCTACTTGATGGAATGAGTCGAATAATTTATCAATATCTTTCGAGGCTATCCCAAGGCCAGTGTCTCTCACTTCAAAACAAACATACTCAATACCCTCTTCGAAATGACTGCTAACGTTCAAAGTAACCCCGCCTTCAGTAGTAAATTTGACAGCATTGCCAATAAGGTTGTTCAGTACCTGGTTAATGCGAAGTTGGTCCCCGACATAATGAGTATGAAGCGTGCTTGAAATGCGAGTGTTTAAAAATAAGCCTTTGTCTTTTGCTACAAGACTATGAATACCTGTTGCCATATCAAGTAGTTTTTGCAGTTCAAAAGTCTTGTTTGATATTGAAAATTTTCCAGCCTCAAGTTTAGAAAAGTCCAGAATGTCATTTAAGATTTGCAGGAGTGCTTTAGAGGATACTTCCATTCTTTCTAAATGTTCACGCTGTTTATCACCCAAGTCCATTTTAAGCGTTAGACTGATCAAACCCAGTATTGCATTCATAGGAGTGCGCACTTCGTGACTCACATTCGCTAAAAAGTTGGTTTTTGTTTCGTTTGCTTGTTCGGCGTCATTTTTGAGTTTCACCAACTTAAATTGCATCGCTTTCTGGCTATCAATATTTAAAAAGCTACCCATCAGTTTACTTGCATTGCCCTCGGCGTCTCGCTCCAGGATCAAGTACTTGGCTAGGCACCAAACGTAATCACCGTTTAAGTGACGCATCTGAAACTCAATGTGCTCGTGATTGATATCTTTATGTTCGTTTATAATATTAGACAGGAAGGTCTTTAAATCACTGAGATGATCTGGGTGAACAAGGCTGAGTAGGCTATCAGTATTTGCGTCTTGAAAGTCGTCTAAGGTATAACCTGTTTGTTCGCTAAATGTTTGATTGAGATATTCAATTCTCTTATTCTGCAAATCGAAAATATAGACCGCGGTAATTGCTGCATTGAAGGCAGCATTAATGAAACGATCCTTTTGCTTAATGGCGAGTTCTTGTTTATGTGCCTGAGTAACATCGTCAAACAGCACGATTGCTGAATTCTGTTTACTTTGAAAGCTTTGCACGCGATAAACACCGCTGACTTCTGAGTCGTCATAGTGCACGGTTTCGTCTTTCCACTCACCGCCATTGACAGCAATATTTTTATAGGTATCGACAATCTCTTTGCCTGCCACATCGGGGAAGGCAGCTTCAATAGTTTCACCTACATGCTTTGTATGGGCTTCGCCCAATATTTTTACCGCAGCTTTGTTGTACCCAGCAAAAAACAATTCATCACCTTTTAAGTCAAACATATGCAAGCCAATAGGCAGGGAGTTGAATATGCTCCGAAGTGTATTCTCGCTCTCTTTTATTGCTTCTTGAACGGACAGGTGACTTTCAGCCGTTAAGCGTTCAAGCTTCTCTTTGTGAGCGAGTTCGAGTACTTCTTTCATTGCGCTGGGTGTGGGTATTTTCAGTGCGTCGGGGATAATAGAGAACAGCTTGTAAGCGGTGATACATGAGACTATTGCTGTTGCCAGTTTGAATAAGCCATGCACTCCATATGCACCATGCCAAATAACAAAAATACTGACGACATGAGTCAAACCACACAGCAAAATAAAGGCAGAAAACAGAATAAAAATACCTTTGAACTCTAATTCTGGACGTTTTTTTACGAAGTAATACAAAATCACCGGTATTGAAAAATAAGCAAAAGCAATCATGCTGTCTGAAATGACATTTAACCATAAAATATCTGGCTTCCACAGATAGCAATGGCCATGTGGCATGTAACCAGTATTGAACAAGGATTCGAGCGTGTCGTTCATGCAATTGCCCCTTAATAATTGGTGGCTTTTTGTTCGATTCCTTGTTAGCTTAGCGTTAGCTTGATACTAAAGTCTAATAAATGTTAAAAAAAGGATTCTTTATCAATCGCATACCTGTATTAATTATCGATGACGACCCAAATATCATTAAGCTCATTGCTGAGTCGTTTAAGCATGATTTTAGCGTGCATTTCGCCACTAGCGGTGCCGCAGGTTTAGACTTGGCTATTAGTAAAAAGCCCGACGTTATACTGTTAGATGTGAAGCTACCAGATGTGCATGGTTATGAGCTTATTCGTCAACTTAAAAACAATCCTCAAACACATGACATTCCCGTCATGTTTGTCAGTTCGATGTGCAGCGTAAATGAGCAAGAAGTTGGTTTTAAAATCGGTGCAATTGACTATGTCGTCAAACCGATAGAAATTCCTTTATTAAAAATGCGCGTAAGAACACATGCGAAAATTCGCCAACAAGCCTTGATGCTTGAACAACTTGCCGCTACTGATTCCCTCACAAACATTGCCAATCGACGCAAGTTTGACGAAGTGCTGTCACATGAATTGGACCGCGCGAGGCGAGAGAAAACGTCTCTGAGTTTGTTGTTCATCGATGTCGACAACTTCAAAGCGTATAATGACAATTATGGACACGGCAAAGGCGATGAATGCCTTGTTGCTGTGAGTAAGCTTTTTAAACAAACCGTGCATCGCCCGGGTGATTTTTTAGCAAGAATTGGTGGTGAAGAGTTTGCTATCATCTTGTCTGATACTAATGAAACTGGTGCATGTAAACTTTGTGATGATATAAAACAAGGTTTGCAAGACTTGTGTTTGCCGCATGAGTACTCAGATGTTGCGCAACATGTGACGGTGAGTATTGGGGTGACGGTAGTGGAAGGCGAAAATCATGCTCAAGATGCCAAACAGGTTTGCGCATGGGCCGACTCAGCTTTATATTATGTAAAAGAAAATGGTCGTTCAGGCTATTCGGTATTTCGACACAGCAAGTAAAACAAGGAACAATGGAATGAAACAGTTGAAACAAGGCCTTTTTGTTTTAGGTCTATTTGCTTTACTTCAGGGCTGCTCAGCCACATCAGAACAAGCGAAGAATAAGGGTGTCGATAACACCAAGCAAACCAAATTGTCCTTGGATAAAATTTATAAAGATGCGTTCTATCGAAGTGAAAGAGGTGAATACTTTCGCTGGCTTGATGATGGTTCTGGTTATACCGTACTTGAGACTAGAAAGCTTGATGTAAGCAGCGACGACACGCCGACAGAAACAGAAGATGAAGTCGCTATCGAGCGTCAAGGTATCACTGGCAACGATATCGTATTTTATAATGTCGACGGTAGTGGGCGGAAAGTGCTTGTACCTTTTGAGGCATTAACGCCAGTGGGCCAAGCGGCGCCAATCGCAATAGATGACTACATTTGGTCGGAAGACGGCAAATGGGTACTTATCTATACTAACTCGAAAAAAGTGTGGCGTTCGCGTAGTCGAGGTGACTACTTTTTATTAAACCTAGCAAACCAGTCATTGCAACAAGTAGGACCGCAAATCGTTTTAGATGCGTTTAAAGAAAAAAAACAGGGAAGCACAGAAGCGTTGCCAAACGAAGCCCGTCTAATGTTCGCCAAGTTTTCTCCAGACTCGAGTAAGATAGCTTACGTATATCTTAACAATATCTATTACCAAGATATTCGAGGGGACGAAGGGCTAGCCCCAGAGGTGCATATGCTGACTACCGACGGTGATGATATTATCATCAACGGAAATTTTGACTGGGTTTACGAAGAAGAGCTCGCTATTCGTGATGGATTTCGCTGGTCCCCGGACAGCCAGAAGATTGCTTATTGGCAACTTGATACCTCAGGTGTGAAAGAGTTCATTATGATTAACAATACTGATTCTTTGTACCCTGAGCTGACTACTTTTCCTTACCCGAAAGCGGGGGAGACAAACTCTGCTGTCAAAGTAGGTGTGGTTTCACTCCAGAATAAGACAACACAATGGTTAGCGCTGGAGGGCGACAACAGAGAACGCTATATTCCAAGAGTTTCTTGGGCGAATGGGAACGAATTGTTAGTGCAAGATGTCGACCGTCCACAACAAAATAATCGACTATGGCTTTACAATGTAGCCTCTGATTCAAAAGAGCTCGTTTTTACGGATTCTGATAGCGCCTTCATCGGTTGGTATTACGATGCGGAGTTTATTCAGGAAGGAGAGCGCTTCTTATTTCACAGTGAACGCAGTGGCTGGCGACATCTTTACAGCATTTCAAAAGATGGTAACAGTGTGATCGATATTACCCCGGGTGAGTTCGATGTCATCAATATGTTAGCGTTCAATGAGAATGACAATGTGGTTTACTTCATGGCATCACCAGAAAACCAAGGTCATCGCTATTTATACAAATCCTCCTTAGACGGGACTTTACCGGTTGAAAGAGTCACACCAAAAGAATTTGCTGGGAATAATCGTTACCTTTTATCAAAAGATGCGTCCAACGCCTTGCATCAGTATAGTAACTTTATAACACCAACCAGTTCTCAAACTATTAAAGTAGAGGGTCACAAAGTCATAAAACCGCTGGTTCAAAATGCAGAGTTAAAAGCGAAATTGGCTAATACGACCTTACCCAAGCATGAATTTATTCAAGTAAACGCTCAAGGTGGCACTGTCTTAGACGCTTACATCATGACGCCAAGAAGTATGACCGCACTAAAGAAATATCCTGTGATTTTCTATGTTTATGGAGAACCTGCGGGCTCGACCGTTCAGGATGCATGGGGAGGCTCTGGATATTTGATGCGTTCACTGTTAGTGCAAGAGGGGTTTATTGTTGTCTCAGTAGACAATAGAGGTACACGTTCACCAAAAGGAAGAGATTGGCGCAAATCGATATACAAGAAAATTGGCGGCATCACCGTCCAAGACCAAGCTGACGCATTGGATCAAATTGCGGCTAAGTATGACTTCATTGATACGAATCGCGTCGGTGTATTCGGACATTCAGGAGGAGGAAGCTCTACCCTAAATATGTTGTTCAAACATGCTGATAAATTTCATGCGGGTGTTGCAATTGCGCCGGTTCCAGATATTCGTTTATACGACACTATTTATCAAGAGCGATATTCTGGCCATCCCGAAACAGATCCTGACAGTTATTTTAACACTTCATCTATTAATTTCGTCGAAGGTTTTAAAGGCAAATTATTGCTGATACACGGCACAGGTGATGACAATGTGCATTATCAGGGAACAGAAAAGCTAGTGAATGAATTGGTAAAGCATAATAAAACGTTTGAGTTTATGGCTTATCCAAATCGCTCACACGGCGTGAGCGAGGGAAAAAACACAACATTGCATCGTCAAACTTTGTTACTTGAGTTTTTTAAACGCCACTTACTCTAAAGCTTATCGATATATTTAAGGATACTGCCAAAGGCGCGAGCTCCATGTTTTTGTATTTGCTTATCGAAATACAAATTGCCGAGTAGAGGGATCGTAATGTGACCTTGCGAGCGCCAGCTTACATGGGTGGTATTATCATCTTTCGCTTCGAGCTTTACTTCACCCAACTGATGGTCATAGGGGAGAGGTTTAGAATAAATAATCTTGTACCCCAATAGCACAGGAGCTTGATATGCGACGATTTCCTCATGCAAAGTGCTACCAGCAGCAACAATTTCTCTTACTGCACCCAGGCCGTTTCGCTCTTCTTTTCCTTCAACCAGCAGTGTTGAGGCGTCTACGCCTTTAAATTGAGAATAGTTAGCATGATCGCTTATTAAAGCGAATACTTCCGTAATGGGCTTATTAATTGTGCGCTCTACTTGGATCGAAAACATACAACTTCCTCGTTATTCTATGATTATCAAAGCGATGGGTTTATGATACCCCTTAATCTAAATGAAGAGTATCTCGCTTACGCTCAAAGTGGAACATTATTTCTTCATAATGCGAGCAAACTCAATACAAACATATGGAATAAAGAATGCGACAGACATTTATAAGCTTGACCATTGCTGCAAGCCTAGGTTTTATGCTTGGCGGTTGTGCAGTTTCAACACACTCAACGTCTGCTGACGCAAAGCAAGAAAGCGCAATTACGATAGCCAACAAAACGCCAGAATTAGCGCTTGCTATGCAAGTTAAAAACGCCAGCGAAGAAAGTGATTTAGCCTACGAAATTGTCAAATCACTCACTGTTGAAGTAGGCCCCCGAATTCCAGGTTCGCAAGGCGACAAGCGTGCCGTCGCATGGGCTGAGGCAAAATTCAACGAAATGGGTTTTGATAAAGTTTACAAGCAGCCCGTCAGAGTGCGTAATTGGGAGCGCGGATTTGCAGACGCAAAAGTCGTTGCTCCGTTTCCACAGGAGCTTGTCATTACGGCATTGGGCGGTTCGATTGCAACGCCTGAAAGTGGTTTGGAAGCAAAAGTGGTGATGTTTGATTCTTTAGCATCTTTAAGTGAAGCGGACAAAGCAACGGTAGAAGGCAATATTGTATTTTTGAATACGCGTATGCAGCGAGATAAGGCCGGGAAATTCTACGGTAAAGTCGTTCCTAACCGAGTAGCCGGCGCGGTAGAAGCTGCCAAAATGGGCGCGAAAGCAGTCATTATTCGCTCTGTTGGTACCGACAATTCACGATTCGCGCATACGGGTGTTATGCGATACGACGAAGAAGTAGAGAAAATTCCAGCCGGCGCAATTTCAACAGCAGATGCTGATAATTTAGAGGCAATGTTCTCTAGTGAGCAAGATGTCGTTTTGAATATCAATATGCAGGCAAAAGACGCAGGTTGGCAGACATCGTATAATGTGATTGGTGAGTTTACTGGTACTGAGAAGCCAGACGAAGTGGTGCTAATTTCTGCTCATTTAGATTCATGGGATGAGGGCACAGGCGCCCTAGACGATGGTGCTGGTGTCGGTATCGTTACTGCTGCCGCTAAGATAATCAAAGATACTATCGGTCAACCCAAACGCACTATTCGCGTGATTTTATACGCGGCGGAAGAGATTGGTCTCGTCGGCGCATATCAGTATGTGAGAACGAATAGAGAGAGTTTGGAAAATATTATCTTTGCTGCTGAATCAGACTTTGGTGCTGGAAAAATCTACCAGCTAGATACCCGCTTTGACGAAGCTGTCAGAAATGATCCGAGTGATTTGTATGCAGCATTAAAAAGTATGGGCGTCGAACTTGGCAATAACACAACAAATGGTGGTCCAGATGTGTCAATGCTGCCAAATTATGGCGTGCCAGTGATTGCCTTGAAGCAAGACGGGACTTACTACTTTGATTATCATCACACGCCAAATGATACTTTAGATAAAATTGAACTGGACGACATTCGTCAGAATCAAACAGTATGGGCATTAATCACAGCCTATATCGCCAACTCTGACTTTGATCCAAGGCCTGCGCCGAAGAGGTAACGCTTAGAAACGCTTACCTATTCTCAGTGAGACGTTGTGATCAGACGTCGCGCTGGTTAATCCACTCAGATAGCGCCCATAAATATACCAACCATCTTGGCTATACATGATGGTTGGCCCTAATTGGTGTCGTTGCTCATTGCTATCACTGATATCGTTCAGTTCGCCATAGTTATTGTACATTTCCGCGCCAATCATCAGGCCATTGTTAAGCCGTTTGGTGATCGAAAAACGACTTGCTATTGTCGTCGGTTTTTCACCTGCACCATTTTCTGTGATGTTTTTATCGAGGATGGCGATTCCGCGCACGAACAGCGATTTATCTATATTGTATTGGTGAGTCCAATGAATTGCGATATCTTCGGGTCGTTGACCGCGACGTGTTCTAGCGTCGATTCTGACAGCTGCCGCGTACTTATCGCTGCTCGCTTTTTTATAGTTATACAGGAATTCCGCTTTTACGTTATCGTATTCAACGCTGCCGAAATCTCGATATTGTAAGACCATCCTTACTTGTAAACGATCATTAAATGCACGCTGATAATGCACTCTGTATTGCTCTCTACCGTCGGTATTGTCATCCGAATTAGTCGTATTCATTCGGAATTCTGCTGAGTGTGTGTCGGCATTGACATTCGGCCCATGTACGCCGCCATTGTTAGCTTTAACAAAGCCTGCGGGGCATAATAAGGTCATTGATAATAAACTAGCCAAAACGGTAGCGCGAGACATACAAAACATCAAAAACACTCTTGTGTGACAAAATAGGCGCGTAAGATACCATAAAATTACTTATGTTAACAAAAATGCTCATTCACCTCATGAATGATGTAGACTAAAGTTTAGAATTTAAACGATTCATAAGAATGGACTTTACTGGGATAGTTTAATAGCAGACTATAAAGACTCGCTAAGCCAATATTGGCGTGTCTTTACCCTAAATAGTCGCAGGTTGTCATGGAAAAAAAACGTAGCAATGCGGACGCCGAACAGTTTCTTAAGAGTGTACTGGACACCCTTCCCATGCGTGTTTTTTGGAAAGACACCGATTCGAATTTCGTAGGCGCAAACAATCTCTTTTTAAATGATCTCAAAGTTGCTTCCTTAGCTGAACTCATTGGTAAAAACGATTACCACTTCACCTTAAATAAAAAAGAGAGTGAGGCTTTCCAACGAGACGATAGAGAAGTCATGGAGAGCGGAGTTGCCAAGTTGGGTATCGAAGAGCCGCAAAGTATTAAGGGTGAAGCAACTCGCTGGTTGCGCACAAATAAGATGCCTTTAACAGATAAACATGGAAAGGTGATTGGTTTAGTCGGCACCTATGAAGATATTACGGAGCAAGTAAACTATCGAAAGGAAATCGAACTACAAGCCTTAATAGATCCGCTTACCAAACTAGCAAACCGGCGCAAACTCCAACAAAAGATAGATTTATTTACCGGCGAATGTGCAGGTTTGTTATTTATCGATCTTGACTACTTTAAGTCAGTCAACGATTCATTAGGGCACTTTATTGGCGACCTCTTACTCACCTTAGTGGCAGCTCGTTTGAAAAAAATAGCGCTAGATAAAGGCGGCTTGGTAGCCAGATTGGGTGGCGACGAGTTTAGTATTTTTGTGCCTTTAGAAAATCATCCTCAATACCAAATGAAAATGGCAAAATTAGCGGGTGCTGTCATTGATGAGTTGCTTCAGCCTTTTGAAGTTGACTCTCATGTATTGAACATTGGTGCCAGCATTGGTATTACAATGATGACGGGAAAAGATGCTGAGTACACTAAGGCCTTCAGAGAAGCCGATATGGCTATGTACGTTGCGAAAGAGAAGGGACGAGGCAACTTTCAGTTCTATAATGAAACGATGCGTTTAGAAACCGAGCGCAAACACTTAGTTCAACAACATTTACATTTGGCGATAGAAGCCGGTGAATTTTCCTTGGTGTTTCAACCCCAAGTGAATACTCAAGGCGATGTGATTGGTGCAGAAGCCTTACTTCGATGGCACAACGCTGAATTAGGTATGGTCGCTCCTGATGAGTTTATTCCATTAGCAGAAGAAACAGGGCTGATTCATAAGTTAGGTAAATGGGTATTTGAATCTTCTATGGAAACACTTGTACGGTTTCAGGAAGCCAATAATATTCATCCAGATTTTAAACTCGCTATTAATGTCAGCAGCAAGCAGTTCCGCAATTTGAACATTGTTAGTGAGGTTGAGCATGCAATTGTGTCGAGAGGTTTGAGTCCAAATAACGTGCAAATAGAAATTACAGAGAGCCTACTCATAGACAACAAAGACATTGCGGTTCGCTCAATGTTGAAACTGCAAAGTTTAGGCGTAAGCATCGCTATTGACGATTTTGGTACAGGGTATTCGTCATTAGCATACATAGCGAATTTACCGATTGATAAGCTAAAGATAGATCGAAGCTTCATCACCGATTTACACTTGAAAAGTACTAGTCGTAAACTTGTAGACACTTTAGTGAATATGTCTAAGAGTCTGCACCTTGAAGTCATCGCAGAAGGGGTTGAGAATAAACAGGAACGAGATGTGCTAATCGATCTGGGTTGTTCACAGTTTCAAGGTTACCTGTTCAGTCAACCGGTTCCAGCCGACAAACTCATAAAGGATTTTCTTGCTTAAAACACTAATGAATTTAAGCCTAGGTCAAGGTCTGCTTAAGCATTACTAAGCGGCATGGCGGTGCTGTTCTTTATTTTTTCCATAGCAAAACTAGAGGTGACATCTCTCAGCTCAATTCCTGCAATAAACCGCTTATAAAAGTGATCATAACCCTGCATATCGCTTACCAGTACTTTTAGCATATAATCTAGTTCTCCACTTAAGCGATAAAACTCAACTACTTCTTCAAAAGAACTCGCATGATCTGCAAACTTTTTTAACCATGCCGAGTCATGTCTGGCTGCTTTTACGTGAACAAAGACAGTTAACTTTAAATTTAATTTGTCTGGATTGAGTAAAGTGACAGTTTTATGGATCACGTTTTGCTCTTGCAATCGTTGTATACGTCGCCAGCAAGGCGTTGTTGTTAAACCTACTTTCTCAGCAATCTCAGCCGTTGTGATACTGGCATCATTCTGTAATAAATTAAGTATGGATTTGTCTAACTTATCTAGTTGGGGCAAAATTATTCCCTATATTTTGTTAATGGTAGAATAATAAGCTAACATTTTGGTTTAATTTTCGCTATATGCAAAATGAATCTTGTTGCCTAATGTCACTATAAACCCTCATACATTCGCAAGTTGTCGAGCACAGCATGCCATCTGAGGAAATTTATGAAAGCAGTCAATGTATTAGCCGTTGATAATCAAATACACAGTGATTCAAGTCAGCTAGACAATGAAGTGAATTCTGGTGTTTACGCGAGTATCATCGACACTGTTGGTAACACCCCATTAGTGGCTTTGCCCAAACTTAGTGCTGAATATAATGTGCTTGCAAAATTGATGGCGAAATTAGAGTTTTTTAATCCGATGAGCTCTACAAAGGATAGACCGGCTAAGGCAATGATCGATGCCTTAATACGCTCACCAGATTTTTCAGAGAATACCCATATTATTGAAGCGACCTCTGGAAACAACGGTGTTTCTTGTGCTTGGCTATGTGCTATTTATGACATTCGGCTGACCATTGTTATTCCTGAGCATATGTCCTTGGAAAGGCGCAAAATGATCAAACATTTTGGAGCTGAATTGGTGACTACACCAAAGGGACTTGGCACAAAAGGAGCGATAGACTTGGCCAAAGAGTTGGTTGCAAAAGATCCAAATGCAGTATCGCTAGATCAGTTTTCAAACTGTCACAACGCAGATGCTCATGCTCAGTCAACAGCGACTGAGATTTGGAGAGATACCGCTGGACAAGTCGATATTTTTGTTGCGGGTGTTGGCACTGGTGGCAGTATTACGGGTATAGGAAAAACACTCAAAAAATATAACCCTCAAGTGCATATAGTAGCGGTTGAACCAAAGAGTTGCCCCATATTAAGCACTGGTAGAAAAGGAATTCATGCGATTCAAGGATTAAGTTCGGGACATGTCCCTGAACTATTGGATAGAGGTGTATTGGATGAAATACTCACAGTATCTGATGATGATGCCTTGGATATGGCTAGAAAATTAGCGAGAACAGAGGGTATTGCGGTAGGCATATCATCTGGAGCAACGGTTGCAGCTGCGATTAGGCTTGCTCAAATGCCTGAACATACCGGTAAAAACATGGTCATGATTTGTGCAGACACCGCCGAGCGTTATTACAGTACAGCCTTATTTGGTGAGTGAATTTGCTAAAGAAGTGTGTTTTTCTCATAGTTGTCAGCGTGATTTGAACTCAGCACTGGACGAGTTTGATTGCGACCAGCCTTTTTAGCTTCATATAAATAATGATCGGCCAAGTTAATCGCTTGGTCGATATTCATGTCAGGAGTAATTTCGTTCAAACCGATGCTGATAGTGACAGAGATTCGCCTACCAGCAAATTCGAGGTCGTGCTTTTCTACGGCGAGTCGTATTTTCTCCGCTAAAGTAAACGCGTCAGTTGAATTAGTCTCAGGAAGCAGAAATAAAAATTCTTCCCCTCCCCAGCGTGCCACACGATCTTGCTCTCTGACACTGCTCACAAATAAACGAGATAAGTCTTCCAAAACAAAATCCCCACCATCATGAAGGAATTCGTCATTGATCTTTTTAAAATAATCGATATCAACAAGCAGCACGCTGAGAGGAGAGTTTGAACGGCGTGAACGTTTGTACTCGTGATCTAAAAATTCACGCATGCCGCGACGATTTGGCAAGTTCGTTAATGGGTCATGCATGGCTTGTTGCTCGAACTTATCGCTGAGCTCTCGGATAAACTCATACGACTTTTGCCTTGAATATTCGTAAAAACCAAACAGTAAGGTCACCGTAACAAACGAATACAATAAGCGCGTTTTAAACTCAGTACTATAAGCAGTCCCAACAAACATCTCATTCGGTGCAAAAAGCATCAACGAAACAACGACAATAAAAAACAGTATGTTGATTAGACCTATTTTGAGGCCGCTGAAAAAGAATGCAACGGGAGGGACGATATAAATCCATAAAGGCCCAGTTTGCGCATGTCCGCCAGAGTAGACTAAGAACAACATTAAGCTCATCAACATAACAAAAATAATACGTGTCGATATTTTTATCGTGTCACCTAACTGTTTAAAACGATGCACATGATGGCAGAAAAAGAACACGCAGCTAGACACGAATAACCATATTGCTAACTCATTATTGTTTCTCACTAGCGCGCTAATTGCGAGCACAAACGTAACCATATATCCAATGAAGGAAAACAGGTTAGATACGAATAACTGCTGATTCGTGTCATTATCGAAGCTAGGGTCAGTGCCTACTTTTAAGTAGTTTGCCAGCAAGTTTTTTAAAGGGCTTATCATATCAATTATGTTTATTCGTTTGGTCTTCTATAGTCTCATCATGAGTGAATACGTGCAGCACTAATGGGCGCTTTATGCTCGTAAACTCCTTGGCTAACTATTCGCGTGCGTTTTTGTCGCGTGCGTTCTTAATTAACCGCGTGCGTTCTTAATTAACCGCGTGCGTTTTATCAAGCCGATTACCTTAATGCAACATATATTTTACAATGTTGTTTTAATTCCTAATACCTTAAAGTCCTCTTTCGTATAAACTAAACGTCAGATTAAGAGCAAGCTATAGAATAGCTCAATAATATTTATCGGAAAGTATGAAGTATGAATGGAATCACACCTACACCAATTGCATCTCAGCAAAGTGAGAAGCTTGAAGCACTCATTGATCAAGGCCAATTTAAAGATGCCTTAGACTACGCGCTTGATGAGTGGGGTCCAATGCAATCCTGGCAAACTATCGAGCAACGTATTTATTCCATTAAGCTCTGTTATCACTTGGGCGGCGACCGACTCTCTGACGCTATTTTGTTGCGAACATATCGAGAAAACAGGCAATCCACTAAAATCTTAGATCGAATGATGTATTACAAGTTGAGCCATCTCGGTTTGATCCTCGGAAGTGAGTTTATGCAAGAGCATGAACAAACAATGCTTGCAGACCATGCTATTCGCCCTCAATTTTATGCGTTTAAGTCAATAATTAGTAGAGAGCAGAAAGACTTTGAAGTCGCCGAAAAATTGCTTGAGGCTGCGCAAGAAGAAAGTCAAAAAAATGGTAACTGCACTCAATCTGATATGCGTTTTTATCGCATTCTTAAAGTGCGTCTTTTACTGGAACAAGACCGAGATGAAGATGCCTTAAGTTTAGCTCAGGAATTATTTAGTGCGGAACCAACAGTGGCAACGCTTAGGGTATATATTCAAGTAGTACAAAAAATCGAGGACTTAAAAGCGGGCACGAACCTTTTGAAAGCACACATTGAACGCTTCCAATCATGCCTTCTTTGGATGCAATTGGCTTCTATGTCAGCAACAGAGCTCGATTGGGATACGTGCCAGGTCGCTTTAAAGCGTCACCATGAACTCAAAGTATTCGATGATAAATACGACAAGCAACGAGCAATCGCATACGAGGGGCAAATTAAACTTCATCACGGAGACTATGAAGCCGCCCGTGAAATTCTTTCAAAGCATAAATCAAAATACTGGCAGATTGTCTGTGAAAACCTAGCGAAACACCAAGAACTTGAAACCGACAAAGCGACGCTCGGCGTGAAAGTGCTCGATGTACCTTTTTATCGCCAAGAACATTTGACGTGCGCACCCACAACACTGTCAGCAATAGCTGCTTATTTTGGTAAGAAGCACGACTCAAAGAGTATTGCTGACGAAATCTGTTATAGCGGCACGCCAGATACTAGTGAGAGACGGTGGTTACGAGAAAATAACTTTTACTTCGTAGAGTTTGATTTACAAGAACAATACCTTACTCAACTCATCGATAGCGGAGTGCCTTTTGGTTTGGTGACAACAAGTGCTTTTTCTGCTCATTTGCAAGCGGTGATTGGCTACAATTCCCATACCGGCAGCATGTTTACCATGGATCCTGGCTATTCTGGTATGCAGGAAATGTTAATTAAGGAAACCTTAGAAAGTGAGGCTTTTGCAGGGGCTAGGTGCGTCGCCTTTGTTCCTAGAGAAAAACAAGACCTCCTAACGAACTTTGTGCCCAGCGATCACGCTTTTTATGAGCTATGGGACAAATATATGCTCGCGAAAGAGCTTAACGATGTGGCTGTAGCAAAGCAATTTGTTGAGGCTTTGCATAATGAAGACGCACAACATCGTTTAAGTGTGAAGGCTAGGCGGGATTATGCGCTTTGGAGTGGACAGTTAGATGTGCTGCAAGAGCTGAATGAATCCTTATTAGAACAGCACCCAGACCAAACAATCTTACTTTCCTCTCAGTATTACTGCTTGAGAGATTTAGGAAGGCGCGAGGAAGCCTTAAATAAGTTAGCAACTTACTTAGATAAAAATAAAAACCTCTATCTCTCGCGCGTGTTGTTCGATGAAATATACGATACCAATGAACGTCCTGAACTAAGCAAGCAACTCCTGACCTTTTTGAAGAAATATGGCAGTTATATAGAAGAGGTATATCAATCACTCGCACATTATTACTGGAATGAGGGCGAACGTGTAAAAGCACTTACTCATTACCGAATAGCCTTTTGTATGGATGATACCAGTGAGGCTTACGTCGAGAGTTACTTCAAAGCAAGTCGTTTTCTGCAAGGCGAGGATGAGGTCCTAGCGTTTTTAACTCGCCGCTTTAATAAGTACATCAAGCGCTCTCCTTTGCCAGCAATATCTTTACTTAGAGCTTATGAACTAAGTAATGAGGAACACAAAGGCATAGAGTTTTTAGAGCAGGCGCTTGTTGTGCATCCTCATCATATTACCTTGCTCAATACGCTAGGCAGTAAGTTAATCACCTATGGTCAACTTGATAAGTTTGAGTCTTACAGAGAGCAGTTTGAACGCTATTTATCTGCAGATGATGTTAATTACTTGAATGCGAAATATCAGGTTAGACAGGGGGCCTTACAGGATGCGCTTCCGCTTTACAAAGCATTATTCGAACAGTCTCCGTTACAGTCAAAAACAGCCGATGCATATTTTGGCTTGCTGCAAAGCTTAAGCATGACGAAGGAGTTGGACGACGAGTTAAGCAAGGCCATGTCATCCTATCCAGACAATGCCACTGTACAAGATTATCTAATCTATTGGCACTCTGATGTAGAGACACAAAAAAGGACATTGGAAAGAGCGATTTCACATCGTCCTGATAATGGTTCATTGCGCCGCCAATTGATTGATAAGCTGATCTACCTAGGGCAGAAAGAGAGCGCGTTGACGGTTGCGAAAGAGAGTTTCCTTGTTTTACCCAAAGATATAGAGTGCAAAGCGTACTTGGCTAGAGCAAATGCTGTTATTGGGAATTTTGATGAAGCAAAAGACATAGCAAAATCTGTATTGATGAGGAATATAGACAACGATTTAGCCTTCAATGTGCTAATGACATCCAGTCGTCACAACGATGATAAAATAGAGAGTCTACAGTTTGTCTTTGAACAAATTAAACTACAAGTTGTGTTTGGTGACAGTGCTTGGAATTATTGGTTTGAAGCCTGTCGAACGGTGTCGGATGAGGTTTTACAGTCTTTCACCGATTATCTGATTTCTGATCTACCTCACTTATGGTACGCCTACGCAATTAATGGATTCTATCAAAAGCAGCAGGGACACTTAGATAAGGCACTTGAGTACTTTCAGAAAGGTATTGAAAAGTTTCCGTTTACCCCTCGTTTACATAAGGAAGAGGGCCATCTATACGAACTTCTGGAGCAAACCGAGGCTGCAAAAAAATCCTATTTTAATGCTCTAGAAATTAACCCTGGTTGGTCAGAAGTCGTTAAGTTGATCGTAGATTTGTTTGAAAAAGAAATGCGATTTGACGAGGCGATTAATGTACTGAAAAAAGCGCTGAAACACACCCATGATGACGGCATTTTACATGGTTACTTAGCCGACTTATATTTACAAAAGAACGATGATGAATCGGCTTATACATGCTTAGAAAAAGCGGTTGAACACCAAGCCGATTATAACTGGGCCTGGCATCAGATTAGCCAAATTGGCGACCGTACAGACAGGCCAAGCTTAGCGTTAGAACTCGCTCGAGAACTCAGCGAAAAGTATCCTTATTTAGCGCAAGCTTGGTGTAATTTGTCGGCACAGAGCGAGGATAGAGATGAAAAGCTAGCCTATATTCGTAAAGCGATTGCGGTCAATCCTTTGTTTCAAAACGCCTATTCTGCTTTAGCTGATTTTTATCGAGAAGTGGGGGACTATCATCAGGCTTTAGCGGTATTCAAGGATACGCCGTGGAACGGCGAATTGCCGTTCCAATTAGCTAGCTTGCAGGCCCAAATTTACGCTCAAACTGGGCAGTACGAAAATGCTGCGCAAGTATTGCAAAATTTGCTGTCTGGCTCTGAAGGCAATAGTCATCTCTGGCAGAAACTGTATGAATGGCTTTATCAGTTGGACCGAAAATCTGACATTGTCAAAGCCAGTTATAAGCAGATTGAGTTAAATAAGCACGATGCAAATAGTCTTTGTATTGCAAGTGAAATGCTAAGTTTATACGGCGGAGAACAAGATAAATTAGCAGCTGATCAGCATTTGCTGCGTGCACACAAACTCGCGCCAAACGACCAGTATATCACCTTGACGCTAGCAGACGCATTAATGGAAAAAGGTGAGTTCGATGAGGCCTTGAGTACCTTAATTGATTTTGAGCGTTTTAGTACCTCACCGTTTGCAACAGCAAGAAAGGTAATGTGCCACTTAGAGCTTGAAGAACAAGAAACAGCACTGAGTTTGTACAAGGACCTATTGAATGACCTTGAGTCTGATTATTGGAGTTTGAACAAACCTTTCGAAGCGATGATTAGAAAGCTTGGTTTTAATGACGCAATTTCAATTTATACCGAGCGACTTAGTGAACTTAATGAAGTACAGGCCTATGTGTGGGCTGACAATAATTTAACCGTACTGGGTGTTGCAGAATACAAAAAGCTACTCAAAGAAATCAAAGAAATTAAGCATGATCCGCTGCATGCAGGTGCTACTAGAGCAATTTTTGAAGCCTGGAATGACCAGCACAAAAAAGGTGACAAAAAGGTTATTCAAGAATATGAAGAGATTATTTGCCGATACTCCCCAGTCTTTGAGCAAGCCAGTATGCAGCTCATTGCAAGAAATGATTATCAGACTCTAATTAACCTGTATGACCGCTTTGAAAATGTGAGTGATTTATCGATGTTTTCGTATTACCAAGTTCGCTGTGCTTATCAACTATTGAATCAATGGGATAAAGCGGGTGAGGTGATCCGTTTAGGTATACAGCAACAACCAGATAATTCGCTTCAGAACATGAAGCTTTGGTATTTTTATGAGCTATGGCGCACAGGTCATATTTTCTCCGACGAAGAGCTCAGTGTTATTGATTATCATGAATTAATCGAAATAGAACGATATGTCTTTGCTACCCTGAAAGTCGCAGTGAAATTAGGTGAACGAGACCTCGAATCTTGTTTAGATGATATTACTCCTGAGCTTCGAAAATGCCAGCAAGATAATCAAGAAGTGAGTGGACATCCACTCGCTAGCGCTGCCCAATCACTGTTAAAAGAACGGCTACTTGCGCGTGTGAGTAGCTCGGGATTCTTTTCTAAGTTATTGATTAAATGGAAGTTAAGTAACAGGTTTTAAATAATAACAAAAATTAACAATTTTATAACGAAATTGTAAAATTATGTTGACGTTTAATTAATGATCTATTAGGTTAATAAAGCAACCCAGCTGTTTTGCTTTTTTTTGCACAATAATGAAAGCGCTTACATTTTATTTGGGGAGCAATGAAATGACGAGTAGTTCAGCCTTATCGACACAGATATTGCAGCGCCATAAAGTGAATAATAAGAGATAATTAAACAAGGACTTCAACTACGGTTGAGTGGGAATAATCATGAATAACACACAACAAATTTTTAAAAAAACGAGGCTCGCAACTAGCCTCTCTCTAGCTATTGGTGCGGCAACCATCGCTCCTCAAGCATTAGCGCAGGAATCGGCTGAAGATAAGGTCGAAGTCATTCAAGTAACCGGTATTCGCGCAAGTATTCAAGAATCAATGGGCGTAAAGCGTGACGCTGCAGGGGTAGTGGATGCAATTTCCGCAGAAGATATTGGTAAATTTCCAGATACTAACCTCGCTGAATCCTTGCAACGTATTACGGGTGTTTCGATTGACAGAGTTAACGGTGAAGGCAGTAAAATTACCGTGCGTGGTTTAGGGCCAGAGTTTAATATGGTTACTCTAAATGGCAGAACGATGCCAGCGGCGTCTCTTCCAGCAGGTGGCGGAACACCTAACTCTCGTGCTTTTGATTTCTCCGATATCGCGTCTGAAGCGGTAAGGTCGGTCGAAGTTTACAAAACGGGAAAGGCACAAATCGCAACAGGTGGTATTGGCGCTACAGTCAATATTAAAACGTCACGTCCAATGGATGCTAGCGAATCTGGATTAAGCGGCTCTATTGGAGGCAAAGCACTCAGTGACACGACTAACCGTGTGGGTTCTGACATTACGCCAGAAGTATCAGGTTTTATCAATTACCTCGACGACGATCGAGTTTTTGGTGTGAGCTTAAGTGCTAGTGTGCAAAAACGCGATAGCGGTGCAACAAGAGCGTTTGTGAATCAATGGCGAGTTAATCCATACACTGGCGTTATTCCTCAGTCTCCCGATGTTGATGCGAATCCAGCTTCTGGTCCTGCAGTCGTTGTTAACAATGAGCCGGCATTGGGGGCGTTATTCGCCATACCCTCAGATTTGCGTTATGCACAATCAGATCGTGAAAGAACAAGAACCAATGCACAGCTAACCGTGCAATATGCACCAAGTGATGCTCTGGTTGCTACACTCGACTATACATACAGTCGCCAAGACCTTTTTGAAGCACGTGCAGAACAGTCAATCTGGATGGATGACCGTTATTTTGCCGAACTCACCTTTGACGATAACCCTAATGTGGCCGCACCAGTCGTGATTCGTCAGGAGCGTCGTGAACTGTTGCCTCGTGATTTAGGTTTGGCGGTGCAAGAACTAAATCAGGTAAACGAAAACAAATCGATTGGTTTGAATTTAGAATATCAAGTGAATGATGAGTTGAGCTTTACCTTTGATGCTCACCACTCAACAGCAGAAGGTCGTCCGGACGCACCATATGGTACTTGGGTAAATGCTGGCTTGGGTGCAAATGTTGTGCAAGCGCAGGGCGTTGACTTTAGAGGCGACTTCCCAATCATGACGGTAGATTATAACGATGTTGCTCGCGGTAACCTATCCCCAAACAATAGCTTAGATGCCGGTGATGTAGGCACTTCTATCTTGGATATGAATTTCAATCAACAAGAAACAGAGATTGATCAAATCCGAGTGGATGGTAAATATGAACTCGATAATGGTTCAATTCATTTTGGAATTGAATCGCGAGCTATGGAGAGCACATCACTACAATCTTTGACACGACGCACGATGGGCAACTGGGGTGTTGAAAACCCAGGTGAATTACCCGCTGACTTTCTCACTCCCATCGATTTTGCACAAGAGTTTAGCGACTACAATACTGGCTCTGTGTTTAACCAAGGCTTTACAGCAAGTGCTCGCCAAATTGGTGAGTTTGCTGCCCAAGAGTATGGTTTTGTTTTTGCTGCAGATAACCCATTTGCAACTAACAGAACAATCAAAGAAGACATCACAGCGGCTTATGTTGCTGCGAGTCTAGAGGGTGAGCTAAATGAAATGCCTTGGAACTTACTAGCAGGTTTGCGATATGAAAGTACAGATGTCACTTCTGTTGCCAACGTTTCTTTGCCAAGTGGTATTGCTTGGGAAGGTAATAATGATTTCAATGTACGATTTGGAAGCGATACACAAGACTTTGCTCTCGGTTCTGATTACAACCATATGTTACCTTCGTTCGATTTTGATATTGAAATCGTAGACGACTTCATTGCTCGTGTTTCTTACAGCAAAACCATATCTCGGCCATCGTACAATAATTTAAGTGCTGCTTCGACAGTTGGCAGCCCGAGTGGCCCAGCGTTAACGGCTGGCACACCCACGGCAACAGCAAGTTCGGGTAATCCAGGCTTAGTGCCACAAGAGTCAGATAATGTTGATATTTCCTTCGAGTATTATTTTGGTGACACAAGTTATGTCTCTATTGGCTACTTTGAGAAACGTGTAAGAAACTTCATTGGTAATGCACAAGTAGTCGAAAACGTCTACGGTCTGCGCGATGCAACCGCGGGTCCGCGGGCGCAAGCTGCCTTGGCTGAGTTAAATCGTTTGGGTGTATCCGTTAACGATACTAACTTGTTTAACATGGTGGTTGCTATGGAGAATGGCATCGCTTTTGATTCTCTGACAGATGAGCAGTTTGAAGCACAGTATGATGTACTGCCTAACAGCGACGATCCTTTGTTACAGTTCACTAATGCTAAGCCGGTGAACAATCAACAAGAGCGTATTGAAGGTGTTGAGCTAGCAGCACAGCATTTCTTTGGTGATACTGGGTTTGGCTTGCAAGCTAACTACACCGCTGTGAACAGTGGCGCTGAATTTGATCTATCTGCAGATCCTTCCGTGACACAGTTCGCCTTAGTTGGTTTGAGTGACACCGCCAACTTAATTCTGATGTACGAAAAGCATGGTATTCAAGCCCGTTTAGCTTATAACTGGCGTGACAAGTTCTTAGATGGTGCTGCTGTATACATCAATGAACCAGGCTTTACTGAAGCGACCACACAAGTTGACTTTAACGTGTCCTACGAAGTGAATGAAGATCTGACTGTTTTCTTCGAAGGGATTAATATCACAGAAGAAGACTTAAGAAGACATGGTCGCTCTGAGCGTTTGTTATGGAACCTAGATCAATTAGGTGCGAGATATGCCTTAGGAGCTAGATATACATTCTAGATGTTAGGTCACAACCCGCACGCTAGTGCGGGTTGTATTTCTGTATGTCAATAGAGTAATGTATTGACATACCTACACTTTTACAAGGAAGGATAGTGAGCGGTCCAGCAATTCAAGAAGTCGTTGTTGTTGGTGGTGGCACAGCCGGTTGGCTAGCCGCAGGTGTGCTCGCAGCTAAAAATAAACAGCTAGGTGAAGCCAAAATAAAAGTCACTTTAGTCGAGTCTCCTAATGTTGCGAGTTTAGGCGTTGGGGAGGGCACTTGGCCTTCTATGCGACATACCCTACAAATTATTGGTATTAATGAACAAACCTTCATCCAACGTTGCAATGTGAGCTTGAAGCAAGGCTCATTGTTTCAAGGTTGGGTAAACGGTAGTCCAAATGATGCCTATTATCATCCCTTTGTTACTCCACCACATTATGGTCAATATGATTTGGCGGGGGCCTGGCAACAACTCTCCAATAGAGAAATGAAGTTTGCAGATTTTGCGAGTGTGCAATCAAGCGTTTGCGAACTTAATCTAGCACCTAAACAATTATCAACGCCAGATTACGCTGGGGTAACGAACTACGGCTACCACCTCGATGCAGGTAAATTTGCGGAGCTCTTGTGCGAGCATTGCACCAAGCTTTTGGGTGTTAGACATATTAAAGATCATGTCACACAAGTGCACGCGGCAAAAAATGGCGATGTCAGTCATCTATCGACTAAACTTTCTGGCAATATTAGCGGGCAACTGTTTGTTGATTGTTCGGGGATGAACAGCCTTTTAATCGACCAGCACTACCATATTCCGTTCCTTAATCAGGAACATGTATTGTTTAACGATAGGGCTCTGGCAGCTCACGTGCCATACGCTTCAGACTCAGCACCGATTTTATCTGCTACGAAGTCAAGCGCGCAGACCAATGGTTGGATATGGGATATTGGTTTGCAAACACGAAGAGGTGTGGGTTATACCTATTCTAGTCAGTTTGAAAGCAAACAAAGCGCAGAAGATACGCTTGCAAAATATATTAATACGCTGACTGAAGACGGACTTAATAGCAGTATTACTCCAAGAACCATAAAGTTCACACCAGGTTATCGAGAAAAATTTTGGCAAAATAACTGCGTTGCCGTCGGAATGTCCTCTGGTTTTTTTGAACCACTGGAAGCATCAGCGATAGCCATGGTGGAACTCTCGCTAACAATGTTATCCGAACAGTTTCCTCGCAACAGACAACATATGGATATTGTCGCTGAGCGTTTTAACGAGCGCTTTACCTATCGCTGGCAAAGGGTCATCGACTTTTTAAAGCTACACTATGTATTAAGTGAGCGTCAGGATAAGTATTGGTTAGCACACCGTGATGCTTCGAGCATTCCGGATAGCCTGCAAAAATTATTGGATACTTGGCAATTTCAGGCACCCAGTCGTTATGACGTGATTCAAAACGAAGAGGTGTTTCCCTCTGCCAGTTATCAGTACGTTTTGTATGGAATGCGCTATAAGCGCTCTATTGAGAATACACTAGCTGCAACAACACTTTCATCGAGCATGTTGCAATATGCGGAACAGTTGATGCAACAAAACGAGCAATTAAAACACCAGTATCGTGCCGGTTTACCAAGCAATAGAACATTTATCAATGGTCTATTAGGCAAAGTAAACAAGGGCTCGGCTGTTTAAAGGATCTGTCATGGATGTAAAACCTGTATCAAAAGTTGTGATTGCCGGCGGAGGCACAGCTGGCTGGATGGCAGCCGCTTCGCTTACTCGGCTGCTAGGAAAGTCTGTTTCTGTGACTCTTATTGAATCAGATAGCATCAGTACTGTCGGTGTGGGTGAAGCAACCATTCCTCCGATTAGAACGCTGCATAAGTTACTTGGCATAAATGAGCAGTCCTTTATTAAAGCAACGAATGCTACCTTTAAGTTAGGTATTGAATTCAGTGGTTGGCGAAATGAAGACCATGCTTATATTCACTCATTTGGTATCACCGGCAAAGAATGCTGGGCAGGGGAGTTTCACCACTTTTGGCTACGAGGTTTAGAAAAAGGCATTGATGCGGACTTCGGTGAGTATTGCTTTGAATTGCAAGCTGCCAAGGCGGGTAAATTTGGAATGTCGAACCAACAACCAATTAATTTTGCTTATCATTTAGACGCCTCAAAGTATGCTCAATTCTTACGTGAATTTAGTGAGAATTTAGGGGCTAAACGAATAGAGGGGAAGATCTCAAAAGTAAACAAACAATCATCTAACGGCTTTATTAGTTCGTTGACCCTAGCGGACGGAAGTGAGGTAGAAGGTGATCTGTTTATAGACTGCACCGGTTTTAGAGCCTTACTCATAGAGCAGTCCTTACACACTGGCTACGATGATTGGTCTCATTGGTTACCGTGCAATACCGCTGTCACAGTGCAAACAAAATCTGTTAGTGAGCCTCTTCCATACACTAAAAGCCTAGCGCATGACGCAGGCTGGCAGTGGCAAATACCCTTGCAAAATCGAGTAGGAAACGGTTTAGTATTTTGCGATAAGTATTTGAGCGAAGATGCTGCTATCAAGCGCCTGAAATCCAATGTAGAGGGAGAGCTCATCAATGAACCGAGAGCGATTAAATTCTTAACTGGACGACGTCGGAAAGGGTGGCACAAAAACTGTGTTGCCTTAGGTTTATCGAGTGGCTTTATTGAACCACTTGAGTCAACCAGTATACATTTGATCATGACGGGCATTGTTCGCTTAATGCGATTGTTTCCCTTTAAAGGCATCACAGACAGTTTGATTGATGAATACAATACAAAACTCGACAGTGAATTAAATAGCATTCGCGACTTTATCATTATGCATTACAAGGTGAATAATCGTCGAGATGGTGCATTTTGGGATTACTGTCGGCAAATGGATATTCCGGAATCACTCAAGCATAAGCTTGATCTTTTCCAAGAAACAGGGAGGGTGTTTTTGGATGATGGCGATATTTTTAGAGTGGACTCGTGGACTCAAGTTTTATTGGGACAGGGTATGGTGCCACAACAGTATCATCCAATTACCGCTGAAATGTCAGATGCGGAACTAACTAAATTTTTGTCTGACCTAAAAGCTCAAGTCGACAATGCGGTTGCGCAACTGCCTAGCCATCAACAGTTTATCAATCAGCATTGCAAAGCGAATGGAATAGCGAGTGAGGCAAGAACTAAATAAGCACGCCAATTGCGAACAACTATTTATCTTGCTCGCAATGCTCTTTCGACTCTAAGGGGAGTTTAAAACCGGCTTTTGTAAGCCATTCAGCTGCTTCGCCTTTGGTTGAGAATAACTTTCTCTTGTATCCACTAAGAGAGGGTGCCACTTCATTTAATACATCTAAATGAGGGCTATTGCCTTTTATAATGTACGCAGCGTGAGATGAGCCAGCAGCCACTAAACGGTTGAGTTCAGCCCTTGCCGCGAAGATAAATTCATTGTCGCCACCTTTCCATGGTCGTAAATCGGTCATACTTCCCCATTCTTGTCCTTGCAAACGGATTAAATTTACTTTGACTTCAGAAATAAAGGAATCAAAAACATCAGCATCCCAATATTCATAGAAGGTGGCTTCAAGAATGTGACCGTTCAAACGTAGTTTATAGTACTTGATAAGCTGCCTCCTTGTGTTGCACCCGAAAATATAGATCACCAGAATCTGCTTTCCTGTGAGTTTAGTGGCTGAAATAAGAAGAATCAATCAGTTAAAGCCGATGAACAAATTCGAAAGCTCGGTCTGTAAGCGTTTTCGGTGCTTACAGACCTTTATCTTTTTACTTTTAGCTAGCTGGCTATGTATTTTGTAAGTTAGTGTTACGTTGTTTACGTTTCTTTAGCTTAGCCTTTATCGCGTTAAATGGGCGTGCTAAATCTAGCAAAATAACATATAGACATGGCACCAGAATAAGTGTGACGAACGTGGCATACAACACAGCAAAACCAAGTGCGACTGCCATTGGGATAACAAACGCAGCTTGAAGACTGGTTTCGAACATAATCGGCAAAACACCAGCGAAGGTGGTAATTGACGTGAGTGTTATTGCTCTGAAGCGGGCACATCCAGCTTCTATTACAGATTCTTTAACACTGTAGCCTTGCAAACGTCGTTGATTAACAAAGTCAGTCATGACCAAACTGTCATTTATGACGACCCCCGCGGCAGCAATTAAACCGAAGGTTGAAAACAGACTCATATCTAGGTCGAGTAGGAAGTGCCCCCAAATAGCGCCAGTTAAACTAAAAGGGATGACTGACATAACTATTAGCGGTTGTGCATAGCTTTTTAGTGGCACTGCCAACAAGATATAAACCATAATCATACCCGCAATAAAGAAGGTAATTTGTTCACTTTGCTGCGCTTGTTGTTCTTTGATATCGCCACCCAATTCGGTTTTTACCCGAGGAAAGCGCTCTTGCATTTTGGGCAAGAGTTCATCTGCAATCGATTCTACGACTTCACCTGGCTCTACCAATTGTTCGTCAATTGAACCGTACACATAAACGCTGCGATAGCCGCCTTCACGGCGTATATAACTGATCCCAGGCTTTTCAGAGAGCTCAACAACATCACCTAACAATACTTCTTGTCCGGTCGGTGTTGTAATGACGGCATACTTCAATTCGGCAAATCGTTCACGAGTGAATCGAGGGTATCTCACCATCACTTTTACTTCTTCACCGCCACGCAATATACGTTGTGCTTCACCGCCATAAAAGCTTGCACCTACCTGTGACGCAATGCTTGCTAAATCCAAACCCAAATCATAGGCGACAGGTTTTAAGGTCATTTGGACTTCTTTACTTACTGGGTCGATACTAGAACTCACGTCAAACAAACCTTCTTGCCCTTGCAGCAGCTCAATCAGATAACGGCCTGCGTCATTGAGTTCATTAACATCTGGCCCGAATAGCAAGTAACCAAATTCACCGCCGCCACCGCTGCTATTGACGTCGTCTCGGACTGTGAAGGATTTCATGCCAGGAATGTTGGGGACCGCTTCCCGCCAACGGCGGCTGAGTTCGAACGTATCGAAATGTCGATCGTCTTCGGCAACGAGTGGCGCTAGTACTTGGCCAGAAGTTCTGCCTCGGTTGAATACGAGAATATCCGAAACCATGGGGCTACCGTATTCCTCAACGATTTTTTTGTCGACATCCATAATCACTTTTTCAATGATTTGTAAGGCATCGATGGTGGCTTGGTCACTGACGGTTTCTGCCATCTCTATATCGATCGAAGGGTAATCAGTTGGTACTTGGGGATTGGGAACAACTCTTACGTAGTTCGCGTTTAACAAGCCTATGCTAATAAAAAGCATTGCGATAAATACTGCAAATACCGGCCAGCGCCATGTTACACAGTTAGTGATAAAATTGCGGTACGGGCCGTTAACGATACTGAAGAAACGTTTATTAAAGCGTTGTCGCCAGCTTGTTGACTTAAGTGGCGGAAATTTACTGTGAGCAATATGTGCAGGCAGAATTAACTTTGATTCGATCAAGCTGAATATTAAGCAGAAGATAACGACTGCGGCAATATTGTAAAAGAAAGTTCCCTCTGGCCCTTCACCCATGGTAAAGGGGATAAATACCGCAATAGTAGTAAGCACACCAAAAGTTGCTGGGGTAGCCACGCGTTTTGCACCACGCACGACATTATTAACGCCGCCACCTTTTGATTCTATTTCGCTGTAAGCACTTTCGCCAATCACAATGGCATCGTCGACAACAATCCCTAGCACCATAATAAAAGCGAACAATGAGAAAATATTGATGGTAATGCCGAACGCAGGCATCAGCATAACGGCACCGAGGAAACAGACTGGCAAGCCAATCATTACCCAAAACGCTAATTTAAAGCGTAAGAACAAAGCCAACATTGCGAAAACCAAAAACGCACCTTGTGCTAAGTTTCCAAGCATCATGTCAAGCCGACCGTTCAAGTAGTAGGTAAAATCAACCACAGTGTAAATTTGCACGCCGTTCGGAAGCGTTTCGTTTTTGGCTTCCATATAGGCATTCACTGAACTCGCGACTGGAATAATACTTTGATCTTTGGTTGCAGACACGACTAGGGAAATTGCGTTAATGCCGTTATAGCGGAAGTAGCGTTCTCCTTCAGTAAAGCCATCTTTGATATCAGCGACATCTTTTAATAAAACACGTGAACCACCACTACCAATTTTCACCGGAATATCACGGAACTCTTCCCCGTCATAAAACTGGTTTTCGATGCGTACTGCAATCATACCTGATTCGGTTCTGATTTGGCCGGCGCTGAAATTGGCAGAATAACGACGAACAGCTTGCGTTACATCATTAATTGTCAGGTTATATTTGCGTAAAACTTCAGGTTTGATTTCGATTGCTATTTCATCACTCGGGGTTTGCGCATTAGCTAATTGAATATTGTTTAGCTGGAGGAGTTCGTTCTCAATTTGTTCAGCAATTGGCTTCAATTCGTCGAGTGGCAAGTCTCCAACGATTGAGAGATTCATTACCTCTTGCCTAAATTCATTCAAGGAAACGGTAACAGGCTCCATTGCGGCAGGGAAGGTACCAATGCTATCCACCCTCGATTTTACTTTATCCAGAACGTCAGATAGCTCAGCGCTTGGATATATTTCCAGGTTAACTCGACCACCACCGCGCCATGCATTACCAACGCTCTTTTTAACTTCAGCGAGGTCGCTCAATTGCTCCTCGATTTTGATAATGATATTTTCTTCAATCTCTTGAGGAGAAGCACCTGGGTATTGCACTGACACGTTTATTGAATTGAATTCTAGTGTCGGAAACATTTGTCGTTGGATCGTAGAATAGCTAAACAAACCCATAATAATGATAAACACCATCATTAAGTTTGCCGCTACCGCATTATTAGCGAAAAACGCAATAATGCCAGTGGGAGCCTTATTCTCATCCTGATCGAGTGACGAGTTTGTTGAGTTTGAGTCAGTCATCCTTTTTCCCTACTGGTCGTTTGCTGCTACTTTATCGCCATCTTCACCCAATAATTTTACACCCATGCCGTTTTGAGGGTATTCAGGTAGCGTCATCACGACTTGGTCTTGCTCATTGACACCGCTAGAAATGAGGAAATAGGTACCTTCTTCTCTGACAACTTCAACATTTTTCGATAGTAGTTTTTGGTCTGCATCGATGACCCAAACTTTACGTTTATTGACTAAGTTTTGTGGAACCTTATACACATTCTCAATGAGTTTGCCGGCAAACGCTACTTCCACATAGGTGCCAAATTTGAGCTGTGGTGCATCCGTATTCAAGCTATATGGGTCATCAATTCTAACCACTAAGTGATTCATGCGAGTGCTCTGATCGACAATGCCAAGATCACGTTGTAAATAGGCAACTCGGGAAATGCCAGCGACATCTTTTGCTCTTACAGTAGCTGGGTTATTGTCGATTTTTTTAGGTAAAAAGGGACTGTCGAAACCCGCTACTGGAAATATCACTTCCGCCGCTTCAATGTTGTTAATTTCAGCGACTGTCATACCGACATTGACGAACTGTCCGGAGCCGATTTCTCTGGATAGCACCAGCGCATCATAAGGCGCTGTTACATCACAATTTGATAGATCTCTTTGAGCAATGCGATAGGCCGCTTGAGCAGACTTTAATTGAGCTTGAGCGCTTAATACTTGTGGTTTTCGAAGGTAGAGATCACTCACCTGATTAGCGGGTAAGTTCTTCGCTTCTCGCATCGCTACTTTTTGACGCGCTTGTTCTTCAATTAGACTTGCTTCAGCAAGAGATACTTGTGCTTCAGCTTGCAATAAAGCTGCCTCGTATGCATCTTTTTCGATTGAAAAGAGGATATCTCCGCGTTTTACTAAGCCGCCGGCAACAAAATTTGGGTTCCAACTGGTCACTTCGCCAGATACTTGAGCAGCCAAAACGGTTCTCTCCAAAGGAACAACTTCACCGAAGCTGCTAATAGCAACTTGGTGATCAATGGCATTTAATGCTTCAACACTGACAGTTGGGCGATTGTCAGTCTTTTCCTGTTCCTCTGGCTCTGGTTCACTGCCTTCGATTAACGCTTTAACCGCAAAGCCGGATCCTAGGATAACAATGAATATTGCTAATTTGATCAAATTTGATTTCATCTATGAATTTCCTCAAGCGTGTTGCTGCATATTACGTTATTTACGCAGAACTCGTATGTGCCAAATGTCACGATTCTTTGTTTTTCTTTTTGGGTGACACCGCTTAGATTATCTCTTCCATTTAGGTTTAAGATTGCGCATATATTAAACGATACAGATGATATCAAACTAAAGATATAAAAGCTTTAAATCTATGTGAGGAATTTGTGAACATCTGTTGAAAATTTGTACAAATTTCAATTGCTTGAATGAGACATTTGTGACCAGACACAAAAAAGGCAGGTAGCTTAAACGACCTGCCTTCGAGAATGTCAGCGTGTTGCTATACTGTCTAGTATTGAGCGTTGCCAGGTGTTCTAGGGAAGGGAATAACATCGCGCACGTTTTGCATACCAGTCACATAAGCCACTAAACGTTCGAAACCTAAACCAAAACCAGCATGTGGCACTGTGCCATAGCGACGTAAGTCTCGATACCAAGCATAGTCTTCTTGGCTGAGATCCATTTCGGCAAGACGGCGATCAAACACATCAAGGCGCTCTTCACGTTGTGAACCACCGATAATTTCACCAATACCAGGTGCTAAGACATCCATAGCAGCTACCGTTTTGTTGTCGTCATTAATGCGCATGTAAAATGCTTTAATATCTTTTGGATAGTTTTGCATAATAATTGGCGCACCTACGTGCTCTTCAGCAAGGTATCGTTCATGCTCTGACGATAAATCAACGCCCCATTCCACAGGGAATTCAAACTTTTTACCGCTCTTTTGCAGAATATCAATCGCATCTGTGTAGTCCATACGAACAAACTCAGAATTGACCACGCTTTCCAAACGAGTAATCGCTTCTTTATTTACACGTTGCGCAAAAAACGCCATGTCGTCTGGACGTTCTTCAAGCACGGCCTTGAAAACATATTTCAGTAAATCTTCGGCTAGCTGTGCAACTGTCGCGAGATCAGCAAAAGCAACTTCAGGTTCAATCATCCAAAACTCAGCTAAGTGACGACTTGTATTTGAGTTCTCAGCACGGAAGGTTGGGCCAAAGGTATATACTTTTGACATAGCAGCGCAATAGGTTTCAACGTTAAGTTGTCCAGACACGGTGAGGAAAGTTTCTTTACCAAAGAAGTCTTCTTTGTAATCCACTAGGCCTTTGTCGTCGCGAGGAATATTCATCATATCTAATGTAGACACTCGGAACATTTCACCCGCACCTTCAGTGTCCGACGCTGTCAGAATTGGAGTACTTATCCAAAAATAACCTTGCTCATGAAAGAATCGATGCACGGCTTGTGAAAGACAATTTCTAATGCGGGTCACTGCACCGATAATGTTTGTGCGAGGGCGTAGGTGAGCGTGCTCACGCAAATATTCGATACTATGTCGCTTTGCAGCCATAGGGTATGTGTCTGGGTTCTCTACCCAACCTAGCACTTCAACACTTTGTGCTTCGATTTCAAGTGCTTGTCCTTGACCTTGAGACGCTTTTACTGTGCCTACAACCGAAACAGAGCAGCTAGTGGTCAGTTTGGTAATATCTTCATAATTTGCCAATGAATTCATTGCAACGACTTGGATTGGGTCAAAGCAACTGCCATCATGCACGTTAATGAATGAAAGGCCTGCTTTTGAGTCGCGACGGGTTCTCACCCAGCCTTTGATGGTCACAGTGTCGTCGACACCATATTTGCCAGCCAAAACATCGGCGACTGGTGCATATGTCATATTATTCTCCATTGGGCATGACTAGACAAAACGATAAACGCTAGCTTTATTATCCGTTGTGGACAAATAAAGTGCTAATTCCGTATGATAGCAATAGGTAGTCTGAAAAAGAAACCTGTTGGCTCACCACGTTTGAGTTCGCGATGCTGACTTATATAAACGTCGGAAGCAAAGCATTTTTCGTCGGGTCTTATTTAGTTCTAATTTTAGCGGCTAAGTATACTTAACTATGCAAGGGATAACAGTAGGTAAAGTAGAATATGCACGATAAAAATGAAAAAAATACGAGAGGGAGAGAGGGTGGAGCCGAACCTTTGGGTTTTGTTGACCGCCGACAGACTCCAGCGAGCAAAGAGCCCTTGTTTCGAGTCATGGTCATTTTAAATGTGTCAGCTTGGTTTTCTTTGCTTGGTGCACTCGTTTTGTTCCATTATGCTCGTCCAGAGTTTATTAGTGGTGTACAGAAATTCTGGGGAGTTGAAGGCCGAATTTACTGGTCACAGGCTCACGTGGATGGATTGTTAGCAACCCTTCAGGTCTGTCTCGGTTTGAGTTTAGTTTCGATGATCCTGCGCTTGCGAAGAAACCGCAGGAAAACAGATAACTTTGGCATTAATTTGTTCATCTTATTAGCGATCACTGTCATTAGCTTAATTACGCTTTACACCACAATGTATATGTAAAGATACTCCCATCTTTTTTCATACTGAGATGACGGATGCGAGCGGTGCGTTGTTTCGACTGTCTGTATATTGCGACACCATCATTATCGCTTTAACTATCTGAAAGTATTGCACTATTTTGAATGTTTTCACTGTATTGTAAGAAATGACTAAAGCGGTGTCTTATATTAGCTTCACAATTCCGTTGTTTATTTTTTTGATTTCTTCTATGTTGTTGAATATGTTGTATAAATTAAGTTGGCATGTTCCTTGTAATACTACTTCTGCATGGTCATTTCGAACCAAATACCAATGGTCTAAATGAACCGTAAAAAGCACACTCAAACTGATAAAAATAATAATACAAGATGTCAGTAGGAAACAAACGTAAGTGAAGCTGCTTGTTCACCGCCGTTAATCCAATACTGAATTTAGGAGAGCGTACCATGGCTAACTTTTCAAAAATGATGAAGATCGCATTATCAATCATGCTGGTGCAAGGCATCTTAGCAATTCTTATATCAACTGCAGCGAATGCGCAAGAAAGTCTAATGGCAACATTAGACGATGATCAAGATGGGCTTATTTCCCTGCGAGAAGCCGTTGGTCATAAAACCTTACTTGAAAACTTCAATAAAATAGATGCGAACGAAGATGGTTACATCAGTCTTGATGAACTAGACGCAAGCGAAATCTCTAAAGGATAACGATGTAGTGACAGTTATGGCTCAATACACGGATGAGTGGGCCACTTTCATCCTTCCAACCTTCCCAATAAGATTGCATCGCTTTGTTGAAGCAAAACGCTGGCTATGTAATGCTTGAAGACACTTACACCAAACCGTCCAGACTATTGCAAATTCGATCGCTAAAACAACTCATTTTAGGCAGCTTCTTCGTTGCACTCGTTCCTCTGTTTACTTTGCTTTGGCAAAGTCAGAGTGACTTGGCAAAACTGAATGATGCCATTGTGAAGCAGACTCAATTTTTCGTTGCGACAGCGGGTACCATGCGCAACTTAGAAAGCATGGCACGAGATATCGAAAGACTTATGCGGCAGCACTTTGTCTTACCCAATGCAACACTGAAGCAGTTGAACGACGATACATTAACGCTATTTCAACAAGAGTTGGAACCGTTTTGTCAGCAACTCTCTGATTCTGATGCTTGTGGTAAATTGCACCGCAATTTAATTCAGTTAGGAAATTATCCGAGCATGACAGACAAGCTAGTCTTGGACGCTCACTTAGCCTCTTTTACGCAAGCAATTAATGCACTGAGTGATGACGTGAAAGCAACAGTGAATCAACGAGTATCTGAGCAGCAAAGCTTCATGTCTGCACTGCAACAAAAGCAGGCTTGGTCTACTGCAGCACTCACTTTAGTCTCTCTTATACTCATTTTATTTGCCGCTAAGTTAATCACCAAGCCTGTAAATAAATTGAAAAATATCATTGCGGCTATCGCAGATAATCAAAATGAATTACCGGTGAAGTCGTCATCGGGACCGCGAGAACTTGTCGCAGTAGAAAAAGACCTTTATTTGCTACACAAGCGCATTCAACAACTTGAAAAAGTAAGAACAGCGCTGTTGCGTCATGCTTCACACGAATTGAAGACGCCTTTGGCGAGTTTTAAAGAAGGCTGCGCACTGTTAGCAGAAGAAATGGTAGGGCAACTGAATAAACAACAAAAAGAAGTGGTCAATCTACTCCAAGCATCAACTAACAGATTAAACCTTTTGATTGAGAAGTTGCTTGATTATAATGCTTTGCTACAACAAGCTGAGCCGTCGTTTGAACAAATAGATACGCAACAGATTATCAACGAATGTCTAACCCAGAACGGTTTGGCGTTGAAACAGTCTTTGTGCACTGTGGAAACTGACATTGCTGATGATTGCCAACTCATCGTATCTGATGCGGAGTTATTCAGGCGTATCTTAGATAATCTGATATCAAATGCTGTCGCCCATGGTACAGAAGCCACTGCCATTTATATTAAATTGCACCAGGCTATGGGTGATTACGTATTAGATGTTGCAAACCATGGTAATGAAATTTCGGCAGATGACAGAAAGAATATCTTCGAACCTTTTAAGCGCGGCCTGTTAACTCGAAATGACAGAGTGATTGGCGCGGGTCTAGGCTTATCTATCGTGTCAGATTGTGCTCGTTTGCTAGGAGGCGCTGTGTCCATAGTGGATGTGAAATACGCGTCAGTTTGCTTCAGAATAAAGCTACCTTTGAGAGATGAATCATGAAAGCGCTAGTTCTTCTTGCACTATTAATCCCCTTATCTGGGTGCGAGTTATTACAAAAAAATATGAATCAGGATCCGCCTGAAGTGCTTGATCTAATGCTCAGTACTTATTGTACCTCGCCTGAAAGTATGGCGACCTTTGAGGAATATTGTGAGCTTAAAGCGTGGGCTGATAAGCTGATCGAAGCTTCAAGCACAGCCTGGCCAGAGCGAAGTAAATTAATCGATAGTTTGGGTGATGAACCAAAGCAACTTTTAGAAAAAGTACTATTGAGTCAAAGCGAAGATACGCCTTACCGTAATCGCTTGCGCGCACAGAATTGGATTGAAGATTTACAAACTCGCACCGACAAAGCGATGACTCAAGTGCTAGATGTGATTATTTATTCACAAAGCCAACAATTACTTGAACTAGAGTCCGCTATCACTATCTTAAGTGAGGTGAACGGTAGGCAAGCAAAAACCATCGCATCACAAGAAATTCAATTAGAAGAAAAAAATAAAGAGATTGAAAACCAACGCAAGCAAGTCGAGCAGTTGTTAGATATTGAAGCGTCGATGGTGAATCAAAACAGGAGCGACAACAAATGAGTTTTTCTCAACCCTCTCAATTGCCGTCATCGAATACACATTCGAGCAATGATAATACGTCAGCGCGTGACCAGAATGCAGACGCACCAAAATTACTATTAGTAGAAGACGATGAAAACCTACTGCGCCTGCTTACTATTCGCTTGCAAGGAGAGGGCTATCAAGTGACTTCTTCTGAAAATGCCACTCAGGCATTGCGCCTCATGTTCAATAATAAATTTGATGTGGTGCTTAGCGATATTCGTATGCCGGGTTTAGACGGTCTCAGCTTTTTTGATGAAATTTTGAATCGCTACAATGATTTACCCGTTGTTTTGATGACGGCACACGGCACCATTAAAGATGCTGTGACGGCTACGCAAAAAGGCGTTTTTGGCTTTCTAACTAAGCCGATAGATCATGATGAATTGCGCAAAGTACTCTCAAGAGCTACGCAGAAGAACACATCTTCACAAATGGGCGATTGGTGCAAAGACATTGTGACTCGAGCGCCAGAGATGACGAAGCTGCTGAGCCAAGCTCATCGTATCGCAGATAAAAATGTCAGTGTGCTGATTAATGGCGCAAGTGGCACAGGTAAAGAGCTGTTAGCAAAGGCAATTCATAAAGCGAGTGACAGGGCAAACAAACCCTTCGTTGCAATTAATTGTGGTGCCTTACCTGAAAACTTATTGGAATCTGAGTTGTTTGGACACACCAAAGGTGCTTTCACAGGGGCGGTTCAATCATCCACAGGCTTATTTCGTGAAGCGCATGGCGGCACACTCTTCCTTGATGAAATTGGTGATATGCCAAGCTCCTTGCAAGTGAAGTTATTGCGCGCCATTCAAGAACGGACCGTGCGCCCAGTGGGCAGTGCGACGAATATCGATATTGATGTACGGATCATTTCTGCCACTCACAAAGACTTGCAAAAAGAAATGGAAGAGGACCGCTTCAGAGAAGACTTGTACTACCGTTTGAATGTGGTTAATTTACGCATTCCTTCACTGAAAGAGCGCTTTGAAGACATTCCTTTGTTAACGGATTATCTATTGAAACAAAGTGCTGAAAGGCATGGCGTTAAAGCCACACAATTTGCCCCTGATGCCTTGAAAAAACTGGTGACGAGTGATTGGCCTGGTAATGTTAGGCAGTTAGTGAACGTTGTTGAACAGTGCGTCGCGCTGACCCAGACTCCCGTTATATCTTTGAGTCTTGTCGAACAAGCGTTATCCGAGCTGTCTCAGAACTGGCCAACATTAACCCAAGCTCGTGACTCATTTGAATATCAGTATTTATGTCGCTTACTGCAATTAGCCGACGGAAATGTGACTAGAGCCTCTGATTTGGCAGGGCGTAATCGGACAGATATGCACAAGCTAATGAAAAAACACGGTCTGAACGCGGCAGACTTCAGGCTTAATAATTAAGCCTGAGCTAGTTGCCTCTTAATCAGGATAGAGTCGCCCGATAGCAAAATCGATTGCCTGCACAAGGGTGGCAAGCTCATCACTAGTAATAAGATAGGGCGGCATTATGTAAATCAACTTGCCAAATGGCCTTATCCAAGCACCTTTTTCAATAAAGAGTGCTTGAATTTCTGCGACGTTCACAGCCTGCTTCATTTCAACAACACCAATCGCGCCGAGCACTCTAGTGTCAGCAACACTACTGTATCGTGATAAGGGTAGCAGTGTATCAATGAGTTGATGTTCAATCGCAGAGACTTGTTCTTTCCAGTGACCTTCTAAAATGATTTCCAAGCTGGCGTTTGCAACTGCGCATGCGAGAGGATTGCCCATGTATGTTGGCCCATGCATGAAAACACCGGGTTCAGAGGCACATATTCCTTCAGCAACTTCGTCGGTACAAAGTGTTGCAGCCATGGTCAAATAGCCACCTGTTAGTGCTTTACCTAAACACATAATGTCAGGGCTAATATCGGCGTGCTCACTGGCGAATAACTTTCCCGTGCGGCCAAAGCCCGTGGCTATTTCGTCACAGATTAAAAGGACATTGAACTCGTCGCATAGTTTTCGGCACGCTTTGACATATTCCGGATGATATAAACGCATACCGCCAGCACCTTGAACAACAGGCTCCATAATAATCGCAGCGATTTCGTGGTGATGTTGTTCGAGGATTTCTCTTACTGGTAAAACATCATCTGGGTTCCACTTTTGGCCGAATCTCGTTTGTGGGGCGGGAGCAAAAAAATGTTCAACTAATGTCTTTTGAAACAGACTATGCATGCCGTTAACCGGATCGCAAACCGACATGGCTGCAAAGGTGTCTCCGTGATAACCGAAACGAGGTGCAAGGAGCTTGGATTTTTGACTACGACCTTGGCAAGCCCAATACTGCAAGGCCATTTTAATGCCGACTTCTACTGATACCGAACCTGAGTCGGCTAGAAAAACACGATTTAGACCATCAGGCGTCATATCGATCAGTTTTTTACTCAAATCAATGGCAGGTTGGTGCGTGAGGCCACCAAACATAACATGTGAGAATGCATCAACTTGTTTGTGAGCTGCGTCGTTCAATCTCGGGTGGTTATATCCGTGAACGGCAGCCCACCAAGATGACATACCATCGACAATTTCTTCGCCAGATGCCAGTGTTAAATTAACGCCACTGGCCCCGATCACTTCATAACAAGGAAGCGGGTGTGTAGCAGAAGTGTAAGGATGCCAAATATGGCGTTTGTCGAAATCAATATTGTTCAAAAAATAGCCTTTAGTTCACTTTGTGATATTCATAACATTGACAAGTTTTCTTGTGGGCATAGACTAGGGAACATTAAACGCTTAGTAAAGTAAAAGTCGCCCTTAAGAGGCAATTTGATGACCATAAACTGAGCCCACGACCCAATAACAATAATATATTAAGAGTAGGAATAATATGACGACAACTACAACTTCACCTATGGGTGCACAAACGAATTTTGAGCCTCGACATGATTGGACTGTTGAGGAAGTTAATGCCTTATATGAACTCCCTTTTAATGACTTGTTGTTTCAAGCTCAGTTGGCACATCGAACACATTTCGATCCGAATTATGTGCAAGTGAGCACATTACTTTCTATTAAAACTGGCGCATGCCCTGAAGATTGTAAATATTGCCCACAAAGCGCGCGTTACGACACCGGTTTAGAAAAAGAACGTTTGATGGAAATTCAAAAAGTGATCGAGCGTGCAAAAGAAGCTAAACAGGCGGGCTCCACACGTTTTTGTATGGGCGCTGCTTGGCGTAACCCAAAAGAGCGTGATATGCCTTACGTTACTGAGATGGTAAAAGAAGTGAAGAAACTGGGCATGGAAACTTGCATGACATTAGGCATGTTAAGTCGAGAACAGGCCTTAGCACTGAAGCAAGCGGGCTTAGATTACTATAACCATAACCTCGATACTTCACCTGAATATTATGGTGATATTATTACTACACGTACTTACCAAGACCGTCTGGATACGCTAAGTAATGTAAGAGATGCCGGCATGCACGTTTGTTCCGGCGGCATCGTGGGTATGGGCGAGACAGGGGATGATCGTTCAGGTTTATTAGTTCAATTAGCTAACCTTGAAAGGCATCCAGAAAGTGTACCGATCAATATGCTAGTCAAGGTTGAAGGAACGCCGCTGGATTCGGTAAAAGACTTAGAACCCTTCGAATTCATCCGAACCATTGCGATAGCAAGAATTATGATGCCAAAATCTTTTGTGCGTTTATCGGCGGGCCGCGAGTCAATGAATGAACAGATGCAAGCGCTTTGCTTCATGGCCGGTGCTAACAGTATCTTTTATGGGTGTAAATTGCTCACAACATCTAATCCTGATACACATGAGGATGTCATGCTGTTTAAAAAGCTAGGTATTAACTCGAAGCAAACGAAAGACTATTCGGACGAAGCTTTCGAGGCGGCACTCAGTGAAGAAATAGCCCAAAAACAGAACGAGTCGCTGTATGTCGATGCTGCAGCCACAACTAAACAAGCAAGCAAACAAGCAGAGATACTTTAACAGTAATGGCCTTCGAGTTTATGCAGCAAGCACTAGCTGAAAGAGAACGTTCAGCTTTGCTACGAAAGCGTGTTGTTATCGATAGCAATCATCAGTCAGTGATTGAGGTTGCTGGTGAACACTATATTAACTTCTCTAGCAATGATTATTTAGGTCTAAGCCAGCACCCAGATGTGTTGCAGAGCTTTGCTGAAGGCTTGAGTTTATATGGTGCGAGTAGCAGTGCTTCTTCTGTAGTTACCGGCTATTCAATCGAGCATAAACATTTAGAAGATGATATTTGTACACATACGAACATGCAAAGCGCCTTGTTATTTTCTAGTGGCTTTGCTGCTAATCAAGCGATTTGTAAGACGCTTTTTAGTACGACTAACAAGCGTTCACAAGCTTGTCATATTTTAGCTGACAAGTTTATGCACGCTTCATTTATCGATGGTGCAATGGGCGTTAGCGCTAATGCGCAGTTTTCACGATTCAAGCATAACGATACTCGACATCTTCTACAGTTACTCGATAAAGTACCCTCGAATGAAGATATCTTAGTCGTGAGTGAAGGTATTTTTAGTATGGATGGGGATGCTTGCGACTTGACTGGTATTCAACAGCAAATCAAAGAGCGCAGTAACAATGTATGGGTCATGTTGGATGATGCACATGCCATGGGAGTTATGGGTGCAGAAGGCATGGGGACATGTGATGCTAGCGACGCTGATGCTCAAAAAGTGGATGTCTTAATGGGGACATTTGGCAAAGCTGTAGGGACGCAAGGTGCTTTTGTCGCGAGTAATTCTACCTTGGTAGAGTATTTAGTGAACTTCTCAAAAGAGTATATCTATAGCACGGCAATGCCAGCGGCCCAAGCCAGAGCTACGCTCACTAGTTTTCAGATTATGCGTAAGGGGATGGAACGAGAGAAGCTGCGCAATAATATTGCGTTATTTCAGATGCTTGCAACCGAGGCCCAACTACCCTTAATGGATGCAAATGGTCCCATTCAAGGTTTGATAATTGGGTCACCAGAGAAAGCCTTAGCCTTATCTGAAAAATTAAAGTCATTGGGAATATGGGTAATTGCAATACGCACTCCTACAGTGCCAAAGCACACTGACCGCCTGCGTATTACTATAAACGCTATGCATCAAGAGAGAGATATTAGAGCACTAGTTGATGCCCTTGTTTTGGCGATGTCGAGCATGGAAAAATGAACGTGAATAGCCAAATTGCACAGCACTTCTCTGCTGCTGCTGGTCAGTATGAGCAGCATGCTTGTGTGCAAGCTGAGATCGCTCAAGCGCTATTTGATCTTATGAACAAGGCAACACCATCACTCGATAATACTTGCGCAAGAATCGATAAAACCGTTTTGGATTTGGGGTGTGCGACAGGTGTCAACGCTGCACAGCTTCATAACTACGCCGAATATTACCTTGGGATGGATATTTCACCTGGCATGCTGAAATACGCGGCTGCAAAGCTATCATCCTTACCCAATTCAACTAATATGAGCCTGCATTTAGGGGATGCTGAAGCCTTACCTTTGCAGAGCAACAGCGTTGATTTGGTTTATTCTAGTATGGCATTACAATGGTGTAACAAACCAGCAAGTGCAATTGCCGAAATAAAGCGAGTGCTGAAACCTGGCGGCGAAGCTTTCTTAGCAATCATGTTAGGTGGTTCTATGCACGAGTTGCATGACGCATGGGCACAACTAGGTTTGCCCAGTAGGGTCAATGAGTTTGCCGATGCGCATGCGTGGCTAAAGGCCAGCTCAATCGAGAGCACAAGCTTGAATTGTAGGCATGAATTTTCTTGTTTTACAGAATGGCATACTAATAGTTTATCAATGCTAAAAGGCTTAAAAGCGGTCGGGGCGGATACTAAGCAGGCAAGCGAAGAAAAAGTGACTCCGGATAGGCCGAGCAAGCAGATGATTATGCGGAGTGAACTCAAGGCCTTAGACCAGCAAATGGTTGCCACAGCAAAAGGTTATCCTTTGAGTTATGAAGTTGTGTTTTTACACTTAAGTAAACTTAAACATGACCAAGAACTACTTTCTTTTGAACAAGCTCCTCTTTGTACTATAGGAAATAAATAAATGAAGCACGTTTTTGTGACTGGTACAGATACAGATGCGGGTAAAACATTTGTGAGTGTTTTATTGCTCAAGGCCTTGAACAAACAGAATTATCTAACCATCGGTTTTAAGCCCATCGCTGCTGGCTGTGAGTGGCATGATGGTGTATTGAAAAATGCTGATGCGCTAGCGTTGCAATCTGCCGCTAGCGTCAAGTTACCCTATGAAAAAGTCAATCCTATTAGTTTTGAACCGCCTATTGCACCGCATATTGCTGCTCAGCTTTGCGGCCAGAGTTTGTCATTGTCACAAATTTCAGATGCTTTTGATGAGCTTCGCGAAGTGCCAGCCGATTTAGTTTTAGTCGAAGGGGCTGGTGGTTGGAGATTACCCTTATCCGCACCAAGCGATGGTGATCATGCTCTGTATCTATCAGACTGGGTCGCACAACAAAAGTTGCCGGTCATATTAGTCGTCGGCATGAAGCTTGGATGCTTAAATCATGCTCTGTTAAGTTATGAACAAATAAAACGAGATGGTTTAGAAGTTGTCGGTTGGGTGGCAAATCAAATGCAGAGCGACATGCTACATTACCAAGGAAATCTAGCGACACTTAAGGCCGCCATCAGCGAGCCTATGCTCGCCGAAGTGAAGTATCAAGCAACCTCGCTAGAGTTACTTTCACCTTTATTATAGAAATTCATTCAAGTCGGTTGCCTGAGTGATGTCACTTTTTTCTTTACCTAAGAAAAGCGTGCCATTTAAGGGGCCGATGAGCCGTAGCTTATTATTCTCACGCAGCAGTGCACTTCCTTCTTGGATCCCGATAACGGCGGTATCTGGATTAACGACACAAAACTCTGCAATACGTTGGTCCCGTGTTTCACCATTGTGACCGGGGGGCACGTAGTTCGTATAATGTGGGTTTAATTGAGCTGAAATAAAACCGAAGCTATTGAAACTTGGTGGCTCGACAATGGGCATGTCATTTGTGGTTTTAATACTTAAACCACATACATTTGAGCCAGCGCTCCAGCCAATGTAAGGCATACCATGCGCTACTTTGTTTTTAATCTCTGGTAACAAATCTTGCTGATAAAGCTCATTAAGCATATGAAAGGTGTTGCCGCCACCAATCATAATAGCTTCAGCTTGGCGGATGGCTTCGATAGGATCTCCAGCTTCATGAATTCCATTGATCTTATAACTCGGAAGAGCTTCTTGCACTTTCTTTGTATATTCTGTCCATGACATTGTTACCCCTGCGTAGGGAATGAACAGAACATTGCGACACTCTTTCAGATGATCCGCAATCATTGATTGAGCATGCTCTAAATATGCTTCATTTCCTTTGCGAGAACTACTTAACATCAGCACTTTGGCTTTCTCGTACATATTAAATACCGTTTAAATTTCTATGCTCAGAATGTTATCAATTTACACCGCGAACTTACATTAAAATTGCAGCAATTTGATAGTAGGTAGGTGATAAAATATCACCTACCTTGATTGCTAGCCGAGATCAGAATGATTCAACTTTTGCGATAATTTATGACGCCAAGCTACGCAGCACATAATGTAAAATGCCGCCATGCTGGTAGTAGTGCCATTCACTTTGCGTATCAATTCTAACCTTAGCAGTAAACTCAATGCGCTCGCCATCCTCTTTTTCAGCGATTACATTAATTGACTTCGGTTTGTCCGCAAGACTACCAAATGTATAAGACTCTTTGCCATCTAAGCCCAAGTCATCTGCATTTTGATCGTCAGCAAACTCTAATGGTAAAACGCCAAAACCAACTAAATTAGAGCGATGAATTCGTTCATAGCTTTGAGCAATCACCACTTCGATGCCGAGTAATTTAGTGCCTTTTGCTGCCCAGTCTCGACTAGAGCCAGTGCCATACTCCTTTCCAGCTAGCACAACAAGAGGTGTTTTACTTTCCTTATATCGCATCGCTGCGTCATAGATACTGGTTACATCTTGGTCTGGCCAATAGGTTGTGAAACCTCCCTCAGTACCCGGTGCCAATTGGTTACGTAAGCGGGTGTTTGCAAAAGTACCACGCATCATTACTTCGTGGTTACCTCGCCTTGAGCCCAAACTATTAAAGTCTTTTTGGGCGACACTATGGCTGTCTAAATATTCACCTGCAGGGCTTTTGGCTTGAATCGCACCCGCCGGTGAAATATGGTCAGTGGTAATAGAGTCACCCACTTTAACGATACATCTGGCATCTTTAATGTCAGATAAGCTCGCAATATCCTTACTTAAACCATCAAAATAGGGCGGGTTGCGAACATAAGTCGACTCTGGCCATGCATAGTTTTCACCTTCAGGGGTAGACAGCTCTTGCCATTGTGGCGTGCCATCAAACACGTCGGCATACTTTTCTTTATAAAGTTCTGCAGAAATCGAGCTGGTCACTTTCTCATTTATTTCTTGTTGGCTTGGCCAAATATCCTTCAGGTAGACAGGGTCATTGTTTTCATCGAAGCCTAATGCATCTTCTGCGATATTAATGGTCATGGAGCCAGCCAAAGCATATGCAACTACCAGAGGTGGTGACGCAAGATAGTTAGCTCGCACGTCTTGGTGTATTCGACCTTCGAAGTTACGATTCCCGGAAAGTACCGAGCAAGCGGTTAGGTTTCCTTTGTTAATAGCCGCGCTAACAGCTTCAGGTAAGGGGCCCGAGTTACCAATACATGTAGTACAACCAAAGCCTACAATATCAAAACCGAGCTCATTTAAAGAACCCATCACCCCTGCGTTTTCCAAGTATGCCGGGACGACTTGAGAGCCTGGAGCAAGCGAGGTTTTCACCCATGGTTTGACCTTTAATCCCCGTGCGATAGCTTTTTGAGCAACCAAGCCCGCAGCAATCATAACATCTGGATTCGAGGTGTTTGTGCAAGACGTGATTGCAGCAATAACGATGTCACCATGTTGCAACTGTGTTTTTTGCCCATTTATTTCAATAGGGACTGCATTTTCTCTTGGTTCCTGACCAATGGCATTGGCACCACCTTCGTCAGCAAATTGAGAGACATTGTTATCCTCAAGTTCGACACCCAAAATTTGCATGTGCTCAACAAAAGCACCTTTTGCCTCCGATAGTGCAATTCGATCCTGTGGTCTTTTGGGGCCCGCAATGCTGGGCACAACATCGCTCAAATCTAAGGCGAGTGTGGCACTATAATTGGCGGGTGCTTCACCATCTTCTCGCCACATTCCTTGCGCTTTTGCATAGGCTTCAACAATCGCAATTTGTTCTGTACTACGTCCACTGAGAGCTAAGTAATTTAAAGTGGCATCGTCGACTGGAAAGATACCGCAGGTTGCGCCATATTCAGGCGCCATGTTGGCAATTGTTGCTCTATCTGCAAGGGGAAGATTAGCTAATCCATCACCATAAAATTCAACAAACTTACCGACCACACCTTTTTTACGGAGCATCTCTACTACAGTCAATACTAAATCGGTAGCCGTTGCGCCTTCTGCTAATGCGCCACTCAGCTCAAACCCTACCACTTCTGGCAGCAACATGCTGATTGGTTGACCAAGCATAGCTGCTTCAGCTTCTATTCCGCCAACTCCCCAACCTAATATACCCAAGCCATTGATCATGGTTGTGTGGCTGTCAGTGCCAACTAATGTATCTGGATATAACATCGCATCGTCAGTGTCTTGCATGACCACCTGACCAAGGTACTCTAAGTTGACTTGATGCACTATTCCGGTGCCAGGTGGCACAACCCGAAAGTTCTTAAAGGCTTTTTGACCCCAGCGCAGAAACTGATAACGTTCTTGGTTACGTTCAAACTCTCTTTCAGTATTCTTTCTCAAGGCTGAATCATTGCCAAAGTAGTCAACCATTACTGAATGGTCAATGACTAGGTCGACGGGAACTTGAGGGTTAATGGCCTTGGCTTCACCGCCAAGGTTGACAACGGCATCGCGCATAGCCGCTAAATCGACGATAGCGGGAACCCCGGTAAAGTCCTGCAGAACAACGCGAGCAGGGGTAAATGCAATTTGCGCGGAGGGCTCTGCATCACTTTGCCAATTGATAACCTCTTCGATATCTTTTTCACTCACATGAAGGTCGTCAAAATTACGCAATAGATTTTCAAGTAGTACCTTGATTGAGTAGGGGAGTTTACTCACTTTATCTTGTGCTGAAAGCTTACCTAAATCGTAAAACTGATACGTTTTTCCTTCTACTTCAAGCTGATTCTGAGTGTTAAATTTATTTTTACTCATCCTGATCTCCAGTTCGTGATTGGTTTGGCGTGTTCGTCGCCACGCTACTTATACTTTCGTTTAATATTAGCATTTAAAATAGAATTCGCTTATGTAAGTAAAAAAGCGCTAGCGGATTTACTTTTGTAACTTTAGCTGGTGTTTTTGTTGCTGCGATGTTCATTGGTCAACTTGCTGGGTTCCATGTAAGTTTTTAAATCGGCTCGCGATATACCAGATAGCTCTTCAGCCACATCTAATACTGAACGTTGCTCATGGAAGCTTTTTTCAGCAATTTCTGCGCACTTATCATAGCCTAGTTTATCGACTAAACTCGTCACCAAGATGGGGTTCCGCCAAAGTTTATCGCTTATGTGATCGTGGTTAACGGTCATACCGTCAATCGCCTTTTCAGCCAAGGCTGTGCTTGCGTTGCTTAATAGTTCAATGCTCTGAATGATATTAAATGCGATGAGCGGTAACATGGTATTCAATTGAAAGTTGCCAGCTTGGCCACCTAAAGAAATAGCAAAATCATTGCCTTGAACCTGAGTGCAGGCCATTAAAACGGATTCTGGGATAACTGGGTTTACCTTACCGGGCATGATGCTACTGCCTGCTTGCAGTTTTTTAAGCGTGATTTCACCTAAACCACTCGTCGGGCCGCTGCTCAACCAACGTAGGTCATTGGCTATTTTGCTCAAGCTTAATGCCGTTGAACGTAAAGAGCCACTTAGTGCAACAACAGCATCTTGCGAACTGATTGCCGCAAAATGGTTATCCGCCTCTTTAAATTGCAAGTTAAGACGTTTATTAATGTTTTTAGTGACTTCCTCACCAAATTGAGGGTGTGTATTAATACCTGTCCCAATTGCGCTGCCACCCACCGCAAGTTCCAGCAATTGAGGAAAACACACTTCAACATGAGATTTGGCGTTTTTTATTTGTGCTGACCAGCCACTGAGCTCTTGTCCAAAAGTCATCGGCACTGCATCCATAAGGTGGGTGCGACCAGTTTTAATCGTTTTTCGATTAGCGTGTGCTTGCTCATCTATTTTATCCGCAAGGTGATCAAGTGCAGGTAACAACGATTCAGACACACTAAAAGCAGCGCTAATGTGAATGCAAGAAGGAATAATATCATTGGAACTTTGGCCACAATTGACGTGGTCATTTGGATGAACTGCTGCCCCCGTCGATGCTGAAGCGAGCTTTGCAATGACTTCATTGGCGTTCATATTGGTACTTGTACCAGAGCCCGTTTGAAAAACATCGACATTAAACTGGTCGTCATGAATACCTTCGGCAACTTCAATGGCGGCTCTCTGTATAGCTGTGCTTATCTCTGGTTCTAGCTTACCTAAATCTCTATTTGCTTTGGCACAAGCGTATTTCAGTAGACCAAGTGAGCGAATAAACATTCGCGGCATTGTTAACTGGCTAATTTGGAAGTTCTCTAAGGCTTTTTCTGTTTCTTGGCCATATAGAATGCTTTCTGGATTAGATTTTTGCTTAAATGACATTGTCTGCCTTAGGAGCAATTGCCCCGTTAGGTCAATGAAGTCACTTTTTGAGAAAGTGAATGACGAACACTTTCCAAATAACTAAGTTCATTCAGAGATTCTGGCTTGTATTCAGGACACGCACGCACTTGTTCGAGCGTGAGATCGCACATCAGTGCTTGCGATGACCAACTGATTTCTGAAAATTGACTCGGCAACATCAGGACTTTCTTGCCGCCTGGTAGCCAATCCCTAGTATCGACCACAATGTAGTCAAGTGACCAAGTATAGGTATCTAAAATGAAGTCATACACATGCCCTTTAGCGCCATCTGTGGCGATAATTCCATAGTGCATAATTTCACGGATTGAACGCAGGTGGTTGTGACGGGTTTCTTCTTCCGCTTCTTCTAGTCGCGTTTTTTTACTGGCGACATCATCATCGGCTAAAGCGGTAGGGTAAGCGTGATCGCCCCAAACACTCGGGCCTATCCAATAGTAACCATAACCAAAGTAATCAAAATATGCTTTCTCAAACTCTCGTGAAACAGGCGTCTCTGAATCTGCAGATGGAGCAGCCTTCACTTGTTCCTTAGAAATAGAAACAAGCACTTCTTCTCCCTGTATATTTAATTCGTCCAACGCTACAGGCGAAATCAAGGCCTTATGACTCATTGGCATCCAGGTGTTGGTATCGGCGACCAAAAAGCGCGATGTCCACGAACGATCATCAATCAACAGATCATACGCTTTACCGACGGTACCGTTGTTTGCTTTTATCACAAAACTTAACACTTCGTTTAAGCTGATGAGCATATTGCCTCCCTCTCTTCTTCCCTAATTTAATTATTTCAAACAATCTCATTAACCAAAGATAAGGTATTGATTAGAATGGTTCGTGTTGTAATGATTATTATAGGTATCTTTAGGGGTTTATGCCAGTTTTGAGCTATTTAAAGGTTATGTTGTTTGATTTTATTGTTTGAGTTGTAACTAATGTGTGGTTTGGCATTTGATGAAGTGATACGCGCTCGGAAAGAATAGCGAGTCAGCTTTGATGTAAAAATATTTCTATATATGGCAGCGTAGTAATGTCATAATGACATTAAGAATACCCGCAAACTTGGCTCAAATAATGGTCTCTAATAAAGCCTATTTTAGCTCAGTAATATTTTTCAATAAACGACTGGATTTTTACGTAAGTGTCTGAAAAAAATAAAATAAACTCAGTTTTGTTCGTTTGTCTTGGCAATATATGTCGTTCACCAACTGCTGAGGGTGTATTCGCGCACAAAGCGCGACAAGCAGGCTTACCTATAAAAGTTGATTCAGCAGGTACTGCTGGCTTCCACGACGGGGCGGCACCAGATAAACGCTCGCAAGAAGTAGCAACGAAAAAGGGCTATGACTTATCAAAATTGAAGTGTCGCAAAGTAGTAGAGAGCGATTTTAGTCAATTTGATTATATTATGGCTATGGATGAAGCCAACCTGCGCGACCTAAAACGTAAATGCCCAAGTGAACATCAGCATAAGATTCGCTTATTTTTAGATTACGCGAATGCCGGATTTAGCGAGGTGCCAGACCCTTACTACGGCGGCAAAAGAGGCTTCGAATTAGTATTAGACCTTATTGAGCAAGCAAGCGAGGGCTTGTTACAAAAGCTCAAATAAGATGCTCTAGGAGACGCCCATTACATCTTCAGAACAAATGCGAAGTAGACCGCTCATTGGGGCGCTCGCATTTTTACTTATGAGTAGTTTTGTATTTTTGAGCGCTGATGGATTTTCTTATTTATCAGATCCCGTTGAACTGCACATATTGCTCCAAATTAAGCTTCCCGTTTTGTTCACCGCTATCTTGGTTGGAGTAGCAATTGCACTCAGTTCAGCGACTTTGCAAGTTCTGTTAAGAAACCCATTAGCCGACCCCGGCATAATAGGAATAAGCGCAGGAGCAAGCTTAATGGCTGCTGTGGTATTACTGACGGGGTCAATCACGCTTGGCTCTAACCAATGGGCAAGTTTGAGTTACTACATGCTTCCTTTGGCCTGTTTTGTTGGTGCAATGATTTCTAGTTTTTTAATCTTTGCCTTAGCGCGAAAGTTACAAGCTTCAATGAGTTCGGTGATCTTAGCGGGTATTGGTATCTCCACCATTGCGGGCGCAATCATTGGGTGGTTATATTTGTATGCGCCACCACAATCAATTAAAAACCTTAGTTTTTGGCTAATGGGTAGCTTGCACAATACCAATTACATTAGCTTATTATTCGCTGCACCTCTCATTCTTATCCCTGCAGTGCTTTTAATGCTACAAACTAGCAAACTTAATTGGCTTTATTTGGGTGCATCAGCAGCACAATTAAGAGGCTTAGAGCCGAAGAAATTTGAAAGAAACGTACTAATACTGTGCGCTTTATTGATCGGAACAAGTGTATCTATTGCTGGCAGCATTGCTTTTATTGGCCTGCTCATACCGCACTTTGTCAGGCAATTTTGGGGCCACGATAATCGAATTGTCATGCCAATGTCAGGTCTTCTAGGGGCTGGTTTGCTGATCTTTACCGCGAGCATAAATGAGTGGGTATTTGAATTTATTGTGCCAGTTTCCATGTTGACCGCCAGTATCGGCGGCCCGCTATTTATTTATAGTCTGCTTAAACAGCAGCGCCTTCACTAAACGCTAAAGTAGCATCAACCGCTTTTTGCCATTGAGAAAGCAGGGTAGTGCGAATCCCTTGGTCAATACGTGGACTAAAAGTATTTTCAATTTGTTTATGACTCATAATGTCTTCTAGGTTTTTATATAGACCCAGTTGCAAGCCGGCTAAATATGCTGCGCCTATTGCTGTGGTCTCCATATTTTTTGGGCGTTGAATATCAACTTGAAGAATGTCGGACAAGAATTGACACAACCAGTCATTAGCAACCATTCCACCATCAACTAATACTTTTGATGATGCAATCCCATCACTTGCCATCGCTTGCTGTAAATCATAGGTTTGATAGCAAACGGCTTCAAGCGCTGCGCGAGCGAAATGGGCTTGAGAAGTGCCTCTCGTCATGCCATATAAACTTGCTCTTGCATCGGGGTTCCAGTGCGGGGCGCCCAAACCTGCAAAGCCTGGTACGAGGACGACGCCATGGTCATAGTCTAATGATTCAGCTAATGCTTGGCTTTCTTTTGCATCATTGATCACTCCTATGCCGTCTCTTAACCACTGAATGTTCGCTCCAGCAGTAAAGATGGACCCTTCTAATGCGTAGGTTGTTTTGCCATTAATAGTGTAACCGATGGTTGTGAGTAATTTATGCTGAGAGTTTAAGGCTTTGTCTCCAGTATTTAAGAGCGCGAAACAGCCCGTGCCATAGGTAGATTTTAAATCGCCTGGATTAAAGCAACACTGACCAAACAGGGCGGCTTGCTGATCACCTGCAACGCCAGCAATTGGAAGTGACTTTCCGAATAGATTAGCTTGGGTAGTACCGAAGTCGTCAGCACATTGTAAGACTTCTGGTAGCACTGACTCAGGCACATCAAAAAGTGCTAATAGATCTTTATCCCATTTAAGATCATGAATATTAAATAGGTTTGTTCTTGAAGCATTGGTTGTATCGGTGACATGTTTTTTGCCACCAGTGAGACGCCAAATCAAGAAGCTGTCGATAGTGCCGAATGCTAATTTACCTTGCTCAGCCAATGCGCGTGCTCCGTCAACTTCATCAAGCAACCACTTTACCTTGGAGGCTGAAAAGTATGGGTCTAACAATAGACCTGTTTTAGCCGTGACAGCAGCTTCCTTGTCTTTAATACTGTTACAGAAAGCCGAAGTGCGACGGTCTTGCCAAACGATAGCATTATAAATCGCTTGTCCTGTTTCACGATCCCAAACCAGGGTTGTCTCTCGTTGATTGGTGATACCAATTCCGGCAACGGTCACGCCTTTTTCCTGTGCTTGATGAATGGCATCTTTACACGTTTCTACTGTGGTTTTCCAAATCTCTTCAGGATCGTGCTCCACCCAACCATTGTTTGGATAAAACTGAGTAAATTCTTTCTGAGATGTTGCTACCTTTGTACCGTCCAAGTTAAAAACGATTGCTCTTGTGGAGGTGGTTCCTTGGTCTATTGACAGAATACCTTGCTGGCTTGACATGCGGACATCCTATTTGTTTTTTATTAAGATAAGCAGAATTTTAAATGCTTGCAACTGACAAACGATTTATCGATGGCACTTCGTTGTATGTTATCAAGGCTTGAAAGAATAATAAATCATATATATCATATTTACATGATACTTAAATGATTCGTCAGCGAAATTCATACAATGTACAGATATTGTTCGATAAAAAATGCTTTTTTTATAACAAAAATAAACACTTTAGAAATAAAGTACGTATGATTAAAGTGAGTAATGACGTAATCTTAAACGTTTATGAAAGCATCTTCAATGAAATAGGGTATGGAAGGAAATATGATTCTTCGAGAAACCAATATAGACAAGCTCTCCGCTGAAGTATTCGACGTGCTTGTGCTCGGTGCCGGCATTAATGGTGCTGTATCTGCAGCTTCTCTTTCGCGCAAAGGGGCCAGCGTGGCGATGATTGATAAGGGGGATTTTGCGGGGCATACCTCATCTAACTCATCGAATTTGGCATGGGGTGGTATTAAATATCTAGAAAATCACGAATACCTGCTAGTGAATAAACTATGTAAAAGTCGAAATCATTTGATGAGAAGCTATCCATCGACAGTTCAAGAGATACGCTTTTTAACGACACTGCAAAAGGGTTTTCGATTTCCTGCTTGGTTTGTGTTTATCGGGACCTTTTTATATTGGCTAATGGGGCGCTTTTTTACGCAAGCACCTCAATTTCTATCTTCCGCAAAAATAAAAGCCTTAGAGCCGGCTATTGATGTCTCCAATGCTCAAGGTGGATTTGAGTATTCGGACGCATTCTTACACGATAATGACGCACGCTTTGTTTTTAACTTCGTGCGCAGTGCTATGGATAATGGTGCAATAGTTACAAACTATGTTGGCGCTGAGAAAAGTGAGAAGGTCGATGGCATTTGGCACACTCAAGCGGTTGATCAAGAAACAGGGCAGGCTTTTACAATTCGGTCAAAGTCAATTATTAACGCTTGCGGTCCAATGGTAGACCAATACAACGATCAAGTTGAACAGAAAACTGAGCATCAGCATTTGTTCTCCAAAGGTGTTCATTTAATTGTTGATAAGCTAACGAAAGTCGACAAAGTTTTAGCCTTTTTTGCATCTGATGGTAGATTGTTTTTCGTTATCCCCATGGGGCAAAAAACCTGTTTGGGGACCACCGATAATCAAATTGAAGATCCACATCCTGAAGTGAGTGAAGCTGATCGTGACTTTATCTTGGATAACGTTAATGCTTTGTTGGATCTCGAGAAGCCATTAACGCGTGACGATATTATTTCTGAACGCTGTGGCGTGAGACCCCTTGCCGTGAAAGGTGGGCAGGGCGAAGCAGATTGGGTGCAACTATCCCGTAAGCACGCAATTGATGTGAACAAAGAAGATAAATACTTAAGTGTATTCGGCGGTAAACTGACCGACTGCATCAATGTGGGTGAAGAGATTGCAGATATTATTGAAGACTTGGGTATTTCGTTAAGTCATCGAGATGCAATTTGGTATGGTGAATCGGCAGCAAACATAAAGCAAGAATTTGAATATCGAGCTGCTTTGATTGGCCTAGACGATATGACGCCAAGTTATAGCTCAGAAAAACTCACAACAAGACTGTGGCGAAGATATGATATTCACGCACTGCAAATATTAGATGAGATTCAACGAGATCCCACTCAAGCAGAGCAGTTGATGAAGAATGCTGAATACCTAAGAGCGGAGGTGCACTACGCTGCAAGACGTGAGATGATTACTAAGCTTGAAGATTTCGTGCGCCGGCGTTCAAAAATTGAAATGGTGTTACGTAAAACCGATATTGTGAACACGCCTGGGATGATTGAAGCATGTGAGATTCTGTTCGGTGAGAAAGCGACAGAAAAGCGCAAAGAATATGTCGACAAGGTTCTTCAACAACATCCTGGGACGCCTGTTGCCGTTGCGGCAAATAACAAATAAATTGTAAAAAGTAGGAATGAGTGAAGCCGACAGCCATGCTACAAGCCAGAAAACTCTGCTTACATAATCGCTTTGAGGATATCAATTTATCTTTGAATAGAGGCGAATGTTGGCACGTTTTGGGTCAAAACGGTGCAGGCAAAAGCTCCTTGTTCGATGTGTTGTCGGGGCTGACAGAGGCCAACGTTGGCGATGTCATCTATGATGGTAGGGCCTTAAGCGACATTAGTATTAGTGAGCGGGCAACGACCCGAGCTTATTTACAACAAACCTATTCTCTAGCTTTCTCACTTAGCGTGTCAGAGTTACTCAGCTTTTATTTGGATCAATCTACACTATTTCAGCAGCATACGACTCCAAGCTCTATTCCAGATATTTTAGTGCCTACTGAGTTAGATGAAGCTCTTCATGTCAACGCCTTGCTCGATCGTCCTCTGAATGAACTGAGTGGTGGTGAGCAACAACGTGTTCATATTGCACGTGTTTTGCTGCAAGTGTGGCCAGCAATTCAGCAAGGTGAAGCCATTCTTCTAATGGATGAACCCTTACAAAATCTTGATATTGCCTTTCAGGAGTCGGTACTCATTCTATTTAAGACATTGGTAGTCATGGGAAACTTGCTAGTGATGAGTGTTCATGACGTTAATTTGTCTTTGCGTTTTGCCGATAAGGTCCTATTGCTCAAGCAGGGGAAATGCCAAGCCAGTGGTGAGAGCAAGGCGATGCTTACAGCCTCCGGTGTCACTGAACTTTACGAATATCCCTTCGAATTGCTCCAGCTCAATAATAATATAGAAAAAACGTTTATTAGAAGACCAAATTAAAGATTGATATGGTAGTCTACACCCTTGTAAGCCTTTACTTAACGAAGTATTAGCATTGACAAGACAAGAATAAAAGAAGCGTAAGCATTTAATAGCATCACAATAAAAACATTTGAAACAGTAAAAAGGAAATACAGTGAGTCAATGGCAAGCCGATAGTTGGAGATCGAAACCTATTCTTCAACAACCCACCTATCAAGATCAAAAAGCACTTAAAGAGATAGAAGCAAAGTTAGCAAGCTATCCTCCTCTGGTTTTTGCCGAAGAAACACGCCAGTTGTTTAAACAATTGGGAGATGTTTGTGAAGGTAAGGGCTTCTTGCTACAAGGTGGCGACTGCGCTGAGTCCTTTGATGAATTCAATGCACCAAAAATTAGAGATACGTTTAAAGTCATATTGCAAATGGCGATTGTACTGACTTTTGCTGGTCGTTGTCCGGTAACAAAAGTAGCCAGAATGGCAGGACAATATGCTAAACCTCGCTCTTCCGATAGCGAGACGATTAATGGCATTACCTTGCCTAGTTATCGCGGCGATATCATAAACGGTTTCGAGTTTACAGAAGCGTCAAGACAGCCAGATCCAAACAGACTAATTGATGCCTATCATCGCAGTGCTGCAACCTTAAATCTATTACGAGCCTTTGCTCAGGGTGGTTTGGCCGATTTACATCAGGTTAATCGTTGGAATATGGCATTTTTAGAGAGCAACCCTCTGAAAGAGCGTTACCAAGATATGGCAGACCGTATTCAAGACACCTTGTCGTTTATGGATGTGATAGGCATTAATTCACAGAGTAATAGTGCTTTGCATGAGACTTCTCTGTTTACGTCTCATGAGGCGTTGTTACTGAATTACGAACAAGCGCTTACCCGTATTGATACTCTGACTGGCAAACCATATAACTGCTCGGCACATATGCTATGGATTGGCGAAAGAACGCGTCAGTTGGACCATGCTCATGTTGAGTTCTTTAGTGGTATCAACAATCCGATTGGAGTGAAAGTTGGTCCGAGCATGCAAGAAGATGAGTTGATACGCTTAATTGATGCCTTGAATCCAAATAACATTCCAGGGCGCTTAACCTTGATAACGCGCATGGGGGCCAATAATTTAGGTGATAACTTGCCGCGCCTGTTGCGCCGAGTAAAAGCTGAAGGTCGCAATGTTGTGTGGAGCTCAGATCCAATGCATGGTAATACAATTACCTCATCCAGCGGATATAAAACCAGAAACTTTGATGCAATCCTAACCGAAATAAAGCAGTTTTTTGATGCGCACAAAGCGGAAGGAACGCATGCTGGTGGTATCCACCTTGAAATGACCGGTCAACATGTTACCGAATGCACTGGCGGCGCTTACAAGATAGGTGATGATGACTTGTCTAAAGCTTATCAAACGCAATGTGACCCGCGCTTAAATGCTGATCAAGTATTGGAAATGGCATTCTTAGTCGCTGACCATTTGAAAAGCGCAAAGTAAGCAATATTCTTTTATTCCCGTTTTAACATATGATTCCTGCGAAGGCAGGAATCTAGCCTCCCACAATGCCCTTAAAAATTAGTATTGCTTGAGTAGTGACAATTAAGTTTAAAGAAGCATCCGTCTG
>NZ_JAVRID010000008.1:0-218330 GCF_031846205.1 Alteromonas sp. W364 | reverse complement strand
CTCGGGAATGACTATGTGCATTGCGTCATCCCCATGTAGATGGGGAGCTAGGTTCCCGACTGCTCGGGAATGACTATGTGCATTGCGTCATCCCCATGCAGATGGGGAGCTAGGTTCCCGACTACTCGGGAATGACTATGTGCATTGCGTCATCCCCATGCAGATGGGGAGCTAGGTTCCCGACTGCTCGGGAATGACTATGTGCATTGCGTCATCCCCATGTAGATGGGGAGCTAGGTTCCCGACTACTCGGGAATGACTATGTGCATTGCGTCATCCCCATGTAGATGGGGAGCTAGGTTCCCATCTACATGGGGATGACTATGTGCATTGCGTCATCCCCATGCAGATGGGGAGCTAGGTTCCCGACTACTCGGGAATGACGTTGGTGGCGGGAATGACGTTGGTGGCGGGAATGACGTTGGTGGCGGGAATGACATTGATTGCGGCAACAACTAAATATTAGATGAAATATTAAATAAGGATTGTTTTAGAGATGTATAAGAAAAAGCTCTTCTTTTTTGGTTTGGGCACGGCCTTTATCCTACTCATTGCACTTGCATGCACAGCGGTATCTGCGCACCTTACGCGGCAGAACTTGGAACAGAGTACAATTGCTCAGTCCTTATTAAGTGAGCATCAACAGCTTTCCAGTATTTCTTACCGGCTCTTTAAACAGCTTACCGATGAAATTATTTTTGGTAAAAATGCCAACCAAGCAAATGTCCGCAAAAAGCGGGCGATTATCGCTGAATCTATCGTCAATATTAGACGCTTGGAATTAAAGCAACGAGAAGCTTTAGGTGAAGATTTCACGCTAGGTACCGTAGAAGATACCGACGAACTTGATAGTTTAATTACATCCATAATCAATGAATTTGAGATGATTGTAGAAAACAGTACTAGTGTCCCCATTGCGCAAAAACAAAACCTACGCAACTTGCTAGAAGAGAGTATCGACAATGAATTTAGAGAAGCGATAAACGCAGCAGAAGTGCGTCAAAGTCGAGTAGTGAGTAGCATCAATGCGCGAATAAATGCCTTAAATACAGCGATAGTTTGGTTTACATTGATTCTAGGTCTATTGGTAGTCCCGCTTATTGGCTATGCCTGCTATTGGTTATTTAACCAACTTTATCAGCCGCTTATACTCATTCAGCGCGCCACCAATACAATAGCCAACGGTGACTACCGAAAGCCTATTTCTGATACTCTTGATAGTGAATTTCAGCAACTCGCCACCTCAATCAATCAGCTCGCTAAGCGGCTGCAAGAACACGAGGCAAACGAAGCTCGCTCCCGCAAAAATTTAGAGTTCCAGGTAGAGCAACGCACTAGCGAGTTAACCCAAGCCAACCTACAGTTGACCAAAATAGACTCTCGTCGTCGTCAATTCATTGCTGATGTATCGCACGAATTGCGCACGCCTTTAACGATCATAAGAGGTGAGGCTCAAGTGACTTTGCGTGTGAAGTCTATCTCAGAGGCAGAATACAAAGACACACTGCAAGTAATACTCGATCAAGCCGTCAACTTGAGCCACTTAGTTGATGGTTTATTACTACTCACAAGAGCTGAGATGACTGAGCTTCATTTAGAGCTTTCTAGCATGGATATGGAGCCCATTATCATGTCAGAAGTCGCAAAGTGGCGTAAACTTTGCGAAAACAGAAATATTGAAGTTGATGAGAATATTAAAAATACACTGACAAAGGTACGCATAGACAAACCAAGAATAGAACAGGTTTTTTCAATATTACTCGATAACGCTAACAAGTATTCAGCCAAGAATGAAGCCATTAAAATATCGATAGGTTATTCTGAGGAATGCATTAACATCTCAGTGTCGGATACTGGCGAGGGTATTTCAGGAGCTGAAATTGAGAATATCTTCGAACGTTTTGTTCGCTTCAGCAAGCATAATGAGGGAGTTGGTCTTGGTTTGCCCATTGCCAAAGCGATTGTTGAGGCCCATAAAGGCAGCATTAGTGTCAATTCCGTGCAAGGTGAAGGAACGACCTTTTCTGTCAAATTACCGCTAGATAACTTAACACTGAAAAATGAATCATGAAAATATTAATCGCTGATGACGAATTACCGCTATTACGTTTTTTAGAAAAAGGTCTTAAAACAGAAGGCTACGAATGTGACACTCTGAGCCAACTGCATGAGATATTACCTTTTGTTAAAAAGCATTCGTCTACGATCCTCGTATTGGACAGAATGTTTGGTGATGAGGATAGCGTGTCTATTGTTTCTGCATTGAAAGCCCTTCCCAACCCTCCCATGATTTTAATGCTAACGGCTCTTGATGAAGTTAATGAGAGAGTCAAAGGCTTACAAGAAGGTGCAGATGACTATTTATGTAAACCTTTCGATTTCGATGAATTGTTAGCACGGATCGTTGCCTTGAAACGGCGAGTAACCCAACAAACACCCGATACAATAAACTCGCTGAAATTCTCAAAGCTAGAACTATTGCTAGATGAGCGAGTGGCAAAACTAAACGGAGAAGAAATAGGCTTAACTAAAATAGAGTATGAGTTGCTTCAGTATTTGCTCGAAAACAAGAACAAAGTTTTGTCGAGAGAAAGAATATTGAGCCGAGTGTGGCAGACTTACAGTGACCCCAACACCAATATTGTGGATGTTTATATTAGTCGCTTAAGAAAGCGCTTGGATGCGGATAAAGCAATTGCGATTCAGACATTACGCGGGAATGGATATCGCTTGGGCGAAACCGCCCAAGCGTAAACACCGTTTCTACTACTTGATTGGAGAAAGTAGCTTCTCATTTGTTACCAGATTTCTAACGCCGTGAGCATGATCTTCGTTGAACTCATTGCTTTCACACCATTCACCAACTGAATTGATATCTACTTTAGCAACCTGAGGTCTTACGCTCCAGCTTACTTTCAGAGGAGAAGCTTTTTCATTGAATGAGGGGCCTGTGGTTGAACCAATATACTCAACCGGTGTACCCGTATTATTCGGAATGTTGACAGCTTGATAATAGCCATCGCGCTGCTCTACTTTCGCTAAGTCTTCGAAGTCTAATGCATCGTCATCGTTTACAAGAACGAACACTTGACCTTCAACACGAAGACCTGGGTTCATTGAACTGTCTGACAAACACGCGCCCAAGGTTGGACCTGGCTTGATATCATTTGACGTATAGACATAATGCAATTCAATAGTATCGCCCGCCATTAGTGAACCACCCTTGGCAGCACAGATGTTTTTGTTGACTGGTTTTGTTTCGGCAGCAGAAAGTGCACCATCATATTTGAAGCCAGTCATGTAACCTTTACCGTCACCATTACCAGCATAGGTTGTGAACTCACCACCCTTGTGTTCTGCATTTTTGTGAAAATGAATGTTACACAAGTTCATTTGTGTTGACGGTGCAGCAAAGCCAAAAACTCGCTTGTTAGTACCCTCTTTAGAATCGATGTCTCTTGGAGACTGGGGACCAAAGCCCTTTCCATCAGTGTTCATTTCGAGAGCGGCACGGTTTTTCTCAATAACATCGTCGCCGACAGTTTTAGAAATTGCAGGACTCGCGCCAACTAATAGAGCTGCAGCAAGTGATGAAAAGATAGCTAGTTTTGTAGGTGTAAACTTGTTCATATTTAACCTCTGTTGGGTTTTACAGCAGACTTTGTCTGGTGTCGTCAACGTTTTCTAATTTATAAATGACTGCGGAAATAAGCCGCAAGCACTCGTTCTAATACACTTTATTTTATGGTTTTAAAACTTCCGACCAATAGAGATATAGTCACTCTATAGGCTTTGTGGATGTTAAGAGTATAGGCGAGTAAATTGAAAAAGACTTTGCTTCAACATTAAAATTAGATTAAAAGCGATTAATTTAACCATGAGGACCGTGAATTCATCGAATAAGCAAGACAAAAAAAGACAAGTCATAGCGCTATATTTACTCAATATAATAAACTAGATTCAAATGGTTCGGCGGGCTACACTACAAAAAACTTCTTAGAAAAGGACTTATTTATGCGGCATTATCTCCTCATAAGCCTCTGCCTTATATTATCGGCATGCAGTATATCGGTTACTGAGCATCGCCTACCCTATGACGCCAACACCAATGCAGTTGCTAACAAAAACCAAGGCTTTTCTAAAGGTCGATTACAAAACATCGACACTAAAATGCAAAGGTATATTGACGAAGGTAAACTAGCAGGAATCAGCACATTGGTCGCCAGGAATGGAGAGATAGTCCATGACTCCACACTTGGCATGCAAGATCGCGAGGCTGGACTTGAGTTACAGAAAGACACTATCTTCCGTATTTATTCAATGACAAAACCAGTCACTGCTGTGGCCGCACTGCAACTATGGGAGCAAGGCAAGTTTCATATGAATGATCCCATTGCTTGGTATATACCTGAACTAGCAAACTTAAAAGTGTATGTTAGTGGTAGCGGTGATGATATGGTGCTTGAAGATGCAAATGCACCCATCAGAATTATTGATTTATTCATGCACACTGCCGGTTTCAGTTATGGTTTTACTGGTAGCGAAGTTGATAATTTGTATCGCGCATCTCCCATGACACAGGGCAAAGTGAAAGCGGAAGATGTCATGAGTGAACTGGCTAAACTCCCACTCAATCATCAACCTGGCACTCAGTGGCACTATGGTGTGAATACCGATGTGATTGGGGCGTTAGTTGAACGGTTGTCTGGAATGAAACTGGGCGAATACATGCAAAAGAACATTTTTGTACCTCTTCGAATGACCGACACTGGTTTCTCAGTTGCTCCTGATAAAGCTCACCGACTAGCGCAAATATACAGTAGCGACAAGAATGGAAACACGATTCCGATGGAAAATGAACCTTTAGGCGACTTTTTGAGTGACCCAGAAGTTCATAATGGTGGCGGCGGCTTAGTCTCAACCATGGACGATTATCTTACCTTTGCACAAATGCTATTAAATGGGGGTGAAATAAACGGTGTTCGGATCTTAGGTCGAAAAACAGTTGAATATATGACGAGCAATCATCTTCCTGCAGACTTAGTTCCATATGCAGCTAATTCACTTGGTGAAGGCTATGGACTAGCAGTTTCGGTAACCGTCGACGAGGGGCAAAGTCGATTTTTAAGTTCAGAAGGTAACTTTGGGTGGGGAGGCGCAGCATCAACTTACTTTAGAGTCGACCCAAAAGAGAATCTTATTATCATTGGAATGGCGCAGTTTGTGCCTATCGGTACCCACCGATATCATGATGATCTCCGCAATTTGGTTTACCAAGCACTGATAGACTAAGCGCTTCTCTGGCTGGCGCACTGCTTTTGCGCTAGCCCTTGACTAAATATCGGGGAAGATCGCTTTGATTTGAGAAGGCGATAAACGCCAATGACTCATTAATGCTTCAGCAAGCCAAAAACGTATATCTGTCGTTGGCATGAGATCACGTTTTTCGAACAGTTGATCTTCGTGCAAGCCAGGCCATGTACCCATGACTTGGCCACCTTGTAGTTTGCCACCTAACTTACGCACCGCACCACCAGCAAAAAACATCACACCGCCGGTACCGTGGTCGCTGCCACCAGTGCCATTTAGCTTAACAGTTCGACCGAATTCAGAACTGATTACAATTAAGGTATCTTGCCAAGTATCGCCCAGCTCAGTCCTGATATTTTTTAGGCCTTCATCCAACAAGCTAAACTGCCTAGACAGGCGTTTACTCATATTATTATGGGTGTCCCACCCACCCATTTCTAACATGCCGCAGCTTGTATTTTGCTCATTTCGTAAAAGCTCGCCGCAGCGCTGCGCCAAGAAAGGAAACTTAGGTCTGCGTGTTTCCTTCATTTGCATATTCGGATTTTCAGTTTGTTCGATAGCTTGCTCTAGCAGACCGGCTAGGTGTGTGTCGCCTTCGTACATATCGGCTAATCGGGCCAGAGTATCTTCATCTGCTTCAGGAAAACTAGATGGAAACCAAGTATCAACGTCATTGGTCGCACCACGCAGCGCAATTGGAACCGTTCTGGCTACTGCGACGCCATTACCTCGATACTGATTGAGTGCCCTAGCCAACCAACCATTTTCGTGTTGCGTGTGATCTAGCCCACTTTCAAGTTGATCTTGCCCATCAAAATGTGAACGCTTTCGATATCCTGATGCTACCGCAACGACAGGCGTCATTTCCTTGCGCTCATAAAGCTGATGCAAAAACGCTAAGTCGGGATGCAAAGAAAACTGATGATCAAGTGTCAGTAAGCTTTTCTGAATGGGCTGAACAACAGACTGTCGGTAGCCAGCAAAGTCAGGATCACCTATCGGAAATAAGGTGTGTAAGGGATCAAGCGCTCCTCGAAGCATTACCCAAATCACTTTTTTTGTCTTGGTTTGTGCAACTGGGTTGAAAGCAAAAACGGTAGGACATTGCAACATGACTAAACTAGCCGCCGACGCTTTTAAAAAGTCTCTACGTTTCATAAGCGCTATCTTCTCTGAAATTCAGGGCTGAGTAATAACAGGGTAATAGCCTGGGTTTGGCTCTCCGCTCTGGCGATTGTCTCTGCTGTCTTCGCGCTCAATAGAGGTCCGAGTGCTTGTTTAGCAATCTCACTTACAGGTAACTTCACCTGTTCAGCAAAATGCCCTGCCCACTCTATTCTGTCTCGCAAAGCCTGTGCACTAGACCACGCATCGGAGGTATCTGCGTACCCTGCTGGTGAACCGGCATTGAAGAATCCTTGCCCCATTAATTCTAATACCTGGAATACATTTGGTTTTGGTCGATATAGTTGGCAAGCACGGCAACTTGAGATAATAAACTCTCTAGGCGTTTTAAATTTCTGATTTTGCAAAGACCAGGCGTCAGGATGAGTGATCATCGCAGAAACTACTTGTGGAATACTACCTTGGGAAGCCAAATAAACTCGTTTCATTTCCCCTACCAGTTTGGGAGATGGCTGATCTGCAATAAAGTGTCTTGCTAACTTGTAACTAAGGTGTTGAGCAGTGCTAGGGTGCATTGCTAAGTCAGTTAATATATTCTGGCCCTGACGCAAGCCATCTTGCTTCGTTCTTTGCTCGTATACTTTTCCTAGCACTACTCGATTTCCTGGTTCATGAGCAGATACTCGATACTTGAAGCCCGCCGGCTCATTTTTATGCGGTCGACCCACACTCCATCCCGTTATAGCTTTGGCAAATTCGACCACGTCTTCCTGTGTATAACCGGCCTTAACACCAAGAGTGTGAAGTTCAAGGATCTCTCGAGCTAGGTTTTCATTAAGACCCTTCCCTTTGCGTCGTCTACCTATTCGACTATTCGGCCCGATAGACTGTTCATTATTCAAATACAACAACATTGCTGGGTGTGCGATGACCGCCTGAAGCATATCTTCGAATGACAAACTCAGATTTGCGGCAATGGCTTCTCTCTCTATCGTAGGTGCGAGCGCTGTGATTAAAAGGTTATTCCTAGAAATACTAAAATGATTAGAGAAGAAATCGAGTAGACGCGCTTGAAGGACCTGTGAAGTTTTGAAGCTAAATTTTGTTGATTCAATCGCTAAATCGCGAGCATGAGAAACGATCTCTTTACGCTTTTGCGTCAGAGAAGCTTGCATGTCTTGGCTGGCTTCACTCGCGTTTTTAAGTTGGTTTCTTATTTGGTTGTATGCCATGACTTCAGTAATCGCCACTTCTGATGTGAACTTACTTTCAGGCATTTTGTAAGGCACCAATTGTGCTTTCAGCCAACTAGTAGGATTGGTTTTTGAAATCGCACGAACATCCGTTTCGGTAGCACCATAACCGAAACGATTCATTGCAATATATGCTTCTGTTTCTTTGTTCAAATCCAAAGCCCTAAGAGACCTAATAGAATCAATATAACGAAAGCAATTAAAAGCTCAAAGGGATTTACATGTTATTTACGTTTGTCAGCTTTTAAGGAAGGAACGACACTGTGATTAATATCCTCAATAGAAGGACTCATCAGGCTAAATAAGGTTTGAATGCTTCGTGAAGAAAAGCGGGCCCGAAAGCCCGCGAAAAATGACTGATTTCTTGGTCGATTACTTAATTGAGAGTGTTACTTCAATATTGCCACGCGTTGCGTTTGAATATGGACATACCATATGGGCTTTATCCACTAAGCCCTTCGCTTCTTCTTTATCCATATCACCTAGAGAAACGAGTAATTCAACTGCAATACCAAAACCCCCGTCAATAGCGCCGATAGACACTGAGGAATCAATATGTGTTTCGGCCGGCAGGCTAACTTTAGCTTGACCAGCAACGAATTTAAGCGCCCCGATAAAACAAGCGGCATATCCGGCAGCGAACAACTGTTCAGGGTTAGTTCCTTGTCCATCATCACCACCTAAACCTTTAGGAGTCGAAAGCGCTACTTCCAAACGACCATCATCAGTTTTTGCAGACCCTTCTCGTCCACCAGTTGCAGTTGCGTGTGCGGTATATGCAACGTTTTGTAATTTATTCATCAAATACTCCTCGTAAATTTAGTTTGCATACAAACAATAACGCAAGAAAACACATCTTGCAAATAATTTGCATGCAAATTAATATAATCACACCTAGGAGTACTTCATGTCTTACAAACAACTAAAGTTAGAAAACCAACTTTGCCACCGACTCTATATGGCTTCGAATAGCATCACACGCGCATATAGAGAACCATTGAGTCAGCTCAATCTTACTTATCCACAATATTTGGTCATGTTAGCGTTATGGGAAACCGATCGAATAACCATCGCCGAGCTAACTCAAAAAACGTCTATCGACAGTGGCGCAATGACACAAATATTGAAAAAAATGGCTGAGAAAGAACTACTTCTAGTAATAAAGGACAAAGATGATCGACGGAAGCGTTTTGTGATGCTTAGTCGTAGCGGAAAAGAAATGCAAGAAGAAGCAAGCCAAATACCTGAAAAGATCAAGTGTCAGTTTTCTTCCATTTCACCTGAGCAGCTTACCACTTTGATGAGTCTTCTGGATTTAACGATTAACGACCTAAGATAGTTGTCTGCGCTTACTAAGCTCCACAAAACTTGAACATTTCATTCATTTCTATATAGAAACTTTTTACGCCATATGTAGGACTGCCATTCTGGGTCAACTTGTCTGACGAGAAATGCCTATTTTGTTTAATTAATCTTTGTCGTGGAAATAACACTTAAATGATCAATATAAGCGTTTAGATAATTTTAAGCCCTAAAATTTCACTTTAATCGAAAATTATTTGCTTATGTCGTGGCCGTGTCGTGGACAAACAATGGCACGCCGAGCAAAATGGCAACTAAGCGTCGATTGAGAATAGTTATGAAAATTAAAGTCAAACACGGACTAATAAAAAAGTTAAGGCTGCAAAAATCTTGGACTCAGGAAGATTTTGCAGAAGTCTCTGGTGTGCACTCACGAACGATTCAGCGAATGGAAAACGAAGGTATGGTATCTGTAAAAACGCTAAATGCAGTTGCGAATGCACTAGACGTTGAAGCATACAAGCTCGAGTTTTCAACAGATGAAATTGATTTTGCGCCATTATGGATGGAGTTGAGAATTTTGGTTTTAGCTATTACGCGACGAATATTGCCAATGGATGATAAAGAGATACCCAATAGCTTGATTGCAATACTTTCACTATTGGCTATTTCTGCCAGTTATACACTGATCAATTCGATTATTCTGATCATAAGTCAACCGCAAAAGAATTTTGATAGCATTGCCATTTCCGGGTTATTCGGCGTCGTCATTAGTTTTTGTATTCTGTTTGTGGCTGTCATCTACCCGCTATTTAGATTAAAAAGTTGGGCAAGGTACACCATGTTAGGAATTTGTGGTGTGTTCTTTTTGATCAATGGCGGATTACTCGCTGAAGTATTTATCAAAGCCATGACGAGTAAGCTGTCTTTGAGTGCCTTGGATATAGATTACCTTTTAATAGCAGAATACTGCTTCAATTTACTGTTTGTTTACTGGATAGTCATCACCCTCACTCGAGCTGATATTAAAAGGCTGTATACAAAAAGTAAATTGCCCGACACGTAAGTGGCTCTCTTCTCAATCATCTAAGTATTTCTGCTTAGTATAAGAATCTATTTTAAAACATAAGTGGTGAGGTATCGGCGGCTATCTAATAGTCGCTAATATCTAGCATGTGCCTTTTATTTATTGGAAACCCAAATGAAAAACCTAAGACCTATTTTATTGTTACTCATTACATTCTTTTTGTTTTGTTTATCTGTGCAAGCTAATCAGAGTCGAGAACGGCATCAATCTCCGTCCAACATTGAAGAGCTTAAAGTCGCCTTGGCTGATTTAATGCAGCATTATAAAGTGCCAGCCGCGGGTATTACGATGATAGATAAACAAGGTCTTGTTTACTTTGATGCTATTGGCCTTGCGAATCGAGAGGAAAACATCTCTGTTAATACAGATTCTGTGTTTCGTTTAGGTTCAACGTCAAAAATGTTGGTTGCCCTGAGCGTATTGAAGCTCGTAGAAGATAAAAAGCTTAGTTTACAAGATAAGTTAGTCGATTTGGCACCAGAGATTGAGTTTAATAACCCATATGCGGCTACACATCCGATAAGGATTATGCACCTTTTGGAGCACACCACAGGTTGGGACGAACAGCATTACCCCGAATTCGCTCATAACCAAACACCGCCTATTTCACTTAAAGATGGACTTGATTTTCATCCTCACTCGAGAACCTCGCGTTGGCACCCTGGAAGCAGGTATGCATACAATAATACTGGACCGACGGTAGCTGCGTATATTGTAGAAAAAGTCAGCGGAAAAACATTTGAAGCGTTCGTACAAACGCATTTCTTCAACATGCTAGATATGCAACACAGCACATTTTTGTATGATGAGGTTTTTACTTCAATGCCAACCGTTGGCTATGACGATAAGAACCGACCGATCGACTATCATCATTTCATCAATCGTCCCGCAAGCGCTTTGAATAGCTCTATCAAAGATATGACGAACTTACTCACACTGTTTATTCAGCGAGGACAGTTCAATGGTACGCAAATTCTCAGCGAGCAGTCTTTAGTGAGAATGGAGACGCCAAGTTCATCGCTATCTGCACAAAAAGGTATGCAAACGGGGTATGGCCTCAGTAATTATAGTGCGGGTTACAAGCAATGGGTATATCGTGAGCATCGCGGCGGTATTGAAGGTTATATGTCTGAAATTTCCTATATCCCTGAACAGCAAACAGGACACGTCATTTTATTAAATACGAAAAACATTGCGGCTTTTCAAAAAATTTCTAATTTAATTAAAGATTACGAGACACAACAGTTGAGTCGTTCAGAAGCACCTGCAGCTGTGCTTCTGATGGATCAAAAAACGAATAAAACAGAGGAAGCGTTTTTGGCTTCCACGCAAACAAAACCGGCAATCGAGGGCCTATATTACGAAATCAATCCGCGAGTAGAGTTGTTCAGCTTTATAAATTACATTTCAAATATGAAAACATTTTCCTTTGACGAGAACACACTCATTCAAGGAAAGGCCATTGGGGCTAGCAAAAACTATTATCACCCAGTCTCAGACGATTTATATCGCTCTGATGAAACCGGTTTAATCTCCCTTGCTAGAGTCGTCGACCCGATTGAGGGTGAAGTATTGCACTATGCTTATGGTGCTAGTGCCGTTAAGACCTCGGTATTAAAAAGAATAAACCCTTGGCTAGGTTATACGCAGTTACTAATCGGGTTTCTGTGGTTATTGATTATTATATTTTCACTATTTAAAACACTGGGTATTGGTATTGCAAAGTTACGTGGTCGTAGTGTTCCTATTGAAGTGAAACAGCTCAGAAGATGGCCATTACTTGCTTCATGGGCATTTATCAGCATTTGGGGATTGCTCTTTGTTGCTGGCTCAAACCCATATTACTATATGGCCGGACCAACGATTGTATCTATTGGCATCATGTTGATGACGATTATTTTTGCATTATGCTCAGTATTTGCCATAGCGACTGTTTTTATTAAAAAAAGCAACAATGTCAATAAATCGAGCTATTGGTATTACACAATTGCATCGGGTGTGCATTTTTGTGTGATGCTTTTTTTGCTCAAATTCGGAGTCATCGGGATCATATTTTGGGCGTAAAGTGGGATGCACATCGCCTGATGTTTTCTTCAAATATAATAAAAGCGATTAGAGCAATCTATTTATTCGGTGTGTAAAAGCGTTTGATTGTGTCTAGTATTAACCTAAAGCAAGTGCAAAGACTTCATTTTGTAAAGTCTACATTAGGAGAATATATGTCTAACAAATCGTCAAACGGCGTGTGCCCCGTCATGCATGGTGGTAACACAGGTTCAGAAAACTCAGTGACTAAGTGGTGGCCTGAATCCCTTAACTTGGATATTTTACACCAGCACGATACACGCACTAATCCGATGGATAATGACTTTAGTTACGCTAAAGCACTGGAAGGCCTCGATTATGAGTCAGTCAAATCTGACGTTGAAGCTACGTTAAAAGATAGTCAAGATTGGTGGCCAGCTGATTGGGGCCATTACGGTGGCCTCATGGTCCGTCTAGCGTGGCATTCTGCAGGTTCGTATCGATTAGGCGATGGCCGTGGTGGTGCTGCAACAGGCAACATTCGATTCGCGCCATTAAATTCATGGCCTGACAACGCTAGCTTGGATAAGGCTAGACGACTCTTATGGCCTGTAAAGAAAAAATACGGTAATGCTCTAAGTTGGGCCGATTTAATTATGTTGGCTGGCAACATGGCCTATGAATCGATGGGCTTTAAGACTTTCGGGTTTGCATTTGGCAGACAGGATATTTGGGGTCCTGAAAAAGATGTTTATTGGGGGGCTGAGAATGAATGGCTAGCACCCTCAGAAAATAGATATAACGAATTAGAAAAGCCAAGTACACTTGAAAACCCCCTGGCTGCAGTCCATATGGGTCTCATTTATGTCAATCCAGAAGGCGTAAATGGTGAACCTGATCCAGCAAAAACAGCTCTTCACATCAGAGAAACTTTTAGCCGCATGGCGATGAATGATGAGGAAACAGCAGCACTAACTTGCGGCGGTCATACCGTTGGTAAAGCTCATGGCATGAATAAAGAAGGCAATATTGGTAAAGAACCCGAAGGCTGCCCTGTGCACGCTCAAGGACTGGGTTGGGAAAACCCAGATCAGGCAGGAAAAGCCAATAAAGCATTCACTTCTGGTATAGAAGGAGCTTGGACAAAAGAGCCTTTGAAGTTTGACATGGGCTACTTTGATTATTTATTTGGTTACGAATGGGAGTTGACCAAATCCCCGGCTGGCGCGCACCAATACCAACCAGTTGATATGCCTGAATCCGAGAAACCACTCGATCCGAGCGATCCAAATGTTAAGCAAATGCCAATGATGACTGATGCAGACATGGCGATGAAGGTTGACCCTATTTACAATCAAATTTGTCAGAAGTTCATGAGTGATCCAGAGTATTTCAAAGATGCCTTTGCTCGCGCTTGGTTTAAATTAACGCATAGAGATATGGGACCCAGAAGCAATTATTATGGACCGGATGTACCGAGTGAAGATCTCATTTGGCAGGATCCAATCCCTCAAGGCCCTAGCGATTATGACGTAGATGCTTTAAAGGCTGCTATCGCAGAGTCAGGCCTATCCAATGTAGAGCTAATCAACACGGCTTGGGATAGCGCAAGAACTTACCGTGGTTCAGATAAGCGCGGCGGTGCAAACGGTGCCCGTATTCGGTTTGCTCCGCAAATAAACTGGCCTGCCAATGAACCAAACAGGTTGCAAAAAGTATTGTCGGTATTGGAACCAATCGCCAAACAGTACGGTGCATCTGTGGCTGACACGATAGTACTTGCTGGTGGAGTTGGCCTAGAAAACGCTATTACTGCGGCTGGAATGAACATCAATGTTCCGTTTGTGCCAGGGCGTGGTGATGCGCTTGAGGAACAAACTGATAAAGAAAGCTTCAATGTCTTGCAGCCGCTCGCTGACGGGTTTAGGAACTTTCAATTAAAGGAGTATGCTGTATCACCTGAAGCGATGCTTTTGGATAAAGCACAATTACTGGGCTTGAGCGCAGCAGAGATGACTGTTTTAGTTGGTGGCATGAGAGTACTTGGGACCAATTATAATGAATCAGAGCATGGTGTATTTACGTCGCGGGTTGGACAACTGACTAACGACTTCTTTGTTAACCTAACTGACATGTCAATGAGCTGGCATCCTGTCGCTGATAAGAGCTATGAGCTTAGGGATAGACGCTCGGGCGAAGTCAAATACACAGCGACTAGCGTTGACTTAGTTTTTGGTTCAAATTCAATTTTAAGAGCTTATGCGGAAGTTTACGCTCAGGATGATAACCAAGAAAAATTTGTTAAGGACTTTGTCGCAGCATGGTCAAAAATAATGAATAACGACCGCTTCGACATAAAAGCGAACTAGTCGTTTTTACGACAGCCATGGATGGCGCTGAACTGCTCGAAGATGTTGGGGAAAGTATTGAGAGTTAGTGTTCAAATGAACACAATCAATGCCTTCACTACATTTAATAGCGTCCCTGTAATTAAGCTTTAGCGCTAGGCCTGGCGCTAACCTTGTCATACCAAGCTTGTAGAGCCGTATACTCGTCTTTGACTCTGACATCGATGACTCGTGCAAAATCAATCGAGCACATTGCTGTTATGTCAGCGATAGAGAATTTATCTCCAGCAATAAACTGGTTTTGCTCTAACTGGCGATTGAGCAATTTCAAAAACTTAGCCGCATTTATACCCGCCTCAACACCGTATTCTTTGATGGGCTTCATTCGGTCTTTAAAATAACCTGTCGTATGTTGAAAGCACATACCCACTTGCATGAACAAACCAAACTCAACTTGACGCTGCCACATAGCAACCTGCCCTTTTTCGAGTGCACTTTCTCCGAATAAGAAGGGTTCGGGTTGTAAGGCCTCAAAGTAAGCACAAATAGCATCACTCTCGCTAATACAGGTACCATCGTCCAATTCCAATATCGGTATTTTACCAATGGGATTTTTTTCCCTCATTTCTTTGGAGAGATTTTCACCTTTTTGCAAATCGACCTCAACATACTCCATCGGAATAGACTTTTCTGCAAGGAATATGCGAACGCGTCGGGGAGTGGGAGCCGTTTTAGTGTCGTAGATTTTCATGCTAGCTTTTCTCTGATTAGCCTTGAACTACAACTAGTATAAAACAGCTTTACTTTGGCGCAATAAATTGGCTATTTATTCTTCTTATAACACTGTATATAGTTCACAGCCAAACTATTGCTTAGCCGCCATTTCCCTGACAAAGGGTTATAGGCCATTCCTGATTCAGAAACCTGTTGTAAGCCTGCCACAACTGCCATCTGATTAAGCTCGACTGGTTTCACAAACTTGGCCCAACTGTGTGTACCGATTGGCAAGTAACGCATGATATATTCAGCGCCAATAATGGCAATAACAAATGATTTTGGAGTGCGATTCAGCGTCGCCAAAATAGTAAAGCCTCCATTTGCTGTCAGTTGTGCACATTCGGCTATCAACGCCTTTTGGTCTGGCACATGCTCTACTACCTCGGCATTTATCACAATATCAAACTGCTTCCCTTCTTTGAGTTTATCTGTCGACAGGATGTGCTGATAATGAATATTCAGGCCTGTTTTCTGTGCGTGTCGTCTGGCGACTTCAACGCTCATTTCGCTAGCATCAATACCCGTTACATTAGCGCCAAGTTTCGCTAAAGGCTCACACACCAAACCGCCGCCGCTACCAACATCTAAGACACTCAAACCAGCAAGGCAATTTTCATCATCGATGTCTCGGTTGAAGTGCTTGCAGATCTGCGGCACAAAATAATCGATACGAGCTTGGTTAAAAATGAGGGCCGTTTTGTATTTACCATTCGGATCCCACCAACTTTCTGCCAAAAGGTCAAAACGTGCTATCTCTGACTGAGACACATTTGTATTTTCGTCTGATTTACTTGAAAGCTTGCTGAGCTTACTCTTGTCTAACATCTTATGAGCTATATTGGTTGATGAGCTGTATTGTATGTATACGTGAGAAGTAATTTAAGGATTAGAAATGGCAAACCAAAAAAACGTCTTAGGTGGCACTTTAAAACTGTGCTGCGGAAATACTGGTTATACAAGAGAAGGTTTCTGCTATGTACCAGAAGGTGACGTAGGAAATCATAGTGTTTGCGCCATCGTTTCAGAGGCGTTTTTAAACTATTCTTTATCTCGAGGGAATGACCTAATCACACCTAACCCATTATATCAATTTCAAGGCTTAAAACCTGGCGACCGCTGGTGTTTGTGTGCAATGCGCTGGCGTGAAGCTTTATATATGGATGTTGCTCCGAAGATTGACTTAGAGGCAACCAATGAAAGTGCACTCAACATTATTCCACTTGATGTACTTGAAAAGTATAGTCACAAACAATCAGAGTAAACTTCACCACCTTAATAGTATGCAAAAAAAACCCCGCAAAAGCGGGGTTTTTACATTGTGTATCTTAGTTCACTTTAGAACTTATAACGTCTTCTTGCTAAACCACCTGCAGCTAAAAGAGCAACTAGTAAGAAGCCTAAGCTACCACTATCTTTCGGCTCATCACCTTCGATGATGACTGCAGTTGTTGAGCGGATGATATCAGCACCGCCAGTTGGATTAGTAATCACAATCGAGAAACCAATATCGTCTGTCGTCTCTTGATTAACAGTGTTGATACTAATGGTTTTCGGAGATGTATCGCCGTCAGCCCATGTTAATGTACCAGCCAATCCAATGAAATCTATGCCTTGTTCAGCAGTACCACTACCAATTTCATAATCAACCGTAACTTCGAAGTCAGCACCACCAACACGCTCAACTGTAATAAGCGCTGGCTGACCATTCTGTGTTCTCACTGTAGAATCAACCAATGAAACATCACCAGGAATTGGTGCAGTCACATTAAGTGAAACAGCAGTGCTTGAATCAGGGTAAGGTGTATTACCTGAAGTCACCATTTGTGCAGAGAACGAACCTGTTGCGAGTGCTGTAGTGTCGAACTCTAGCTCGATATCAACAGATTCACCAGCGGCAACAGTGCCAGCGACAGCTGAAGTTTGCGTTACCCAAGGTAAGTTTTTCCAATCACAGAAGTTAGTTTCACCACTTTCAAATGCGATGATACCGCCTAACGAACGAGAAGGCGTCCACATGATACCGTCACAAGTCACAGCTAGACCAGATTGTTCACCACCTGCGATTGGATCAATAGGAAGCGCATCACTTGCTAGTAGGTTGAAGCCTGTTTCTGCATCAAGTTCTGCTGTTGTTGAATCCAAAATAGTCACGTCAAAACCAGTAGTCGTGTTCTGCATAACATAAAGCTTGCCAGATACTGGGTTAATCGCTAAACCAGACACTGATAAGCCAACATTGACAGAGCGAAGTAGCGTACCTTCAACGTCGAATTGGTGGATGATGCTATCGTTCCAAGAACCAGAGTAGAACGTGTTGGTAATTGGGTCATAAGCTAAACCACGTTGCGATGTGCCGAATGCTGGGCAAATTTGCTTACCAGTCACTTCCATAGCAACAGGGTCAATCTCGTGAATACAGTTATCATCACCTACTTCAACCTGCCAGATCATGCCGGTACGATTGTTGTAAGCCATGTCTGCACCAAAGATAGCAGATGATGCTGAGTTATCGATAGTGTTGCCTGTGAAAGCACCATTTGCATTGTACTCAAAAATAGCATCAACCGGAGCGCCACCAGCAGCTAGGTCACCTACGTAGAAGAAACCTGTGTCTTGGTTAATTGCAACACCCCATGGGAATGCCATCTGAGGCGTACCAAATCCACCAAGAACATCAGATGCCGCTTGTGGTAGGTTCAATGCCATTTGGTCAACAACGTGACGAGCTTTCGTCGCATCTAAATCACTTAAGTTCTTAGGACCGAAGTGACGAGAAGTTGCGTGGAAAGGGCCCGTTACTTCTGGAGCACTCGTAGGTGATTGAGTAAACAATACAATATAGTCACCGTCAGCAGTACCGGTGTTATCCAATGTAATAGAAGAAGTACCAACACGACCATTCGTTACCGTTACCGTTGCCAATGAATCAGCAATTTCGAAACGAGGGGCGTTCAACGCGATAGGCGCCGTAGGAAGTACGTCTGCTAATGCTACTGTTGCTGTTTCATACAATGAAAGCGCAACTGAAACATTGGTGTCACCAGTAGGTACGAACAATGAGAAGTAACCACCCGGGAAGTCAGCACTGTCAGTAGACGTTGTCGTTGCAGTGTCTGCACTAGAGCTAACTGTTGCACCATTCAATGGAGCGTCAGTGTTAGCGTCTACAACGACACCACGAACAATCTCACCGTCTAATGGAATACAAGTGTTACCACCTAATGCTACGTTATCAACAATCGCATAGTATTCGAAGGTAGCGTCATAGTTCCAACGAAGCTGGAAGTTAGTCGCGCCCGCTAGTTCAGCCGCAAGGTCAACGATGAGTGACTCAGCTTGGTTTGTTGCAGGAATTGCCTGAACTGCAGTCCATGCGCCACTGTCAACGCTGACTTCTAAATTGTAGACATCACTTCCACCGAAAGTTCTAAACCAGCTATCAAACGCAACAACTGTTGAAGAAACATCTGCTACCGCAATAACAGGTGTAGTCAAGGTTGCTGACGTATTAGAGAAACCAGCAGCATCACTATCAATCATCGCAGCCTCACCCGAACCGAGTAAGTCCCCACGAGTACTAGTCGATGCAGCAAACCAAGTTCCACCTGGACCAGTCGCGTTAATTGTCCAATCTGTTGGTGGTACACCGCCTTCGAAATCTTCAACAAATGAAGGCTCAGAGAAACCGTAACCACGAGCAGTACAGCTAGCTAGTACCGTTAGGTCAAAGTTTTGAGGTGTTCCAGCGGCAGGCGTGAAATCTACAGCTTGTGCCATGTAGCCAGGATCAGCCGACATTGCTGTCATCTTGATCAAGGTACCTTCAAACAAATCAATGCTGAACGCACCTGTTACTGGGTCAGTAAAGGTAGTTAAACGAGTTCCTGGGGCATCGACAACGATTTCAGCGAATAATGGAACGTCTAAACCAGAACCATCACTCACCACACCGGTGACTGTTACTGGCGTAGCAGCATCAAGGCTAAAGTTAACCGTTGTTTCTTCGTCTTCTGTTACGTCTACGTCTGCAGTTGATGCTGCATCGAAACCGTATTTGAAGGCTTCTACTGTGAAACCATCAGCAACGGGCAGTGTTGCAGTGTATTCACCCGCAGCGTTTGTTCTAGCGGTTAACGCGCCAATTGTGACTTGAGCATCAGCAATAGGGTTACCAGCAGAATCAGTAATCGTTCCTGCAATAGTACCTGATGGGCCAGCAATACAGTCATCGAACTTCACGCTACCAATATAAGTAGACCAAGCCGTTGAATTGTCATCCCCTTCTTTGTAGTACTCAGTAGTAAACCAGAAAGTACAATCATCGGTAGGATCAACGCTTAAGCTAGAGTAATCACCCCAACGGTTTGAACCAGATTGAGACGCTTCACCCGCTTTCAAGGTAACTTCAGGCACAGTCAATACATTGTCAGCGTCGCTTTGTGAACGACCACTAAAGCGTATTGAAGGAAAGGTCTCGTTACCCGATACACTATAACCAACACCAATGTTACCAACCGCATCCATTGCAGCACTACCCATCCAACGTGAATTACCGTCGTCTAAGTTAAACGTACCGTTTTGAGCTAAAGAAGGCATACCAGTATCAGTAAGATCAATTTCATACCAACGAACACCAGAGATGTCGTTGCTTGTTGAAGAACCGATAACGTTATGGTTAGCGACTAGCTTATGCTGTGTGCCACCAAGGTTACGATATGCCAAACGGAACATCATGCGGTTACCGATAACATCTAGGTTTTGCGCATTAGGCTGTTCAATACAGTCACGGCTAAAACCACACACGGCACCATTATATGGAGAAACAGTGAGTGTATCGGCTAGAGTAAATGAACTGTTATCTGTGTCATTCCAATCAACATCAAAATGCCAAACATTCAATTCACCTGGGTTATCAGCAGTAACAAAAATACCCGGCATATCTTCAGGTGGTAAGAAAATACCATCAATATCGGCAGGCATTGGCGTAAATGCGTTTGGAGCAGCTGTTTCTAAGTCAAAGATAACTTGTTGAGCAGGCTGACCGGCTAACATTTTATCACGCTCATAAGCCACAACACCTGAACCTACGAAGCTAAGTGACTGTGAAAATTGATTCACACCAGCATAGTAAGCATCAGTCCACACACCGTAGTGCGGATAATCGTTAAATTTAGTGGTGCTATATAAGAAATCGTATAGGTAATACTCACCTGTAGGGTCACCCGTTTGCGAGATCGCGATACACTGACGGTTGTTAGTGAAACCACTTGGGAATGCAAATTGAGTAATCATCCAACGGTCTGCTTGCGAATCATAAAGTACGATAGGGTCGCCGTTATTATTTGATTCACAAAGACCACCGAAACCGTCCCACAGTGCATTGATAGAAGTAGGCGCTACCAATTGGTTACCTTCTTTATCCCAAATAGCAAGTGCTACGTTTACAGTTTGGACAATATGATCAGGACCAACGTCAGCATTGGTATCTGGTGGCGTTGCACCAGTCACGTTACCCACACCATCAAAACCGAAACCGACGGTCACGTTCGCAGCGGAGTTACGCTGGAATTTACCGCCAGTCGTAATTTCGTACTGAAGAACAGAATCAGCATCGACGCCAGCTGCGTTCTCTAGGTATTCTGAAGCGAGAGGATAATTTTGGTTAGGTACCGCATATCCGAGCTCATCGCCTGGCACTTTGTCGCCAGATGCACGCATTTTATCAACTCTTGCCGGGGTCAGTTTTGGCAAAGGTTTTGCAACATCACGGAATGGTTTACTTAATTTAGGTTTTGAAAGGTTTGTTGTAATATTTGGATTTTTTTCGTCTGCTTGGGCAACACCAACTGCACCAGCTAGACCAAAAATACCCAACCCACAATAGGTGGTTATTTTTTTTATATATCTAGACACGTTCCCTGCCTTCTTTTTATGAATGTGACGTAAAGCCTTATTTTACTTCGCCCTTAAACTACAAGGCCGTAAATATTATTGTTGCTCGTCACGAGTTGAAGAAACATCACGTAATGGAGAAAACCCATCCGTGAGACTTTCCTGATGGTTAAAGTACAACCAACGATACCCTAGTATGCCGATTTGAAACTATATGTAAACCAAAAAAAAAGTGATCTTTTTTGGCAATTGTGTAACAAGAGTTAAAAGCATTCATTAGGACATACATGAAGTATTATTTAACCTTTGTTTTTGTTGGGGGTTTTTTCTTTAATTCTTCAGGCTGTTCTTGATTCGGAATTTCACAATCGCCATTTTCATTGCGGAACTCTTCGCTACAAGTAGTTTCTAATTTATTTGCAGTGGACTCGCTCAATTTTTTTAATGATTTTGAACTTCGTTTGGCCTGTTCACATGCTTCGGGATCGCTGGTTTTGCTACAATCTATAGAATCCTGATTATCTATACTTGTTGTTTCTTCATTTTTCATCGAGTTTTCCTGACAAGCACTTAAAGAAAATACGCAAAAAATTGCAATAAAAGTCAACGTTAAACGCTTCATGCATGTAATCCTGTATGTTATCCTAAAATCGCTTTTTCAGGCTAAGCCTGCATCCTTTCGACACTGAATCAAGAAAATCAAAAGGAATCAAAAGGACCGATTCGCGATTAACTCGCACCACTGATGTTGTGCGCTTTAATCTTGTTATTTCACCCATCATCGATTCGAGAAATAAAATATATGTTGCCAACTAGGTTATGCCGTTTTAATCGATTTGTCACTTGTTTAGCGCTTTCATACTCTCTTCCAAGCACCGTTTTTGCCTCAGATGATATTGCTGATGCCAAGGCTATTGAAACGATTAGTATCATTAGTCAGCGTAATTTATTAGGTACCGAGGGTTTGGTTAATCAAAGCACGGTGGGTATTAATTTTTCGGATATCAACGACAGCCAAGTCAGAGTAGCAGATCTTTTGGCCACTCTCCCAGGAGTGGATATTTCTGGCCAAGGAGGTCTGTTTCAAAGTTATAGTGTGAGAGGGTTTAGTCGATGGCGATTGCGCACAGAAGTTGATGGTATTCCTATTTTTACTGACCGTCGAGCTGGTAATTCAGTGTCATTCGTACCGCAATCTTTAATGTCGGGTTTAAATGTTGCAAAAGGACCAAGCTCAACCCTTTATGGCTCGGATGCATTAGGTGGCGTAGTCAGTTTATTTACAAGTAACTACGGAGTAGAACAAGTGGGCGTCGTCACTGAGTCTAATGGTCAAAACGCAGAGCTTTTTGCGACATTTGCGACAGATTATGAAAACCATCAGTTTCAAGGCGGGATAAGCCATCGACAATCTAATCAGCGTGAAGATGCAAACGGTAACAACTTAGATGATGGCTTCGAACAAACGACTGGCTTAGCCAAATATAAGACTGAATTCAATGACCTGGATGTTGAAGCTATGTTGCTTACCAGCAAAGGTAGCGATATTGGCAAAAGCTCTGGCTTGTTCCCCATCGAACAACAAACTAGCTATCCCAGCGAAATCCACAATTTGGCGAAATTAAAAATAAGCTCATCTAGTGATTGGTTACTTAGCCTGTATCATCACTATCAAAATTGGGACACAGATACACTGCGGGTCGGATCTCGACGTAATTTTACTGAGTATCAATCTAATACGATCGGGGCAACAGGCTTAGCTGCTTTGTCTTTCTTTGATGGTAATGGACGAATTGGTTTCGATATCGTCTCTCGTGCAGGCGTGGATATTAACGACAAAGAATTCGACTTGGAAAATAATATCCAAGCGGACGTGAAGATATTGGCAGGCAAGCAAGACAATGTTGGCCTCTTCATCGATCAGCATTGGCGAATGGAAGACCACAGCATCTCTGCTGGTATTCGTTTTGACCACATAGAACAAGAAGAAAGTATCAGTGCTACATCGCGTTCAGCAAACCGCATTAATTACAGCTTTAATTCTGAATGGCTGCTATCAGAAGCATTGGTTTTGCATGCTGAATTTGGCACAGGATTCAGGTTTCCAACGCTCTCAGAACTGTACTTCAATGGCTTAACGCCTCGTGGCAACACCATTGGAAATCCAGATTTAAAATCAGAGAAAAGCCAGGGCGGCCAGATTACTTTCGATTACGCTGCGAGCAATAACGTTGCGCTGAACTTACAAACTTACTATTACGCACTCGATGACTATATTGAAAGATTTCGTTTAGAAAATCGTGATAGGACATTTAGAAACCTTGATGAAGCAACCATCAAAGGGTTTGAGGCGTCAGTAGTTTGGCAAGTAAACTCATTTGTTACACAAAGCTTCGCCTATCAGCAGCAAAGTGGTGAAGATACTAATGGTGCCACGCTAAGCGACATATTGGCATCTCGGGTAGATATAAAGACTCACTGGCAACGCGGAGATTGGACGCTTGATAATGTGATTCAACATGGGCTGAAACAAGATGATGTGGGTGATGGAGAGGCGAGCCGGAACAGTTACATCGATTGGTCTTTAACTGCAGCCTACCGTGTAAACAACGACCTTAAACTTAGCATTTATGGCCGTAATCTACTAAACGAAGATATTCGAGCCGCGGCAGATGAAGACGCCCCTCAACAGCAAGGGCGAAACTTCGGAATTAAACTGGTTTACGAGTACTAGCTTAGTAAATACTAGGAAGGGTCTACTTCTTGGGCCTTTTCCCACTCTACTAGTTTTTGCTTCGCTGCTGCGTCCACCCTCGCCTTGTTTTCTTGAATCCACCAGCGTTCCATAATGCGAACGTTTTTCTGATTGGCCTTGTAAAACAAATCAACAATATCACCCACGATAGGAATAAAACCTAAACCAAAATCGATAACGCTATTTCGTAACATAGCTGTACGAAGCGGTTGTGGTACGCCTAATTGCTTACCTAGTTGCACAATCCTTAGTGAAGCCAGCAACATGATGGCGTCACCTATCCCGGGGATCAGTCCGACTAAAAAATCAAGACCTACACGTATACCAACGAAGGGAATGGGAATCGCGGTATCGAGTAAGTTGGCTATCGCTTGCGCTTGTAGCAAGGCACTCGGCGCGCGAAAGTCTTCATCTTCCATTTATTTATCACTCACTTGGTCGACACCCATCTCTTCTGCTAACTTATTTCTTTGCTCATAAACGCTAGCATCATTGAGCTCTGTGTTCCAACCTTGAAGATTACTCTCAATCAAATTAAACAACATATCGATATGCTGGTCGTCACTATTTAACGCTTCTATGTATTCGTAGCGTTCACCACCCGCTTCTTCAAAGTATTCACGATTTTCTTCGCCAATTTCTTCTATTGTTTCTAAACAATCAGAGGAGAAACCAGGACAGACGACTTGCACAGATCGCACACCAGTCTCAGGTAACGCCTTTAAGGTATGGTCTGTATAGGGCTTTAACCATTCCTCACGTCCAAAGCGAGATTGGAAAGTGGTCATATATTCTGAGGAATGCAACCCAAGAGCCTCAGCAACCAAACGAGTTGTCTTGTGACATTCGCAGTGATAAGGGTCGCCGTTTAACAAATAGCGCTTCGGAATGCCATGATAAGAAAAAATTAATTTATCCGCACGAGGATGGGTTTCCCAATGCTTTTTGATCTTGTCAGCGATACATTGAATATATTCAGGGTTATCGTGATAGTGACTAATAAAGCGCATATCTGGCAACCAGCGACGCTTTACGAAATCTTCGGCAACGGCATCAAATGTCGATCCGGTTGTTGATGCACAGTATTGCGGATATAAGGGTAGCACGACGATCTTTCTCGCGCCTTTTGATAAGAGACTTTCAATCGCGTTTGATACCGAAGGTTGTCCATAGCGCATTGCATAATCGATAATGACATTATCGCCATACTTTTCTTGCAACTTACGCTCAAGCGCTACCGACTGATTTTTAGTATGCACCAGTAAAGGAGAGCCCTCTTCTGTCCATACAGTGCTGTAAGCTTCAGCGGATCGTTTAGGTCGAATATTAAGAATAATCAGATTAAGTACGCACCACCATATGACTTTGGGCACTTCAACCACTCTCGGATCAGACAAAAACTGTTTAAGATAAGGCTTAAGTGCCTGTTTTGTTGGCGCCTGAGGCGTGCCTAAATTCGACACCAGCACGCCAATCTTATCGGCTTGAGCATGCGTAAAGCTAGTTTGGGACTGATATTTCATGATTCCATTTCAACTACATATTGATTCAATGTGTTCACATACGGACAAGCCCCAGATTTGGACTTGCCGTATCGCTCGGTTCTTATGGAATATAGTAGGTTTCTGCGCCAGGTCCAACTGGCAAACCAAATAAGAATACCCATAAGTAGAATAATACTGACCAACCTACAATAAAGGTAAGCGTGTAAGGTAACATCATTGCAATCAAGGTTCCCATACCGAGATCTTTCTTATACCTCGCAGCAATTGCTAAGATAAGGCCAAAATAGCTCATCATGGGTGAAATCACATTAGTCACGGAGTCACCTATTCGGTATGCCGCCTGAATTACCTCAGGGGAATAGCCTATCAACATTAACATAGGTACAAAGATCGGGGCAGTCACTGCCCACTGCGCTGATGCACTGCCAAGAGAAAGGTTGACAATACCGCACATCATAATGAATAACAGGAAGACTTCCGGACCATCAAGACCAGTAGCTTGCAAGAATGTTGCGCCTTTTACCGCTAAAACTGTGCCTAAGTTTGTCCACTTAAAGAAAGCAACAAACTGGGCAGCAAAGAATACCAAAGTGATATACAAACCCATAGAGCTCATACTTTTTGCCATGGCATCAATCACATCGCGGTCATTTTTCATAGTACCCGCAATGCGACCATACACAAAACCAGGAATGGCAAAGGTAATGAAAATGAAAGCAACAATGCCCTTAAGGAAAGGAGAACCTTGGACTAAGCCCGTTTCAGGATGACGTAAAATACCATCTTCTGGCACAACTGTTAAAGCAAGCACGGCACATACAAGGAAAAAAGAAACACCTGCCCATTTAAGCGCTTTCTTCTCTTGCGCTGTGGGTGCATCCATTTTTTGTTCGCCCAAATCAATTGACGCCTCTGAGGGATTATACTCACCTAGTCTAGGCTCAACCACTTTCTCCGTCACAATCGCGCCCATAGTGGCAACAACAAAGGTACTTACAAACATGAAGTACCAGTTTACTTCAGGGCCAACCACATACTCAGGATCTATCATGTGGGCTGCCGCTTCAGTAATACCGGCTAGCAGAGGATCAACTGTGCCCAATAACAGGTTTGCACTGTATCCAGCGGACACACCGGCAAATGCTGCCGCCAAACCTGCCAAGGGGTGTCTTCCCAATGAATGGAAAATCATCGCGGCTAATGGAATTAATACAACATAACCCAATTCAGACGCCGTGTTTGAAACAATGCCGGCAAATACAATGACGATGGTGACCATACGTTTTGATGCGTTCATTACCATAGAGCGCATTGCTGCGCTTAATAGCCCAGAATGTTCTGCAACAGAAACACCTAACAAAGCAACAAGTACTGTCCCCAGAGGTGCGAAGCCAGTGAAGTTTGTGACTAAGCCTGTCACAATTCTCATTAGGCCTTCAGCATTCATTAGGGAAATAACTTCTATCATGCCGTCAGGATCGCGACCCTTCGCTGTTAATGGACGTGGGTCAGCCACACTGACATCGAAGTAACCGAGTATGCCACTCAGGATGACAATAAAGACGGCTAAAATAGCAAACAGAGTAATCGGGTGTGGAAGAAGATTACCTAGCCATTCAACGGTTGCTAAGAATCGGGAAAACCAACCCGATTGTGCCATGTCCTGGGGTTTGGAAGAAGATGAACCGGAAGTGTTTTTACTGCTACTCAAATCTCACTCACTTTTTTTATTCTTGTTATTCTAATGTTAAATTATACCTAAATTATGATTTCATGATATGAAAAATTACTCGGCCAATATCGCCCCGCTTGATGGGGATCACAAAATAAGTTTATAAATCAGTCAAAAACAGAGTAGAATTCATCCAAGTTAGATAAATGGTCTCCTGAGATCGTACCAAGAAGGGCGAAGGGAATGTCAAAAAAGTCGAACGAGTCTGGTCAAGAATCGAAACAAGAAAATACTCAGTTGAGTGAAATGGAACAATTGCGACAACTGGTATTTGGCGATGCTAAACACGCGTTAGAGACACAGATTACTCAAGTTCATACGGACTTATCTCAAGCCATAGAGGCGCTCAGAGAGTTTCAGTTAAAACAATATGAAGAGTTAAATGAAAGCATGACAGCTAAGTTTGCTGAAATGGAAACTAAACTCGACAGTATTGATGCCCACCATGAAGATAATCACAGTGCCCAAGTAAAATCCGCTGAAAGCCTCCAATCTCAAATAGAAATGACAGAGTCAGCAGGTAAAGACGATGCTGATGCCTTAAATGATCGAATTAGCAAAGAAATTGCGCAAATTAATGTCGTATTTGAAGCAAAATACGCAGAAGCAATGAAAAAGCTAGAACAAGTAACACACGAACTGACAGACAGTAAAACAGATAGGAAAACCTTGGCTAGGCTCTTGGCAACAATGGCAACTAATCTGGAAACAGATTAATTTCTCATGCAAGAAGATGAGCAAGTGCAAAAGGACGGCACTCAAGAAGAACAACAACTTGAGCAAGTGCGACAGATATTGCTCAAGCAAAAGCTAGAACAAACAAAGTCAGAAATCCAATCCGAGTCCCGTGCAGCCGTTGCACAAGTCCTAACAGAAGCTCTGCATGACCGAGACAGTGCAGACGGTTCCGTGCAGAAAGTGTTGCAACCTATGGTCGCTAAGTCGGTTGAACGCTCAATTAAAAAACAACGCCAAGATTTCGTTGACTATCTTTACCCTCTCGTAGGCAGTTTAGTTAGAAAAGCAGTTGCTGTATTCTTTACTGACTTTATCGAGAAAACCAATGACATCATTGAGAACAGCTTTACATTTAAAGGTTTAAAATGGCGAATTAATGCATGGCGTTCTGGCATTTCATTCAGTGAATATGTGGCTTCACAAACGTTTTTATTTCGTGTTGAACAGGTACTCTTAATTCACAAAGAAACCGGTAACTTACTGCATTCCCTCGCAGCCAGCACAACGGATACACAAGACGCCGACTTAGTTTCTGCAATGTTAGGGGCAATTAATGACTTCGTCGCTGACTCTTTTCAAAGTCCAACGCAAGAGAGTGGTGAACAGCATTTAGGTCAAATCAAAACGGATGATTTCACCCTATTCATTCGACAAGCGCCGCAAGTCATCTTAGTGGCTGCTGTTACAGGTAATATGTCACGAACCGGCCTCGAGCAACTGCAATTCACATTAGAAGAAATACAACGCATTTACTTCAATGAATTACAGAGTTATGCAGGTGATGCAAAGCCCTTCGATAGTACTTCAGGCCTTCTCCAAGACTGTTTGTTAGCAGAAGAAAAGGCTGAAATTGATGATAAGAATAAACGCCCTTGGTATGGCTGGATTACCCTTGGTCTTCTCTTTGTAGTCTTAGCTTGGTACTTATATGGATGGTGGGTAACGCACCAAGTAGTTAGCAAGATTGAGGACTTAAATCCACCTCCTGGCATCGTGATACAATCACTGAGTAGTAGCGGAAGATATCAAGTTGAACTCTCATCACTCAGAGACCCCATCGCCCCAGAAACATATACTTGGCTTGCTGAAAACAACATAAACACAGATTTTATTCGACTAAAAGAAGTCGTCTTTTTGTCTGTCGATAAGCGAGTGATTGCGCAAAAAGTTACCCAAACTATCTCTGACTACCCGACTTTACGCTTTGATATCGAAGCCATGACATTAGGCGGAGAACTCCCTATTAGCGAGTTCCAATCAATGACAAGCAAACTGAATCAGATTCCTGGCCAAAAATTGCTACAAATTGATACTAGTCAAGTTGTACTGCTGAATAATCAAATAGACTTATCACAATCTCAAGCAGTCAATGAACAGCTTTTTGTTACGCTTGTCGGTGAAATCAGTACGGTACAAATCACTTTTGAAAGTGGTGAGTCTGGCTTAGGTGAAGACCAAAGCGCCAATTTAGATAAGGTTGGAGAACTCTATTTAAAAGTCGAGGCACTTGCTACTCGATTAAATCGTAGTGCGAATTTAGTGATTGTGGGTGCTAGTGACAGTACTGGTGAAAGCGCATACAATCAAAGATTAAGTAGACAACGCGCGTTAGTCGTTCGGGAGGCCCTCGTAGAGAGAGGCTTGAAGCCTGAACATGTGTTTTCCGTTGGTGTTGGCGAAATTGACTTACCGGGTGATATCAAATCCACGCGTAAGGTCCTGTTTAATGTCATGTTCGCCGAACTAAATAACTGAGTTGTATTCATATGCTGCAAAAGAAAATTTGCGTATTAGGTCCCACGGGAGTCGGAAAAACGAGTCTGATTAAGCAGTTCGTGGAAGGTATTTTCTCGGAAAAATACCTGACTAGCATAGGCGTTAAGATTGACAAAAAAATTGTAGATTCAAGTTTTACGCCGGTTCAACTGATGCTTTGGGATTTAGAAGGCATCGATAAATACTGCGGTTTTAATCCGAGGTATTTAAGAGGGGCCTCCGCGTACATTATTGTCATGGACCAAACACGCAGTGCATCTTTCACAGAGGCTGTAGAGATTTTTAAAGAAGCGCAAAAACACAGTGACATCCCAGCAGTACTTGTTATAAATAAACATGATTTAACTCCGGCTATGAGCTGGGATAATAACTCTCTGGAGGACTTGTCGGCGGCGTTTAAAGGCAGCTTTCATACGAGTGCCAAAACAGGCCATCAGGTGGAAGAAATGTTTCACTTCTTAGCCACAATGTTAACGGAATAGCCATATGCAACCATCTATCATTCAAGCCCTTGGGATTATTGATTGCGCAGTCTTTAAGCTGCAAAAAGATAATGATTTTGAAGTGGTTCAAGCCTCCCCGGAATGGGTACAGCAACTGATCCCAAATGCGAATGATGGAAAACAAGTTGATTTAGGCGAGGTCAGTTTGTTTCTAACAGACTTCCTTGTTGATGCCCACGAATTCTGGCAACTGCATTCAGAAGGTCAAGTTCACAGCGGTATATGGACCGAAGTGCTCAATTCAAGTCAATTGCACTTAGAAGCTATTGCGGCAAGCGCGGATAACGAGCGTTACTTGGTCATTAATAACGTTAAACAAGCTTACCAGCGACAACAAGAAACTTTGCAATTGGCCCGCGAATTACTTATTTCAAATGATAAAGTCATTGAAAAACACGATTACATGCATGAGCGTTTACGCTCAGTCTTGTTGCGTTCCAACCTTGGTATGGAAGATAGTATTCCCATGCGCGAAGCCATCCAGTACGCTTCAATTGGTGTAATTATCACTGACACTCATTTTAACATCCTTGAATCCAATCCATCCTCTTTTGCATTATTTGAACTAGATGCTGAAATTACTGATCAACAACCTATCAACATAATGATGTCTTTGTTGGGTAAGCAACATCCGGAAAAAGAGCGGATATTTGAAACTGGTTCAACTTGGTCGGGGGAGCTATATTGGCATTCTCCCCCCAATCACCATAAATGGATCCAAGTGAGTATTAACCCAGTCAAAGATCAAAATGGGACCATACAGAACTGGATATTCACACTAAGTGACGTTACTCGAGTGAAGTACCTGTTACAAACGAATGAAGACTTATCACTGCACGATGCGCTCACGAATCTTCCGAATCGACAGTATTTTTGGCAGACCCTAGATCAGACTATTGCGTCACAAATACCTTTCTATGTTATCTATTTAGACGTACACAACTTTAAAAATATCAATGAATTACATGGTCATCTCACGGGCGACCAAATGTTGGCTAAAATAGCTCAGCGTTTACGCGGCCTGCTGCCAGAGAAGGACTTTCTGGCTCGCATTGGCGCTGATGAATTTGCCATTGTTCACTTTTCGGAGAATGCCAGCAAGCCAGACTTCAAGGCCTTTCTTGATGATACGATAATGCTATCAAACAATATTCATAACGCCAGTCTGGAGCCCTACTACACGAGTAAGAACGATCGCTGTGAATTACCACTCAAAATAGGTGTCTCAAACTACCCTTCTGATGCAAGCTCAATTGAAGAGTTAATGAAGTATGCTGACTTAGCGCTACATCATGCTAAGCAAAGGGGAGCTGAACCGGTTCAATTTTACTCTCTTGATTTAAAAATCGCATCGGAAAGAAGGTTAAAGCTAGAGGAAGCTTTGCGCCACGCGATTGAGAAAAACCAATTTGAATTACACATTCAACCTATCTTTGATCTGTGTAGTAACAAAATTGTGAAGGCTGAAGCCCTACTTCGTTGGCATATGGATGATGAGGAAACAATCAGCCCAGAGGAATTCATTCCAATTGCAGAAGAAAGCGGACAAATTATTTCAATTGGTCGCTGGGTCATTTCCGAAGTATGCCGCGTGCTCGCAAGGTTAACCAAAGAATCCCTATCTGTGCCTCTGAGCTTAAACCTTTCCCCTCGTCAGATTTCAGATAGACATTTATTCGACTTCATCAACAATGCAGTCATCAAAAATAGAGTATCTCCAGATTTACTTGAATTAGAAATAACTGAGGGTGTCCTTGTCGATAACCATGAAAAGGTCCGTAAGCTGCTGCAAGAGCTTCGAGAAATGGGTGTTAGAGTCGCTATCGATGATTTTGGCACTGGTTACAGCTCACTTAGCTATTTAAAATACCTCCCCATTGACTGCTTGAAGATTGATCAGTCTTTTGTTTTTGACTTAGCAACCAATCCCGATGATCAAGCAATTGTGCTAGCGGTCATCGCTATGGCAAAAAGCTTAAAACTGAAAGTCATTGCTGAAGGCATTGAGACTGAGATGCAGAAACGCTTCTTAGAGGAACATGAGTGCTTAACAGGACAAGGTTTCTACTTGAGTCGGCCTTTGCCGGTTGATGATTTTATTACACTAGTAAACGCAGGCTAGTCGAAGAATAACCCCTCACACATCTTAGTGTCGTTTTATTTGCTGGCGCTTAGAGCGTAAAAGTGAGTATTCTCCCAACGATTATACTCTTTAGGGTAGATGTCGAATTTACTTACATCAGTAAAGCCAAATGTATTTAACAAGGCCATTTCTGCCTCGACATGGCGATAGTTAGCAAAATAATTAGATCCTATTTCTTCAGAATAACCATTAACGGTAACATCTTCATGTATGCCCATTTGATTCTTAACTATCAAGCTTCCTCCTGGCTTCAGCAAATCGAAAGCTTGTTGATAAATTGACTTCGCTTCTGCTAAGTTGAAGCAATTCATAACACCAAACAGTGAAATGACATCGAAGGTTTTTTGTTTGATGGGCAGCGCCAAGAGGTCGGCATTTATCACTTCAATATTCGGCGACGTTGAAATAAATTTAGAGAAGTTTTGGTATTTTTCTACGGCTGTAATATGCTTAAAGTCATCTACTAAGGCATTTATCAAGAGTCCTGTTCCTGAGCCCAAATCCAATAGTGTCTTCTGTTTAGAAGCTCGCTTTTTCATAAATTCAATATCGTACTGTGAAAAGTCCTTTGCTTTGTTTCTTGTTTCGGTCGGACATTGGATTCGCTCGGCCATTTTGTCGTAGTATTGGATTACATCTTCATTTTTCATTTGACCAACTCTCTATAAATTTAATCGCGTTTTTGTAATCCTCATACGTATCGATATCTTGAGCTCTAATCTTTAGATAAGGAAGAGGTAGTAAACCTTCAATTTGATTGAATACATTAGTCGATAGGTATTTGATGTTATCTCGTTTGATTTTGGCCGGTCCAGACCATTCAAAGTCACCGTTGTCTAAAGCAAAAGCAATGACATTTTTATTGTCGTCTGTTTTTATAAAAACTGCGTCTTCAGACACAATATCACTGCAACCAACGTACTCCCCGTCAAAGTCAATGCAATGGTCTACATCATCAGGATGCACCACCAGGTCACCATCCCACGCGACACAAAATTCATTTGCATGACGTGATCCTAAAAAAAAGCTTGTCCCTGTTTTTGTTTGAAAATAGTCATGATTGTATACAAAAATCACATCTTCTCTTTTATCTAAAACTGCTTGAATGACGCTACGTGCCTGAAAGCCCACGACTACGCGTAAATCCTCGACCTTTTCAAACACTTCTAGCTGAAAGTGAATCAACTTTTTACCGCCTACTTCAATGAGCGCTTTCGTTTTGGCTAGACCTAAACGAGAACCAATACCTGCGCAACTTAGCACAACTGACGTTCCCTGTTGCGCATGGTTGATTTGGTGCAGAAGTCTCAACAAACTGCATTCATTAAAGACCGCGTAGTCTGCTACTGACATAATGCTGTTTGCTGGATAGTGCGTTAGCCCACAGGCAATAGCGATATCGGCCTGACGCATCGCTTCCATATCATTGTTGCCATCACCTATGAACACAACTTGATAACCTTCAGCTTGATAGCGTTTTACAATGCTTTCTTTTTTTAAAATCGATTTAAGCTTCACAATCTTATTGTTTTCAACGATTGCACTTGATGAATAACACTCACAACTCAATCGGGAGGCAAGCCCACTTACCCACTCACAACAGTTACCCGTCGCAATAACACATTGTTCATGATGCGTATTAATAAACTCAGCGATACCTTCAAAAAGCTTTACATTGGAGAGAAGCTGGTTCACTTCATTGACATCAAGCTTCCCAAGAATCGCAACACGCTGTATAAAACTTTCAACAAAAGGAATATTACCAGCAATCGTTTGTTCGGTTAGGGCATTAATTTCATCTTCAAGACCAAATGAATTGGCAATCAACGGCAATGTCTCTTGCTTTGTCACTGTTCCGTCCAAATCAAAAATGAATATGGTTTTTGATTTACTAGGCATCGGTTTGGTCACTTCCATAGATGACTTCACTTGTAAAAGTTGAATTTTTAATGACTTCGATTGGAACACATTGCCAATTGGCCCCTGTACCTATCGAAACATCTTGTTTAGGAGTATGCCAATCCCCATAGGTGAACTTAAGGTACCCATCATAATTGTTGGGTACAAAGATTCTGGTATCTTCCCACAATAGGGAATCTAGATCATGAAGATGGTGTGCTGGCGTAAACCACGCACCAAAGCTTTTTAATTTGACGGCTTTTCCATCTTCTACACCTTTCATCGCGATAGATGTGGCAAAAGGCTTGAAGTGATATCCCTCTTTTGCCTGAAATGTCAGACTAAAGAAAATAATCCGCCCATTTTGATCAATATCACGACGTATATGCCAGTCAACTCTATCATCAATTTTACTGACGGTTCGCAATAGAAAATCTTGAACACTTTGCGCATGGATAACGTCGGCAGCTAGATCAACATCGTCGTCCCATTCGATAAGGTCATTCTCTCTTACAATACCGAGTAAAGTACCATAGTCAATGTGTAGTGGGACATTCTCCTTACATGCATTGCCGCAAATAGTTTTGACTAAGTTTCTTGCTAAGCCTAGGGTTGCCGGGTCACGAAAGGGGTGCTGATTTTCAACATCGTTTTTAAAATACTTCTTATTTGGTGTGAAAATTTTGGATTCAGGAATATTGAAATCTTCAATGAGCTGCTTTTTGATGGTGCCTTCCCAATAGCTCCCAATCACTATTTCGTCAAAATCATAATCACCTATTTGCTCAGGAGGAATAATAGGCATATCAAAAAAGACCTTACCGTGACGTGCTGTATCGTTGTCTACTGCCGCTAAATAAACCCGGTCATTAGGCAGATTATTAATCAAGTGAGTAGCAGAACTTCCAGTACCAAACATCAGCGCTTTTTTCATAGTCATTGCTTATAAAGATTAGCTTAAGTTAACAATAATAACGGTTACCTACCAAACAACTTGAACAAATTTGATACAAAAAATGAAATTGGTACTTGGCTTAGCGTCTGTTACAAATAGTTAGCAATCGTTTCCAATAGATGGGCTCGTTCATACGGTTTAGGGATATAGGTGTCAAAGCCTAGCTCTCTGTAAGTCTCAACCTCACTGGCCATTACGTTTGCTGTGAGAGCGATAACAGGCAAGTTTCTTAATGATCGCATTGCTCGAATTCTCTTGATACATTCACAACCGTCCATCACAGGCATGGCAATGTCCAAAAGCACTAAATCAACAGTTTGCTTGTTCAAAAATTCAATCGCCTCAACACCGTTATACGCTGAATGAACTTCTGCACCATTTTGCGCAAGCATCGCACCAGCAATCTCGATATTAATGAGGTTGTCATCTACTACTAATATCGATTTTCCTTTAAGGTCAATTAAATTGCGTTTCTTTCTATCTACCCGCTTTTCTTTACCTTGCTGTTTATGTCTTAAGGTAATACAGAACTTAGTACCAACCCCTACACTACTTTTGACAGACATCAAGCCTTCCATTTGCTCAACTAGCTTCTTTACAATAGACAAACCTAAGCCGGAGCCACCACTTTCTCGGGTAGTTGCTAATTCAGCTTGAGTAAAAGCATCAAATATTTTACCCAAGTTTTCATCAGCAATTCCTTTGCCTGAGTCTTGCACGTATATCTTTGTAGTCAAAATGCCCGAATATTCTAATGACTTTATCGTCACTTTTACCTTTCCACTGTCGGTAAACTTGATTGCATTGGACAACAAATTAAAGATTATCTGACTTATTCTGGTTGGATCGCCTATCGGAAGCAAATCGTCTTTACCGTAATAGTCTATCTCTAGCTGCAAACCCTTCGCTTCGGCGTCCTTTCTAAATAGGTTCTCAACATCCACTAAGAGCTCTTTAAAACTGAATGGAATCTGTTCTAGTTGAAGCTGGTTGGCCTCAATCTTTGACAGATCTAGGAGATCATTAATGATTCTCGTGAGTAAACGAATTGACGTGGTTGCCTTTAGCAAATAGTCAGCTTGTTGTTGGGTTACCTCAGTTTGTAAGCACAGATCTAATAATCCATATACACCATTCATAGGTGTTCGAAGTTCGTGTGAAATATTTGCCAAAAAACGTGATTTTGCGGTATTCGCTGCAGTGGCTTGTTCCATTGCTTTTTGAGCTTTTTCTTCAAGACGTTTAAACTCTGTAATGTCATTGAAAGAGACCAATAAGCCTACTAACTCCCCACTATCAGAATGCATACCGATGCGCATTACTTCTCTATGCTTACGATTGCCTTGCTCGTCTTCGAATATATCATGATAACGAATTTTGGCTTCTCTATCGCCAATAAGCGTTTGCTCCATTTTCTGTATCTTTTGCACCTGATCATTGGGCAGAAAATCAGAATCCTTGGAACCTGCTATATCAGATAGGTTTTTAAGTCCCATTTGTGCTAAAAACTGTTTATTTGCACCGACGTAATTAGAGTCAGCATCTTTCCATAAAATTGCAAAGGGTAGATTATTAAGCACTGTGTTCAATATAGTTTGAGAATAGTCTAATTTTACTTCAGTGCGCGTCAGATTGGCCTTTTGTAATTCGCTAAGTTTGATTAAATACTGATTCACACGAATTACCAAAAACAATACTACTGAATTTATAAAAACATAGCTGAGTATATAGACCAACCAAGAAGACGTTCTTAGACCATACTCACCAACATCAACTTTAAAGGTATAACCTAACTTATTGATCAATACCAAATACAAGATTAATGCTGCCGCACCACCAACATTAAAGGCAATAGCTGCTCTAAAGTTGAGTATCATTGCGCTGATAATGCTGCAACCATAGAGAAAAATAGTCCCACCAGCTGACAAACCAAAGTTATGCAAGCCAGCAACACCGCCTATAAATAAGGTGATACAGAGAAACTGACCGCGATAAGTGTAGTGAATATGTTTACTAAAAATGACAATCACTATCATGCTAATCACAATAACAGTGTGCAGAGCCATGACTGGCATGAAACCCAGAGTGGATATTCGGCTTAGGGACGCAATAAGAGTGATAATGGCAAAAGCAGCAGAAAGGTTAAAGAGCGTTGTAGTTAAGCGCTCTTTAATATCATCCAAGGTGATATTCTCAATATTCATTTGCATGAAGTGCGCTGCTTCCTGTGATTAAATAAATAAAGCGATGAAAGCGTATTCCAATCTGAATTCACCGAACTAAAAAATAAGAGTATCCCAAGACGTAAAAATTGTCATTTTAATCGCACAAAAAAAAGCCTGAACTATGACAGTTCAGGCTTTTGGCTTTATTTACCTTTTGAAGATACCTTACTTTTTTCCGCCTTGGGCATTTAGATATCTGAAGAAATCGCTGTCTGGTTCCAAAATCAGGACATCTTGTTTGCTATTAAAGCTATTTTTGTATGCATCCATACTTCTTAGGAATGAGTAGAACTCAGTGTCCTTTGAGAAGGCCTCTGCGTATATTTGAGCTGATTGGGCATCACCTTCACCGCGCAGTTGACGTGCATTACGTTCAGCATCGGCAAGCATTATCGTTACTTTCGCATCGATATTAGCACGAATGATTTCACCCTGCTCTCGACCCTCTGAACGATATTCTCTTGCTGCTGCAGCACGCTCAGAACGCATACGGTTAAAGATCGATTCACTGATTTCAGTTGGTAGATTGATTTGCTTCACTCGCACATCAACAATCTCGATACCTAGCTCATCAGAACTCCCAGATGCTTGCTCCATCGCTTCATCCATAAGCTCGCTACGTTCACCAGAAACAATCTGCTTAATAGTACGTGAACCAAATTCAGAACGGAGTCCGTTATTTACCTTTTGCTTAAGTAAGCTCTCAGCTTGGAAGCGGTCGCCACCTGTAGACAGATAGTAACGTTCGAAGTCTTGAACTTTCCATTTCACATAAGAGTCAACGATCAAATCTTCTTTCTCGATTGTCACGAAACGGTCTGGCTGCTCATCCAAGGTTTGGATGCGTGCATCTAAGACTTTTACTTGATCAAAGAATGGCATTTTAAAGTGTAAACCAGGGGCATTCACTTGTGTTACGCCTTCATTGTCTTGTAATACCTTACCAAAGCGCACAACAATAGAACGTGTCCCTTCTTTAACTACGAAGATTGAGCCATAACCAATCGCCAACAAGATAACTAAAACAACTGCTAATAAATTCTTCATGCTTAGTTTCTCCCTTGTCTGGTTGTCGAGCGGATATTGTTATTTTGAACTCGGTTTAACAATGATTCAGCATCAGACGAATTACGTAAACCTTCTAAGGTGTTTTTCGCTTGATCACGCTGAGCTTGGGTTTGCGAGTTCTGACGCTCCATGATTTTATCCAATGGTAAGTACATCATGTTGCCGCTACCTTTAGTATCGACCATGATTTTGCTAGTGCTACTGAACACTTGCTCCATCGTTTCGATGTAAATACGCTGTCGAGTCACTTCCGGTGCAGCAATATACTGAGGTAAGAGTTCTTCAAAGCGTGCAACTTCACCTTGTGCTTCCAAGATAGAGCGCTCTTTATACGCTTGTGCTTCTTCGTTCATACGGTTTACTTGACCACGAGCTTTCGGCTCAAGTTCACGTGCATACGCCTCTGCTTCACGGATAAAACGGACTTCATCCTCTTGCGCCGCAATAGCATCATCAAATGCTGCTTTTACTTCCTGAGGAGGTCGCGCATCTTTAAAGTTCATATCGATGATCGTCACACCAATATTGTAAGCACTAATAATACCCTCAAGCTCTTCACGAACTCGCTGACGAGCCGTTTCACGACCATCAGTTAAGATATCATCCATTTTAGTGTGACCAACAACGTAACGAATTGCACTGTCTAAAGCTTGACTAAGACTAGTCTCAGGGTCTGTAACAGAGAACGTCCATTGATATGGGTCGGAGATACGATACTGCATTTCCATTTCAACCCTAACCATGTTTTCGTCTTCCGTTAGCATCGCCCCTGCAGAACCTTGGTCCCTGATGCTTTGAACGTTGACTGGAATAACTTCGTCGATAAACGTCATTTTCCAACTCAAACCAGGCTGCGCTAGAATTCCAGTATTCTCACCGAAACGTAATAACACACCACGCTCTGCTTCTTTGATGGTATAGAAGCCGCTGAGTGCCCACACGACCAATAGGATCACTAATAGTAATCCGACACCCATGCCGGTATAGCTTTTACCGCTACCGCCGCCACCAGCTTTGCCGAATTTACCAAATAAATTCTTTAGTACGTCATCTAAGTCTGGTGGCCCTTGTTCCTTGCCACCGCGATTTTTCCAAGGGTCGTTTTTATCACCACCCGGCTCATTCCAAGCCATATAGTTACTCCGTAAGTAATGTCATTAATGTGAATACGTAAAGCGTAATCGATTAGATTTTCGATTACGCAAATAATTCTGTTACAAGATATAATTGGTTAGACGATGCTCTAGTTGCTTATCTATTTTATTCCAATCACTTTCCAGCATTTTTACATCAACAAGCCAATCGCCTTCGTCCGAGTAGCTTTGTTCCGAGATACAATTTAGATTATAGAGTATTCCACGCAACCTGCCCTCATTTGGAGGTATTTTTAATTTATGCTGCACCATCGTCTTGTGTAAACATTCAGTGAGGGCAGATTTTAATAAATCAATACCCAAACCTTCCTGTGCTGAAACCCAAACCCGTATCGGTCGACCTTCATCATCACGATCTATCTTCGGTTCAACACCCTCTAAGCGATCAATTTTGTTGCAAACGATGAGTTGCGGTACTTCACCCGCATCTATTTCATCTAGAACTTCATTTACTTGGTCAATGTTTTCACGATATTGATCATCTGCGTAATCAATAACATGCAACAATATGTCGGCTTCTTGTGTTTCTTGCAATGTTGCTTTGAAAGCGGCAACTAGATCGTGTGGTAAATGTCGAATAAAGCCAACCGTATCTGCCAGTATTGCCTGTCCAACTTCTGCTAGTTCAATTTTGCGAAGTGTGGGATCGAGAGTCGCAAATAATTGGTCGGCTGCGTACACTCCCGCATTTGTAATGGTATTAAAGAGCGTTGACTTGCCGGCGTTAGTGTAACCAACGAGAGAAACAGTTGGTATTTCCGCCCTTTTCCGTGAACGTCGCCCTTGCTCACGTTGTTTTTGAACTTTTGCTAAACGGCGTAAGAGTGCTTTTACTCTGCCACGCAGCAAACGTCGGTCGGTTTCTAATTGAGTTTCGCCCGGACCTCGCAAGCCAATACCACCTTTCTGACGCTCCAAGTGAGTCCAACCTCGGATTAAGCGAGTGGAAATATGGCGTAATTGGGCCAATTCAACTTGTAACTTGCCTTCATGGGTTCGTGCTCGCTGAGCGAATATATCTAATATAAGACTGGTTCTATCAAGCACACGGCAACAAACGAGTTTTTCTAAGTTGCGCTCTTGTGAAGGTGATAGTTGGTGATTAAAAATAACGACATCTGCCCCGATAGCTTGCACAGTTTCGGCAATTTCTTCGGCTTTGCCGCTGCCGACAAAATATTTAGCATGAGGGGCATGACGAGACGTAGTCAGCACGGTTGCGGTTTTCACTCCGGCTGAACTCACTAACATCTGAAGTTCGTTAACGTCTTCCTTGTTGTTCTCATCCGAAAAATCAACGTGAACTAAGACAGCCTGCTCACCGGCTTCGTAACGATCAAACAAATAGGGCTCCGATTACTGAACGTGATAAATTGACGTGAAGTTGAAGCCGTGCGAACTATTCGCTTTGACCGTCTCCATCGCCTTGTGTTGGCATGACAATAGCGCGTGCTGGCACCACTGTAGAAATCGCATGCTTATAAACCATCTGGCTAACAGTATTTTTCAACAAAATAACGAATTGATCAAACGATTCAACTTGGCCTTGTAATTTAATACCATTAACTAGGTAGATTGATACAGGGATGCGTTCTTTTCTCAATGCGTTCAAGAATGGGTCTTGTAGTGATTGACCTTTAGCCATTTGCGATCCTTACTCTTATTATTATGTTTTATTCTTTGCGAATAGTCTCACTGCTGATGCAGTGTATACTATTAAAACAGAAATATGTACCGAATTTTACCTAATCCTGCGCATTACCGCATTGATATTATCGACATTCCCAGTTTCAAGCTCAATAGCGTCTGACCAGCTTCTTAGCCAAGTAATTTGACGCTTTGCCAATTGCCTGGTTGCTATAATGCCTTTTTCTCGCATTGTCTCCCAAGCGACTTTTCCTGTGCCATATTCACCAGCGAGATAAAGCCACATTTGGCGGTAACCTACGCTACGAATTGCCGGGAGATCAATATGTAGTGTAGTGTCATTACGCAGTTTTGCGACTTCTTGTTCAAAATTATTCGTTAGCATCAAATCGAAGCGTTGCGCAATGCGCTCATGCAAGACGTTTCTGTCCTGTGGCATCAGACTAAATTCAGTAAACATATAGGGCAAAGGCTTGGGTTTAATGGCTTGAAGCTCTGTTATTGTTTTACCACTGAGTTCAAAGACTTCAAGAGCCCGCATAATCCTTTGTGGGTCATTTTCATGAATACGTTGGCCGCTCTCTGGGTCTAACTCACTCAGTTTACGGTGTGCTGCGCTCAACCCATGAGTATCAATAAATGCTTGGATTTGAGTGCGTACGTTTTCATCCGCGTTCGGCAAACTTGATAGGCCCTTAATAAGACCATTAAAGTACATCATTGTGCCACCAGCCAGAATGGGCACTTTTCCTCTTGCAACAATATCTTCAATACAAGCTATCGCGTCACGCCGAAACTCGGCAACAGAATAAGTCTGATTTGGCTCGATGATATCAATCAGCCAATGTTTTATGCCATCTTGCTCAGTTAAATCAGGTTTCGCCGTACCAATATCCATACCACGATATATCAACGCAGAATCTACGCTAATAACCTCGCCATTTATTTGTTTGGCTAATTCTATCGCTAATGCGGTCTTGCCAGACGCAGTTGGCCCCATCAGCGTAATCACTTGAGGCTGATTGGCAAGATTAGTCTCAGCTTGAATTATTTCACTCATGCTTTGTGCTCATGCCTTCTACACTCGAATTTATGGGCATTTCAAATGCTGAGCCAAATTTCTGTAATAACTCAGATTGTTCACTTGTCGCTAGCGAAGACAACCAATTGTCTAGTTCAACATAACTAAATTCATGAGCTTGCGACCAATACATACATAAAATCTGCATTAGCTCCTGTGCCCCGCTAACAGGCTTTGAATGAGCAACAAGTTGTGGAAATATTGATACCCAAGGCAGTTGCCTGAGCGCTGCAGGGACTTGCTTGAGGATCCACTTGTTCATCTGGAATTGAATATCCAGACCTAATGTTTTCATTTCATCCAGCATTGCCGGGGGCTCTTGCTCTTTTACCGACACTGGCATTAATAATGGCTGCTGCACTTGTGATGACTGAATTTGTTTGAGTAGGGCTTCAGCTGGAACGAACCAAGCGGGCAACAAACTCAGAGCCACAAGGCTTTCATCTCTCGTTGTCTGGTTTGAAGCTTGTTTGACCAACATTTGATTATTCGGTAACAACAGCCATGATGGCTCTATTCTGCTCTCTTCGTTTCGACTGCTTTGGGAACTCATCAAATTCTGATAACTGACTGACGCGCTCTTAGATACCTGGCCCTTACCTTGAAACCCCGATGATTTAGGCGTGTAGTTAGATTGCGATAAGCGCGACTCTTTTTGTTGCAATGGCGCGATATAATCAGCATTTGGGCTCGGCGTAGCATACGACTGCGGGCTTGGCTTTGGCGACGAACCATAGCCATGTTTAACTTCCGCAAATAAATTGCTCACCTTACTTGCTGCTGGTAAACCTTCTTGCTTACCGTCAGATTCTAGCTCTTCTTGAGTGAACTCGATTTCACTGGTAGATGCACTCAGTAATAGCGCATCAGAAATACTTTTATAAATTAGGTCATGTACTTGACGAGTTTTGTGAAAACGCACTTCATGTTTTGCAGGGTGAACATTGATATCAAGTTCATCAGGAGGCATCGTGATAAACAATACGAATGAGGGGTATGTTTGTGAATCTATCATGCCTTCAAACGCTTGCCTGATTGCGTGAATAATCACCTTATCTTTCATCATGCGACCATTCACAAAGCTATATTGCAAATCGTTTGTTCGGCGCCCTTGTCCAACAGCATTGCACCAACCTGTGATGACGACGCCCTCAAACTCTCCATGAATAGCAATACTAGTATCAACAAAACCCTGGCCACAAACATTCGCTATCCGTTTATGTTTTAGCTCTTCTACTACTGCTGGAAATCGATGAACAACTCGACCATTATGTTTTAGAGTGAATGCCACTTCGTAATGGCTCAATGCAATTCTTTTGATAATCTCTTCTATGTGCTGAAACTCTGTTTTTTCAGCTTTTAGGAATTTACGCCTGGCGGGAGTATTAAAAAACAAATCAAGCACTTCAACTGAGCAGCCCTTTGGATGGGCCGCAGGGTTTAACTGAATTTGCATATCCCGGCCTTCGGAATGAGCTTGCCAAGCTTCTGTTTGGTCAGCTGTTTTTGAAGTAAGCGTTAACCTACTTACAGAGCTAATACTGGCGAGGGCTTCGCCTCGAAAGCCCAAGGAAGTAATAGATTCTAGATCATCAATATCTTGAATTTTACTGGTAGCATGGCGGCTTAAGGCCAAACTCAGCTCTTCTTTTGGAATGCCTTTGCCATTGTCTCTGATCAACATACGCTTATGGCCACCCTTATCTAGTTCAATAAGAATGTCTGTTGCACCAGCATCGATGCTGTTCTCAACCAGTTCTTTGATAACAGATGCGGGTCGCTCAACCACTTCACCGGCGGCAATTTGGTTGGCAAGAATGGCTGGAAGTATCTTAATGGTCACCGTTGTCGATCGCTTTTGGTTATAGTCGCGTTTGCGGCTAGTATGCAGGAATGATTAATACTTGGCCTATTCTAACCAAATCACCATCGAGTTTGTTAGCTTCTTTTAGGCGGTCCAGTTCGACATTATAACGCTGAGCTAATAATGATAATGACTCGCCGCTCTTCACTTTGTGTTTACGCGGTTCGTTATCACGCTCTTGTGCCCACAAAGTGCCGTCTGGTGGTGTATTTCTAAAGTAGAGTTTAATTGAACGAAACAGAGAGTCAGCTAACTGCTGACGGTAAGCACGCCAGTTCAAGTTTTTTTCTTCTTGAGGATTAGAGATAAAGCCTACCTCGACCAAAATAGAAGGCGTTTCTGGCGCAGTCAATACCGCAAAGCTTGCGCTTTGTGGGCTGCGTTTATGCATCTTTGTGACCTTTTTCATTTCTTTGATCACTTTGTTGCTGATGTCATAACTCGAGGCACGTGACAAATCCATCGACATATTAAAAATAGTTTCAGCAAAGTAACGCTCGGTATCTCTATCACCAATAACGTCGGCTGCCGAGCCCAGTAATTGTGAGTCTCGCTCAGTCCTTTCTAACAAACGACCGAGTTCCGTATCAGCGCGTCCCTTAGATAACACCCATACTGAGCCACCTCGCGGTTGAGGTGTACTAAATGCATCCGCATGTATCGATACGAGTAAGTCGGCATTTTCTTTAGTGGCAACATCTGGGCGATCGTTTGGACTGATGTAGTAATCACCTGAACGGGTCATCACCGCACGTAAACCAGGCTCTTCATTAATGCGTTTTTCAAGCATTTTGCTAATGCTAAGTGTGATGTTTTTTTCGTAGGTGCCTTTGGGTCCGATGGAGCCTGGATCTGCGCCACCATGACCCGCATCGATCACAATGACAATGTCCTTATCTCTTTTAGGTGCAGCAGTATTGGTTGCCACCGGTCTTGGGTTTGGATCTTTTAAATCGATAACAACACGATGCCCAAAATCTGAGGTTGGATTCAGGGAGAACACCCCTGGTTCGACCGCTTTAGTAAGCTCTATGACCATTCGCAAGTCTGATTTGGACTTAGGTGTCGAGTGGCGAATGCGTTTTATAAGGCTGCTTTGATTGTCGATGTTGTCGAAAGAAAAATCGCGATTAGTGTTTTTTAAGTCTACCACTAAACGCTCAGGGGACCGTAAACGAAAATATGAAAAACTCGTCTCTTTACTCACGTCAAGCACAACACGAGTATTTTCATTTGCGGGGGAAATGCGTACTGCCTCAATATCACCTTTTGTTTGAGCATTAGCATTTAAGCCAAAAATCACAAAGGCCAACAAGGTAATGATGTGGCGGGTTAGATTAAAAATTTTCATCGTTTTTTATTATTATTAGCTTACTACTCGATTTGAATCTTGATAATAACATAAAATCCTTACTGCCCATATTATCCATCCAAGCCAGCGGCGTCCTTAAAATACCTGTGCTAAGAGCTTATCCCCAGCGTCAGTTTTCGCCTGCAGACTAAACCGTCTATCATTACCATCAATAGTAATGTCGATATGTACATCTGCTGGTGCTAATAAGCCCCAACCCTTTTGTGGCCACTCTATTAAACTCATACTCTGCGCATTGAAATAATCTCGAATCCCCATAAACTCCAGTTCTTCGGGATCAGCCAAACGATATAAGTCAAAGTGATATACTTTGATATCATTTATTTCATAAGGTTCAACTAAAGTGTAGGTTGGGCTCTTTACACTACCTTGATGACCTAACGCTTGAATAAGGTGACGCGTGAATGTCGTTTTGCCCGCTCCCAAATCACCTTCCAAATAAATAGTGAGTCCACCGAGTCCAACTGCCCTTAAACCCGCCGCCAAACTTATCGCTAATTGTTTTGTATTGTCTTCTTCAATACAGGCAACATTGACCGTTTTCATTCGTTGATTAATAACCTCACAGTATCGAATAAATCACTCGCCAGTAAACCGCGCTGGCCTTTTTCTTGGGCGACTAAATCCCCCGCTTTAGCGTGTAATGATACGCCATACTGACACGCCAGATCAGTTTCAACACCCTGCGCCATGAGAGAGCCAATAATGCCAGCTAGAACATCACCCATACCCGCGGTAGCCATTCCAGGGTTACCGTGACGGCATACCCAAGATTTTTCTTCATTATCAATAATTGTGCCAGCCCCTTTTAATACGCAGGTCGTGTGATAACGCTCTGCACATTGGCGTGCAAAAATAAACCGACTGTTTTCTACCTCTTCAACACTCACATTTAATAAACGCGCAGCCTCACCACTATGTGGGGTGAAAACACAGTCCGGGATCGTTACGAATGACGCTGTATTCGCCATGATATTTAAAGCATCGGCATCAATGACCATTGGCTTTGGATTATTCTGACAATAGGTAATGACAGTGTCGTAAGTTGCCTTACTCCACTCGTTTTGCCCAAGGCCTGGCCCGATTACAATACAGGTAGCCCACTCTAGCGCTTCTTCTAATCCTTCAGATGTCACCATGATTTCAGGGCGGCCCGCGCTTATTTGCACTTGCGAAGCACTGTGAGCGTATACTTTGACCAAACCTGTACCGCTACGTAAAGCAGCTTCTGCGCTTAGGCGTATAGCCCCGGCCATACCTGCGTTACCACCAACGCACAAAAGACGACCATAAGACCCCTTGTGACTGTGCACAGGGCGTGGCGCTAAACCTTTGAAGTGAGCAATGTCGAGCGCACTCGCGTCACTTCTTGCGATTTCAGCAAAGGCTTTACCAATGCCTAAGTCTTCAAACACTAGTTGGCCACATGATTGCTTGCCTGCGCCAGTAGTTAGGCCAAGCTTAATGCCAATGAATGTGATTGTAATATCCGCTTGAATGCAGCGCCCGAGAGATTCACCTGTGTCTGCATCTAAACCGCTGGGGAGGTCGACACTCAATACAGGTAATCCCGATTGATTAATAGCATCGATAACATCCGCGAACTCGTTACGAATAATACCCACAATGCCAATACCCAGTAGGGCATCAATGACAATGTCACAACGCTCAAGCATATCTACCGAAAATGCTTCGACCTGACCGCCATTGTCCAACCAAGCTTTTTGAGCTCGAGCTACATCACCGGTCACTTCTCGTTCTGGTTCAATCGCACACAAAATAACCTTTTTACCTGCGTTCACCGCATTCAAGGCAGTAATATAACCGTCGCCAGCATTGTTACCTACACCAACTAATATCAGGTAGGTTTCGGTATTGGGCATCAGTGAAAGGCAACATTCAAAGACGGCTTTGCCTGCTCGCTGCATCAACTCAAATTTACTCAAGCCCACTTTTGCAGCGGCTTCGAGTTCAAGATGCTTAACTTGGTCAGCGCGATAGAGTTTCTGTGTTAAACTGGATTTTGTGTTTTTATGCAACATGCGATTGTGTCCGTGGAAAATGTCCGTAATTAATTCAATAGATGTAAATCAGCTTGCTGACAATATCAAGACTTGGGGAAAGGCGCTAGGGTTTCAACAAGTTGGTATCAGTGATATTGATCTGAGTCAGCACGAAGCCGCTCTCAAACGTTGGTTAGAGAAAGGATTTCAGGGGGAAATGAGTTTTCTTGAACGTAACGTCGAAAAACGCTTACTTCCTGAGGAATTGCTACCTGGCACACTCCGAATCATCAGCGTGCGCTTAGATTACTTGCCACCAGATGCTTCATTTGCAAAAAATTTGAAATCTTCTTCCACCGCTTACATTAGTCGATATGCATTAGGACGCGATTATCACAAAGTGATACGCAAACGTCTGCAGCAACTCGCGGATAAAATCAGTGAGTTCACAGCAGACTTAAGCTTTCGACCTTTTGTTGATTCAGCTCCCGTGCTTGAACACGCAATTGCCGAAAAAGCAGGTTTAGGCTGGACTGGTAAACACTCTCTCACTCTTAATGAATCAGCTGGTTCGTATTTTTTCTTGGGTGAGCTTTTTATCAACTTACCCCTACCTGTTGACGATCCCGTGCAAGAAAAATGCGGAAAGTGTACTGCCTGTATCTCAATTTGCCCCACTGAAGCAATAGTAGAGCCGTATGTGGTTGACGCACGCAAGTGCATTTCATACCTCACGATTGAAAATGACAAAGCCATTCCGCTGAAATATCGCAAGGCGATTGGGAATCGCGTTTATGGTTGTGACGATTGTCAGCTCATCTGTCCTTGGAACAAGTACGCTGAAGTAACCGAAGAAAAAGACTTTTTTGCGCGACAGCAGCTTCATAATCGCAGCTTAGTGGATCTATTTTCTTGGACAGAAGAAGAATTCTTAAGTCATACAGAAGGGTCGGCAATTCGTCGTATAGGATACAAAAAATGGAAACGGAACCTCGCCGTTGGTATAGGGAATGTCATTCCTACTTCAACTGAAGAGCTACATGTCTTAATCGACGCACTGCAAGTCGCCTCTGATTTTCCGGATGATATGGTTAGAGAACATATTGAATGGGCACTGGAAGAGCTCAATAGTCTTCAAGAAATTCCAAATAATGAATCGCAAGCACGCACTCGCTTTCACCGCCAAAACCTGCGGCTTGCGCGAAGCGTAGAGAAAGGAATGCCCAAACACGCTTAATTTCCCGAGAGCGACATTCGATCACATAAACTTAAAGCAAAAAAGCCGCACTACCAAGTTAGAGAGTGCGGTGTTGCGTGACCACGCGTTTACAAATAGCGAGTAGTTATTCCGCTAAAACTGAATCTGGCTTTGCTTTAATACCACCCCAGTTTTGTTCTGCTGTGTTAATAAAACCATCAACGTCAGTTAACCAACGTTCTTGCACCTGTGAATTAAGATTCAAGTAGAGTTTTTCATCAACGATTTTAAACGCCAAAGGATCAGTATCAAACTTGCGATTCATAGTCACGCCGAAGGCACAAAAACCGCCATATTGTGGTGCATATTTGGCAGGATCTTGTTTAAACGCATCACGGTTTTCAGCGCTAGAAAACTGATAAATTGCATTTTTATATGTTGCAGTAAAGTCACTTGAACCTTTTACTGGCGCACCAGGTGTAAAGTAAGAAACTGTGTCATAACCCTGAATGGCTACGTCATTTGCGTTTGCGTTGTGATCAACGTCTGCAGCAAATGTGAAGGCACTGAATGCCAGTGTAGTTGCCACGGCGGTTGCTCTTAAGATAGTTGGTAATTTCATTTTGTATTCCTCTTTATTAGTTTGGGTACGTTTGTGTACAAGCTGTTGTTTTTAACTACGAGGAATAAGATAGAGGAAAGCCGATTTAAATTGCAGCAAATATCACTTACTTTGGTGCAATTCGTCCATAAAGCGATAAATACTGACTATGGTGTGTGCTTAAAGCGATTAAAATAACGAGTAATGTCATTGTAGAGCGGTTCAACCCAAGCAGGGTGACCATGAGTAAGAAGCGAGATGTCGTTGATTCTAGGGTCGGAAGGCGCAATGGCGCATAAAGAGCTAAAATACGGCCTAAATTATCAACATAGACGCTATAATCAGGCCGTATAAAAATTTCATCTACTTACTTATGATATTGCGCGCTGTATTTATGCACAGCGTCAACAAACACACCCGCATTTTCTGGTGGCACATCTAAATGAATGCCGTGTCCAAGATTGAATACATGGCCTTCGCCTTCACCAAAGCCTGCCAAAATATCTTGAACTTCTTGCTCAATGCGAGGCGCTGGCGCATATAGAATGCTTGGATCCATATTACCTTGTAAGGCAACTTTGTCGCCTACACGTGCTTTGGCCTCTGCAATATCAATGGTCCAATCTAAACCAACGGCATCACAGCCTGTCGCAGCTATAGACTCAAGCCACATACCACCATTTTTAGTGAAAAGCGTAACGGGTACCTTTTGACCATCATATTCGCGAGTCAAACCAGCAACGATTTTTTCCATATACTGTAAAGAGAAGAGTTTGTAGTCGCGCGGACTTAACACTCCGCCCCAAGTATCAAATATCATGACAGATTGAGCACCTGCTGCTATTTGTGCGTTCAAATACAAAATAACAGAGTCAGCTAACTTATCTAACAGCGCGTGCAAAATTTCTGGATCAGCGAAGGCCATTTTCTTTATTTTAGTAAACGCTTTACTAGAACCACCTTCAATCATGTAAGTAGCCAGAGTCCAAGGGCTTCCTGAGAACCCAATTAAGGGCACTTCGCCCTTGAGGTTTTTGCGAATAGTACGAACAGCATCCATCACATACTTAAGTTCGTCTTCTGGATCAGGAATAGGTAAATTATCAACCCCAGCTTTGTCTACAATAGGCTGTTTAAATTTAGGGCCTTCGCCAGTTTCAAAATACAGACCTAAGCCCATGGCATCAGGAATAGTCAATATGTCCGAAAATAAAATAGCGGCGTCTAAGGGAAAACGTCTTAGTGGTTGAAGAGTGACTTCACAAGCCAGTTCTGGATTTGTACATAAAGCCATAAAATCACCCGCTTCTGCACGTGTTGCTTTATATTCCGGTAAATATCGTCCAGCTTGACGCATCATCCATACCGGAGTGACGTCAACAGGCTGCTTTAACAAGGCACGTAAATATCTATCGTTCTTCAATGGGGTCATTCTTTACTCTACTAAAATGTAAACTGATCTTAAAACTTGGATCTGTTGTGAAAAAACATAGCTTGCACACAATAATCGCAAGCTGAATTTGGGATTACTCAGGCATTATATCTTATCTTGCGCCATTCTTTTTTGCGTTTCCTCAATTAAACGCCCAGCAATGGAAAATTTTGGTGGCACTACGGGTAGATTGTCGATGTCGAACCAATCTGCTTTATGTATTTCTTTGCCATCGACGACTATCTCACCCTCGTCATATTCCGCTAAGTAACCCACCATCAATGAATGAGGAAATGGCCATGGCTGACTATTGAAGTATTCTACATTTTTTACTTTAACACCAACCTCTTCAAAGACTTCACGATGCACAGCCTCTTCGAGTGTCTCGCCGCTTTCAACAAAGCCTGCAAGTGTAGAATAAAAACCAGCCTCTTTCTGCCGCGCTCCTTGCGCCAATAATATTTTGTTGCCGCTGCGTATCGCCACAATAATACAAGGAGATACTCGAGGGTAACAGCGATGATGGCAAGTATGACAATGCATTGCCATTTCCCATTGCACTCTATCCATTCTTGAACCACAACGGCCACAGAATTGGTGATTTCTTAAAAACACCGCATATTGCCAAGCTTGTGCGACATGTTGAAAATCTTCTCGGGGCATAGTGCTCACTATTTCCCGCAGACTAACGGAGCGTACATCAGGGTGTTCTAAAAGCTCCTTTTGCGCATCGACTAGGTGATGTTCCACTTTGTCAATCGCGCGGATACTAACGACTTGTTCCGTGTACTCAGCAAACACATCGATGGGTAAATCGGCGAGCAGGTTCACACCCAAACTCAGATCAGCTTGTGCTGGAACAAGTAATCGGTCATTAGAGAAAACGAAATAGCGTTTCGTGATATTGCGTAGAGTCTGTGTCATAAAAACCCATTGTTACTGTTAGTCTTGCGCAAACCCCATTAGATTGCTGGTAAGCGTCATGCTAGTAATTAATATACTGATAAAAACAACGAATGTATCGGCTTATTTTGGAGAAAAACCAATCTATAGTAGTTGTTCAAGATCACTCTAGTGTTATACTGATCCTATCATGCAAGAATGGCAGTGGAAGGAATAAAGCGTTGACGTTATCTGAGCAAAATCAAGCGATATTGGTTAAAGCAAAGTCCTTTTGCGACTTAAAAGGCGCAAGATTAACGCCCATACGTGAGCGTGTTTATCAGATTTTATTGGCGCAAGAAAGTGCTATCGGAGCCTATGACCTTCTGGATGAATTACGCAAGACGGACGATAATGCTAAACCCCCGACTGTGTACCGTGCACTCGATTTCTTTTTAGATCTAGGCTTAGTTCATAAAGTAGAATCTACCAATGCATTCATGGCTTGCCACCACTTTGGTTGCAGCCACCCTGTACAGTTTTTAATTTGTGATACTTGTGGGGATGTTCAAGAGATCCAATCCGCGGGTGTGAAAGAAACCTTAGAAGCGCAAGCAAAGCAAAATGCCTTCGTTATTGAAAGACAGACAATAGAAGCACATGGCGTGTGCCAAAAATGTCAGTAAATACCATCGAGCCCTTGTTTAAATAATGAAAGTCGAATTCGTCAATCCCTTTATTACATCTTTGAAAAATGTCGTTGGTACGATGGCGATGATTGAGCTCGAGGTCCAAAAACCAAAGCGCAAAAAGAATGAAGTGTCTTTCGGTGATGTGAGCGGAATAATTGGCATGGTTGGCCCCCAAGTGAAAGGCAGCATGGCAATAACCTTCGACAGAGACCTCGCCTTTAATATCATGAAGAATATGCTAGGTGACGCCGCCACAACAATCGATGAAGAAGTTCGCGATATGGTGGGTGAAATGACCAATATGATTTGTGGTGGGGCAAAAAACGCTCTTTCAGAACAAGGATATCAATTTGAGATGGCAGTGCCAGTCATTATCTCAGGTGCTAATCATTGCATTCAGCATAAGGTCGACGGTCCCAAAATTATCATTACTTTTGCGAGTGACCTTGGTAAAGCGTACCTAGAAATCTGCTTTGATCGCTAAAAGTGTCTCTCTTCGACAACAGTTTCACCCCTCTTGCGTTAAAAAACCGTCAAATACCTGACTTTTATTGGAATTTCCCTACAACATAAGCGATAATTGGGGCGTTAAAAACACGATTACTATTCGGATAAAAGGAAGTCAAAAATGAAACGTTCACTGCTTTTTTCAGCTATCGCTTTAGCTGTTGCATCTGCAAACATTCAAGCTCAAGAAGCGCCCGCTTATGAAAATTGGGTTGGGGGTTTTGCACAATACTATTCTCCAGATTCAGAGAAACCTGAACCACTAGGGTATTTAGATAATGGTCACACTTTCGGTGGAGAACTTGGTTTCCGTTTCGATCCGCAATGGGCTGTTCGTTTTGAACTATCCCGTATTTTCCTAGATATGCAAGGGCCTAACCGTCCAGGCAATGGCGATGACGGCACAATGCTAGGTGCTGACGCAATGTATTTCTTGGAAGATGACGTTGCCTATTTGTTCGGCGGTTTACGTGAGCAGTCAATCGAAGACAGCTACCGTATGCTTAGCTATGGTGTTGGTAAGCATTGGGAAGCGAGCGAAAACGTTCGTGTTATCACTGAATTAGCAGGCTATCGTGATTTTGGCCAAGCTTATAATGAATACAGCGTTAAACTCGGTTTAGCTTATATTTTCGGTCAAGCTGACTCGACACCTGTTCGTAAAGATTCAGATAATGATGGCGTTTATGATGCAGTTGACCGTTGCCCTACCACACCAGCAGGTGTGCAGGTTGACGCAACAGGTTGTAATGTCGATACCGACGGCGACGGTGTGCTTAATACTGCTGACCAGTGTCCAAACACACCTGCTGGCACAACAGTGACATCAAATGGCTGTGCATTAAAAGACGCAGACAAAGACGGTGTACTTGATGCAAATGATTCTTGCCCGAATACACCGGCTGGCACTGAAGTAAATGCTAAAGGTTGTGCTGTCGACTTAGATAAAGACGGCGACGGCGTACTAGATAGCAAAGACAAATGTCTAGATACACCAATGACTGATAAAGTAGATGCAGATGGTTGTAGTGTCTTGGTCGAAAAAGAAGTCTCAATCGCACTAGACGTGTTATTTGCGAATAACAGTAGTCAGATTGAAAACCCTGAATCAGCTAAGATCCTTGAATTTGTTGAATTCATGCAGCGTTACGGCAACACAAATGCTGTTGTTGAAGGTCACACATCTTCAGTAGGTCGTGCTGAGTACAATCAGTTCCTTTCTCAAAAGCGTGCTGACTCGGTTAGACAAATGCTTATTACCAAATATGGTATCGCTGCTGAACGTTTGACTGCGGTAGGTTACGGTGAAACTCAATTGAAAGACCCTGCAAATACGGCTGAAGCGCATCGCGTTAACCGTCGTATTGAAGTAAAAGTATCAGCTAAGGTTAAAACGAAAGCGACTCGCTAAGTAAGCAAGCTGAATAAAAAGGCGCTACTGTTTTGCAGTAGCGCCTTTTTTGCATCCAACTTATCTTGCGTAACACCCAGATCCTATGATAAACCATTAGTATGGCAACTCTGCTGTTGCCCTAATAGCATTAAGGAATACTATGACGATAGATAAGCAAACACTCGAATCAAGCAATGATGGCATGCGCTACTTCGCTAACCTAAAAGGTACGATGATTGAGGTGACTCACATCGCAGCGACCAAGGATACTACTGACGATATCCTCAAAAATATTGACGGAGAAATAGCGTATACCATTCACGATGGGACCTCAGGTGAAGTGATTGCAAACATTATGGGTGCGAAACGCACTGGAAATATTGCCTACAATGGCCACCACGTTAAAGATATGAATTCAACTGAGCTTGCCTATACCCCTTTGTACATCGAGACAGATGGCGGCTTATATCAAGTACAAACACTTGCCTTAAAATCGGAACAAGTGAATGACATTATGGCGCAGAATGAAGATTTAGCGCTTATAGACACCATTCAAGCTACCGAACAGACGCCTGAAGTTTTTGTGCTCGCCTCGACTCGACGCGGATACAAGCCCTAGCTGCAGCTAGTCAACAACCCCCCTGATAACCCTCTTACTTTTATTAGCCCAGCTGCGCTACATTAAGGGGGTTACTACCTTTATCTGCCTTCGTAAAAGCTCCCACACTGATTTTTATTAAGCCCTTGCCTAAGGTAATCACCTACGTATCTTGCTGCATGCTACGACGAAAGTGTTAAGTAAATACGGCCCATATTGTCGACAAAATGACACCTGCAACTTGACAAAATCAACAAATAACCCTACATTGTCGACAATTAATAAGAACTTGATAATTTTCACTAGGCTTTGAATGAACGCGTTTACTGAACAAGCTATCACTGGAGCAGACAAAACATTCTTCCAGCTAAGAAGTGCCATCGTTGAAGGTGAAATTGTTGCTGGCAGTAAGTTAAGTGAAATGGAATTGTCGACAAAATATGCCGTCAGTAGAGCGGTAATTAGAGAGGCAATTAATCGATTAGAAAGCTGTCACCTGGTAGAGCGTAAAGCTAATGTAGGTGCTCGAGTTGTGTCCTTAACACCTAACGGTTTAGTGCAACTATATCAAGTTAGAGAATCCTTAGAAGGCATGGCAGCCCGACTCGCCGCGAAGAATATGAGCGATGAAGAGATAGAAGATCTGAAAGGCTTATTGAATACGCACTTCCAAGAAGTGAAAGGTGGCGAGACTTACTATCAAGAAGCAGGTGATGTGGACTTCCATTACCGCATTATTGTTGGCAGCAAAAATGATCATCTTATTTCGCTGCTGATTAATGGTCTCTACCACCTCATTCGGATGTATCGCGTCCAACTTGGTATGGCTGGACCGCGCGTTAGCACAGCCTTCGACGAACATAAAAATATCGTACAAGCAATCAGTAACCGAGATGAAGAGCTCGCTGAAATGTTAATGCGAAGACATATACTTTATTCAAAACAAAATATTGAGGCACGATTGAGCTAAACATCTCAGCAATAAATTTGCTTTGAGACGCTCGCTTTCGTTACAGCAATCAACCAAAAACACGAGGTTAATATGACGACACACAACAGCCCAGGTAAAAAGTTTCGCTTAGCATTGGAAAACAATAAGCCTTTACAGATTTTAGGAACTATCAATGCTTACTCTGCAATGATGGCGAAGAAAATTGGCCATCAGGCTATCTATTTATCTGGTGGCGGCGTAGCAAACGCTTCTTATGGCCTTCCTGACTTAGGCATGACATCACTGAATGATGTATTGGTCGACGTAAATCGAATTACATCTGCCTGCGATCTTCCTCTCTTAGTCGATATCGATACCGGCTGGGGTGGCGCATTTAATATTGCCAAGACGATTCGCGATATGGAGAAAGCGGGGGCAGCGGCCGTTCATATGGAAGACCAAGTGGCTCAGAAGCGTTGTGGACATCGTCCAAACAAAGCCATTGTTAGCACAGAAGAAATGGTTGACCGTATCAAAGCTGCTGTAGACGCTCGTACCGATCCCGATTTCTTCATTATGGCTCGCACTGACTCTTTTGCTCAAGAGGGCTTAGACGCGGCAATTGAACGCGCAAAAGCATATGTTGCCGCAGGTGCCGATGGGATTTTCGCTGAAGCTGTGAAAACCGAAGAGCATTACCGTGCATTCGCCGACGCTCTTGATGTACCTATTTTGGCAAACATTACGGAGTTCGGCCAAACCGAACTTTGGAACAAGGAGCAGTTGGGTGAATGGGGAGCATCTATGGTGCTTTATCCATTGAGCGCTTTCAGAGCAATGAATAAAGCGGCTGAGTTGGTATACCGCTCTGTGTTAGAAAACGGTGACCAAAAAGCAGTGGTGGACACCATGCAAACACGCATGGATTTGTATGATTATTTGGGCTACCACGACTACGAACAAAAGCTAGATGCCCTGTTTGCTGAAAACAAAAACTTATAAAACAATATTCATAAATACAAATTTGATCTCTCGTGTTCATATCACATGAGAGCAATTAACCCATTTAAAGCGAGGAGAAACAACGATGGCTAAAGTACTCAGTGGCGCAGGATTGCGTGGTCAGGTAGCAGGTAAAACTGCACTATCAACTGTGGGTCAATCAGGTTCTGGTTTAACTTACCGAGGCTATGATGTTAAAGATTTAGCAAATAGCTGCCAATTTGAAGAAGTCGCATACTTAATTCTCAAAGGAAAGCTGCCAAACCAGACTGAATTAGATGAATATAAAGCACTCCTAAAAAGCATGAGAAACCTGCCAGAAGCGCTGAAAGAAGTACTTGAGAGAATTCCTGCAAACGCCCACCCGATGGACGTGCTAAGAACCGGTTGTTCTATGCTCGGAAACTTGGAGATGGAAGAAGACTTTTCTCAGCAAGATCATGCAACAGACCGTATGTTGGCCTGTTTCCCAAGTATTATTTGTTACTGGTATCGCTACTCGCATGATGGCGTGCGTATCGATGTTGAAACCGATGATGATTCAATTGGTGCACACTTCTTACACATGCTTCACGGCGAAAAACCGAATGAACTGCATGAGCAAGTAATGCATGTATCGTTAATTCTTTATGCTGAGCATGAGTTCAATGCCTCAACGTTCACAGCGCGCGTGTGTGCTTCTACATTATCTGATATGCATTCGTGTATTACTGGTGCAATCGGTTCACTTCGCGGTCCACTGCATGGCGGTGCAAACGAAGCAGCAATGGAGATGATTGAAGGCTTTACCTCAGCTGACCATGCTGAAAAAGAAATGATGGGTAAGCTAGAGCGCAAAGAAAAAATCATGGGCTTTGGTCATGCTATTTACTCAGAATCTGACCCGCGAAATGAAATCATTAAAACGTGGTCAGAAAAATTAGCAAACGACGTTGGAGACACGGTGTTATATCCGGTTTCTGTCCGCTGTGAAGAAGTCATGAAGCGAGAGAAAGGATTATTCTGTAACGCTGACTTTTTCCACGCGTCTGCATACAACTTTATGAACATTCCAACTAAATTGTTCACCCCCATTTTCGTGATGTCACGCTTAACAGGTTGGGCAGCACACGTCATGGAACAACGCGCTGATAACCGTATTATTCGTCCTTCTGCGGATTACACAGGTGAAGAGCTTCGCTCAGTTCCAGATATTACTGAACGCTAAGAGGAAATCATGAACTACGAACATAGAAAACCCCTACCGGGCTCCGATCTCGATTTCTACGATACTCGAGAAGCGGTAAACAACATCAAAGCAGGCGCCTATGAAAAGTTGCCTTTTACTTCACGTGTACTCGCTGAAAACCTTGTGCGACGATGCGAGCCAAGTGAATTAAACGCTTGTTTATCACAGATTATTGAACGCAAACGCGATCTCGATTTCCCGTGGTTTCCTGCGCGCGTAGTTTGTCATGATATTCTGGGTCAAACTGCGTTAGTTGACTTAGCAGGTTTACGAGATGCAATCGCTGCCAAGGGTGGCGACCCAGCGAAAGTAAACCCTGTGGTTCCCACTCAGTTGGTCGTTGATCATTCTTTGGCCGTTGAGCATGGCGGTGACGATAAAGATGCTTTTGCCAAAAATAGAGCCATAGAAGATCGACGCAATGAAGACCGATTCCACTTTATTAATTGGACAAAAACGGCGTTCGAAAATGTCGATGTTATCCCGCAAGGTAACGGCATACTGCATCAGATTAATTTAGAACGCATGTCACCAGTAATACAAGCTCGCGATGGTGTCGCTTTTCCAGACACCTTAGTAGGAACGGACAGCCATACCCCGATGGTGGATGCATTAGGTGTTATCGCGGTTGGTGTTGGTGGCTTAGAAGCTGAGAGTGTTATGTTGGGCAGAGCATCTTATATGCGTTTGCCGGATATTATCGGCGTAGAACTCACAGGTAAACCTCAGCCAGGCATTACTGCTACCGATATTGTACTCGCATTAACTGAATTTTTACGTGCACAGAAAGTAGTTTCATCTTACTTGGAGTTTTATGGTGCTGGCACCAAACATCTCACACTAGGTGATCGCGCGACAATTTCTAACATGACACCAGAGTATGGTGCCACAGCAGCTATGTTTTATATTGATGAACAAACCATCGACTATTTAACCCTGACTGGGCGAGAAGATGAACAAGTCAAATTGGTTGAGCACTACGCTAAACACACTGGCTTGTGGGCAGATGACTTAGAAACGGCCGAATATGAACGAACCTTGTCCTTTGATTTATCATCGGTAGGCCGCAACATTGCAGGCCCTTCTAATCCACATAGTCGAGTTTCGACAGCCGATCTTGCTATGAAAGGGATTAGCGGTGTGGTTGAAAACGAAGAAGGTTTGATGCCAGATGGTGCCGTCATTATTGCCGCCATCACGAGCTGCACCAATACTAGTAATCCAAGAAATATGATCGCCGCAGGTTTAATCGCTCGCAATGCGAATAAACTCGGTTTGCTTAGAAAGCCATGGGTGAAAAGCTCCCTCGCACCAGGTTCAAAAGCCGTACAACTCTATCTTGAAGAAGCAGGTTTGCTGCCCGAACTAGAAAACCTTGGTTTTGGTGTTGTCGCCTTTGCTTGTACTTCGTGTAACGGGATGAGCGGTGCCTTAGACCCGAAAATAGCGCAAGAAATCATAGATCGTGATTTGTATTCAACTGCTGTTTTGTCTGGTAACCGAAACTTTGATGGCCGGATCCATCCGCATGCTGATCAAGCATTCTTAGCCAGCCCGCCTTTGGTTGTCGCATATGCTATTGCAGGCACAATTCGCTTTGATATTGAGAAAGACGTATTAGGTCAAGATCAAAATGGTAAGGATATTCGCTTAAAGGATATCTGGCCAAGCGATGAAGAAATCGATGCCGTCATTAAAACCAGTGTGAAGCCTGAGCAATTCCGCAAAGTATATCAGCCGATGTTTGACTTAAGTGTGGATTACGGTGAAGGCGGTAAGCCGAAAACACCCCCCTTATATGATTGGCGCCCACAGAGCACCTATATTCGTCGCCCACCCTATTGGGAAGGCGCTTTGGCCGGTGAGCGCAGCATGAAGAAAATGAAAGCCTTAGCTGTGTTGCCTGACAACATTACTACTGACCATTTGTCACCTTCTAATGCTATTCAAATGAATAGCGCTGCTGGTGAATATTTACATAAAATGGGTCTACCGGAAGAGGACTTTAATTCTTACGCGACGCACCGAGGGGATCACCTCACCGCACAACGCGCTACATTTGCTAATCCTCGTTTGAAAAATGAAATGGCTATTGTTGATGGTGAGATGAAAGAAGGTTCACTAGCTCGACTTGAACCGGAAGGTAAAGTTGTCCGCATGTGGGAAGCCATTGAAACCTATATGGAACGTAAACAACCTTTGATCATTATTGCTGGAGCTGATTACGGTCAAGGCTCCTCGCGTGACTGGGCTGCTAAAGGCGTACGTTTAGCTGGCGTGCAAGTGATTGCTGCGGAAGGTTTCGAACGAATTCACAGAACCAACCTCATCGGAATGGGTGTGTTGCCACTAGAATTTGAACCCGGTACGACGCGTCATACCTTGAGTATCGACGGTACTGAAGACTTCGATGTAGAGGGCGAGCGCACAGCGGGTGCAAAATTAACCTTAATCATCACGCGCAAGAATGGCGAGGTGGTGAGTGTACCCATGAAGTGCCGTTTGGATACCGGTGAAGAAGTATCTATCTATGAAGCCGGCGGAGTGCTGCAGCGTTTCGCACAAGACTTCTTAGAAGCAACAGCATAGGAGTCACAAATGACTTTTAAAGCACAAACCAAAGTCCCTGCCACGTATATGCGTGGCGGCACTAGCAAAGGTGTTTTCTTTGCAGTGTCGGACTTGCCGAAAGAAGCACAAACTGCTGGTGAGTACCGCGATAAGCTATTGCTGCGTGTCATCGGCAGTCCCGATCCTTATGGGAAGCATACTGACGGCATGGGCGGAGCAACGTCGAGTACCAGTAAAACGGTGTTGTTAAGCAAAAGCGAGCAGGCCGACCACGATGTCGACTATTTGTTTGGGCAAGTGAGTATCGATAAGCCTTTCATTGATTGGTCTGGTAACTGTGGCAACTTGACTGCAGCGGTGGGTTCATTTGCTATCAGTAATGGCCTTGTTGATGCCTCACAAGTACCTGAAAATGGGATCGCGGTAGTGCGTATCTGGCAGGCAAACATCAAAAAAACGATTATTGCTAACGTACCAATCACCAATGGTGAAGTACAAGAGACAGGTGATTTTGAATTAGATGGCGTCACCTTCCCTGCCGCAGAAGTAAAAATAGAGTTTGTCGATCCAGCCGACGGTGAAGGTGCCCTGCTCCCCAGTGGAAAGTTAGTGGAATCTTTACATGTGCCTGAGATTGGTGACTTTACAGTCACTATGATCAATGCTGGGATCCCAACAATCTTCCTAAATGCTGATGAGCTTGGTTATACCGGAACAGAACTTCAAGATGCTATCAACAGCGATGCTGAAGCACTTTTAAAGTTCGAAACTATCCGAGCGTATGGTGCAAAACAAATGGGCTTGATTAGTGATGTAGCAGAAGCTTTGACGCGCCAGCACACGCCAAAAATAGCGTTTGTATCTCCTGCTCAGGACTATGTTTCATCGAGTGGAAAAGCGATTCGTAAAGAAGATATTGACCTGAATGTCAGAGCCTTATCAATGGGTAAACTGCACCATGCCATGATGGGAACTGCAGCCGTTGCCATTGGCACTGCCGCCGCTATCCCTGGCACTTTAATCAACCTTGCTGCAGGGAATGGTGTTGCCAATAGTCACTTAGAGGCTGTGACCTTTGGCCACCCTTCAGGAACCTTGAAAGTAGGCGCTAAGGCACTCCAAAATAGTGCTCAGGAAAGCGACTGGTCAGTGGATCGCGTTAGTATGAGCCGCAGCGCTCGGGTGTTGATGGAAGGAAATGTAAGAGTGCCAATTTAGATACATTTTACACTTGCTGAAAGAAGTCATGCACTTTATTGTTCCTATTACGTATCTAGTGAAAATACTTTAGGAAATGATGATGGCTGACCCAACTTATACACCACCCAAAATTTGGACATGGGATTCAGAAAGTGGCGGTAAATTTGCGAATATTAATCGCCCTATCGCGGGTGCAACCTCAGAAAAAGCCTTACCTGTAGGAAAGCACCCATTACAACTATACTCCCTAGCGACACCAAACGGTGTAAAAGTGACTATGATGCTAGAAGAGTTGCTCGCCAAAGGTAAACAAGGTGCTGAGTATGATGCGTACCTAGTTAATATAATGGAAGGTGACCAGTTCACCAGTGGCTTTGTATCCGCAAATCCTAATTCGAAAATCCCCGCACTTGTCGATCACAGCACGGAAACTCCTACTCGCGTATTTGAATCGGGTTCTATATTGCTTTACCTTGCTGATAAATTTGATGCCTTCTTGTCGAGAGACCCAGTACAACGCGCCGAAACCATGTCATGGCTATTCTGGCAGATGGGTAGCACACCAATGTTAGGCGGTGGTTTCGGACACTTTTATGCATATGCTCCTGAAAAATATCAGTACCCCATTGACCGTTACGCAATGGAAGTGAAAAGACAACTTGATGTATTAGATCGCCAATTAGCAGATAACGAGTTTATTAGCGGTAGTGAATACACTATTGCAGATATGGCAATTTGGCCCTGGTATGGTGGCCTGGCACTAGGTAAATTATATGAAGCAGGTGAGTTTTTGCAGGTTGGAGAGTATAAAAATGTGCAAAGGTGGACTAAGCAGATTGATGCTAGAGCACCGGTTAAACGCGCAAAAATGGTCAATCGAACTTGGGGGGATCCTTCAGGTCAGTTACATGAAAGACATGATGCCAGCGATTTTGATACTAACACTCAAGACAAAAAAGAAGACGCCTCGCAATCATAATGAGCCGTCTTCTCTACTCTTTTTTACAGCTTTCTGTCAATTGGTTTACCCTAGCTCAAACAAGCTTGGGTCCAAGGCTTTTTTCATCAACTGACTCAAGTCATCAGCCGGAATCGCCTTACTAAAATAGAAGCCTTGAATGATGTCACAGGAGAAGTCATTCAGGGTTTTTAATTGTCCCAAGGTTTCAACACCCTCAGCAATAATTTCTAAATTTAAGGTTTTAGCCAATGCGATAATAGCCTCTACTATTGCGGCATCATCAGGGTCTTGAGCAATGTTTATCACAAATGAGCGATCGATTTTTAGGGTATTTATTGGGAATTTTTTCAAGTAACTAAGTGAGGAATACCCTGTACCAAAATCATCGATGGAAATACTCACACCCATGTCACGTATTTGGTTTAAGCGCTTAACGTTATGCTCGACATCGGCCATTACAGCACTTTCGGTTAATTCAACTTCTAAGAGCTTGGGCGATAAGTTGGCATCTTCACACGCGCGCTTTATCATGCTTACCAATGTTGCCCGCTGAAATTGTAAACTCGATAAGTTCACCGACACTCGGAAATTTTCAAGTCCTTCATCTGACCATCTTTTAGCTTGTCTGCACGCTTCACGGGTGACCCACTCACCAATGTCATTAATCAGACCGGCGCTCTCGGCAACAGGAATAAAGTCACTTGGACCAACGGGACCAAGCTCAGGACTATTCCAGCGTAATAATGCTTCCGCTGAAATGAATTTTTTGGTCTTTAAGCACACCTGAGGCTGATAATGAATTTCAAACTCGTTATTTTGCAGTGCATTACGCAAACAACCTTCGATTCTGAGCGATTTCATGGCCCCCTGATTAAGGGACTCAGAATAAAAGTGATAACAACTGCGGCCTTTGCTTTTAGCATGATACATCGCAATGTCAGCATTCTTTTTCAGCTCGGTCACCGACATGCCATCACGCGGGAATACAGCAATCCCAATACTTGGCGTTAAAGCAACTTCATACTCATCGATAGAAATCATTTCTGACACACACGCTACCAAGGCATTTGCGATTTGATGCATTGCTTCGTCTGAATTTACATCGCTTAATTGCACCATAAATTCATCCCCGCCGAGTCGAGACACTTCAACATGGGTCGTTTTTAAGGCGTCTTCAAGGGACTTATCGTTGTTTAAGCAATTACCAATTCGGTGCGCTATATGCTTTAATAGCTTGTCTCCAAAGTCATGACCTAAGGTGTCATTTATACGCTTGAAATTATCTAAGTCGATATACATGATGCAGAGGTTTTGCCCATGAATTTCCGCGTCTGTAATGGATAAATTTAAGGTGTCATCGAAGTTCTGACGGTTTGGCAAACCGGTTAAGCCATCGAAGTAAGCAAGTTGTCGCATTTTCTTTTCACTAGCACGTAAGCTCTGGAACGTTTCACTGCCTTTTAACATGTAGCGTACTCGATGAACCACCATTGGCCAACGAATCGGCTTCGGCAGAAAATCGGTCGCGCCGTGTTCATATGCAGCTTCAATCGACTTGATATCATCGGCGCCTGTTACCATCAAAATAGGCACATCTTTTCCGAAAGGATAGTGTCGTATTTCTTTGCAAACTTCAAAGCCACTCAGCTTGGGCATGTGCACGTCTAAGAGGACAATACTTGGCTTGTGTTTTAAAAACAATTGCAGAGCTTGAGCTCCATCGGTAGCGGTAACTACGCGCAGATCATCACTACTTAAGGTTTCTTCCATTAACATTAAGTAAGTTGGGTCATCGTCACAAACTAATACCGTTGCTTCCATACTGCGACTCTGCGTTACTTCAGTCATACATCTTCTCAATTAGCGCTTCTAAGCTTCTTAGTGAATTGTCATAAACGACTTCTAGCTCGTTTAATGCATCTATATCGTCAATAACTTGATTTGATTTAGCCGCTATCTCTATGGACAATAGCAACTCTGTAAAGGCCATTGTACCAACGTTACCTGATAGGGACTTCATAGCATGGGCAAGTTCCATCGCGCTGCTTCTATCATTTTCTTTACAGGCATCTAATAACGCTGGCATTTGTTCTTTCATAACTGTTCTAAAAGAGTCGGCGACTTTCAAATAGAGTTTTTTACCCGTTCTTGCTTCAATTTCTTGAATAGCGGCGACGGCCTTGGCATCAATCCATCGGTCGACTTCTAAGGTCTTGTTTGCGGCCGCGGGCACGTTCATATCGACCGGGTTTATCCTGATCTGCTTCTCAGGAATGTGTATTGCCATCATGTCGAATAATTGCGATGCCGCAAAAGGCTTCAGCATAAAATCCGTCATACCTATTTCTAGGCACAAACCTTTTTCTTCTTCAAAAATGCCTGCTGTTAAAGCAACAATAGGTACAGGGCCATCTTGTGAGCTCGACTTTTCATTCTCACGGATAATACAGGTGGCGGTAAGTCCATCCATAACCGGCATATGCAAGTCCATAAAAACAAGGTCATATCTTCGTTTCTGAGTCATATCAACGGCAATCTGCCCATTTCCCGCAACGTCCACTTCGCAACCGAACATCTCTAACATTGTCACAGCGACATCTTGGTTCGCAATCACATCTTCCACGAGCAAGATGCTGGCACTAAAGCGTGAATTATCCTCTGTTAACGCACTCTCTTCATCGTCGAATGCGTCTTCATTACCGCCCTCAGACAAGCCATTTGCATATAGAATTTCTTCTCTTACATGATCAAGTCTTGCCGGCTTTTCTATCCTGCGCAACTTAAACTCATTCACTGCTTCTGCTTTTTCTGTTGTGCGCAATAAGACGCAATAGTCGGTGTTATCTAGTGTGGTCGAGATAAATGCACGATTGCTCAAAAAGTCACTATGATCTATAAACACCAAGGATTGATAAATAGGCTCAATACTATTGCGAAGTTCTTCTATGCTAATGACCGAGAGTTCGACACCCAGTCGCAAACAAATACTTCTCATCATTTCACGAACGACATGATTCTCAGCTATAACAAAAAGAGGCTTAGTAATAATTTGTTCGTTGTTGACGGCTTCAATTGTACTCCGTTTATTGAGTTCAATCGGCAAATAAACATAGAAACTAGTGCCTTTCCCAACTGTCGATTCAACGCTAATTTTCGCACCCATCTGATCGATGATTTTTCGCGTAATTGAAAGCCCAAGACCCGTGCCACCAAAGTTACGTGTAGTTGTTGAATCAGCTTGTTGGAACTCTTTAAATATTTTATCAAAGTGTTCTTTTTCGATGCCGATCCCAGTATCTGTCACAGTAATTTTAATTTCGCCGTTTTCTACACAAGCACGAACAATAATACTGCCCTTAGACGTAAATTTAATCGCGTTACTTAGTAGGTTAGAGAGAACTTGTCTAATTCGGTGAGCATCGCCCATGATATTTCTGGGGCAATCGGGAGAGATTTCATAAGCCAGTTCTAGTTCCTTTTCAGAGGCACGAACTGAAAATAAGAAAAGTAGCTCTTCTACTAAGGAGTGAAAATCAAACTCATGATGTTCAAGTTCAATCTTATCCGCCTCAATTTTTGAGAGATCGAGAATATCATTTATTAGCTGCAGTAAACTTTCGCCCGCTCGGCTGACGGCCGTAGCATAGCGCTTCTGGTTGTCGCTTAACTTAGACGTCAGCAGTAACTCACTCATACCAATAATACTATTCATGGGAGTGCGAATTTCATGGCTCATAATGGCTAAGAAGTTGGATTTAGCTTGAGCGGCTTTCAAAGCGAGTTCTTTTGCACTATTTGTTTCTTCGATGGCAAATGCGAGTTGTTCATTCGCGTTCTCAAGCTCTTTAGTCCTAACCTTCACTTCTCTTTCAAGATCTAGACGTCGTGCTATTTGTTGGAGTTTCTTGCGTTGAGAATTAGTAAATAAACGGTAAGAGATAAACACTAACAACCAAAAATAGACCAAATATGCGAGTGTCGAACGGTAAAATGGAGGATTAACGAGCACGGGGACTTCAAGGATATCGTCAGACCAAATGCCATCATTATTGCTTCCTCTCACTTCGTAGACGTAAGAGCCGTCAGTTAGATTAGAGAAGTTAACCTTGTTAGAGTTATCTAAATCTATCCAATCGCTACTCGTTCCCTTCAAGCGATATTGGTAGAGATTGTTTTCCGGCTTAGTAAAATCTAAAGCAGCAAAACTAAAATCGAAAAATGTTTCGTTATGATCCAGTTCAATACTGCCTTCACTGTTGAATACTCGATGTATTGGAATGGACTCGTTAAATAAATTAAATTGAGTCAAAGCCATTCTAGGCTTGTAATTATTTATTGGAATGGTGTCGCCAAGAAAGGTGTTAAAGCCATTGTTTCCGCCGAAAAATAGTCGGCCAGAGTCGCTTTTATAGAAGGCTGTATTATTAAAATCTTTCCCTTGCAAACCATGATTGATAGTGAAGTTTAAGATTTTATCTTCTGCATAATCGATAACGCTAAGACCCTTATCAGAGCTCAACCAAATATAACCCTTATCATCGCTCAGCACGCCGTAAGTCAGGTTTGTAGACAAACCTTGTTTTTGCCCGATATATCGCGCTGTAAACTCTCGGCTTTCTACTTCTTTTTTGTCGATTCTACCGACACCCAGGTTGTTGGTAGTAAACCAAATGGCATCATCTGTACTCAGGACACTTAAAATATTATTGCTTTCCAAAGGAATGCGCATGAATTCTTTCGTGTCTAAGTCTAAGCAGTTTAAACCTCCTCCAAGCGTCGCAATCCAGAGCGTGTTGTTGTCGCCATGAGCAAGGTGAGTAATTTGGTCGTTTGACAAAGAGCTTGGATCATTTGGATCATGAAGATACCTCACAATATCGCCAGCATTGGTGAGTATGTTCAAACCGCCGCCATAAGTACCTACTGCCAAGTTACCATTACCCATTTCCAAGATACTGCTAATTGTGTCTGAACTTAGAGTAGCGGAGTCATTGGGATCATTTGCAAAAACGCTGAACTTATCGCTATCCTTCTTTCGCAGATGTAGGCCGCTCATAAAAGTACCGACCCACAAATTTTCCTGAGAGTCGACCAATACTGTGGTTATCCTGCCATCTTGAAGGGCACCTTCTACACCAGGCATAGCGGCGATGTTAGTGACCTCAGATGTTGTAACATCAATAACATCCACACCGTCGCCATAAGTACCGACATACAAATTACCGCTTTTGTCTTCGGCGAACGACATGATGAGATCACTGGTGATTGACTCACCGATAGAAGTCTTACTATTAACGAGTTGGAATTTGCTAATCGCTCGATTCCATTTATTAATGCCTTCTCGAGTACCAATCCATAGAACGCCACCTTCATCTTGGAATAAATTAAGTACCCTGTCGTCTAATAAACTAGATGCGCGAGTGTCTTTGTGGGTGTGCTGTATAAATCTATCTTTCGCTTCATTCCATACACATAACCCCTTATCAGTGGCAACGAAAATCTCTCCCTGATCATCTTGGAAAATGTCAGCTACGGAGTTAGAACACAAACTGTTAGTATCTTGATCATTTCTAATAAAGTGTTGAACAACGCCAATTTCGCTATCAAAAATAAATAAGCCAGAATTCTCAGAGCCCAGCCAAGTGCGAGATTGAGTGTCGACCATAATTGCAGTGACTTGATCTGTTTGCAAAGCGATTGGGGTGCTTGGATTAAATGTTTGGAAAGAAGTGGCTCCCTTGGCCAAATAAGACAAACCACCTTGATTTGTGCCAACCCAGACGTTGTCAGACTTATCGACGACGATATCCAAAATGTCTTTAGCGCCCAATCCATCTCTTGTGTCAATCATATCGATAAATTGGGATTGCTTAATATCAAAAACCGCAATGCCGTTGTCTGTGCCAAACCATAGTTGGTTATCACTGATCTGTGCAGCTATTCTGAATTTTGGTGGCTGACTAAATTGATACTTTTCTGGTAAGTCAAAGTTGTAGAAGCTATCAACCTCTGGCAAATATAAGCTAACGCCAGATAAACTTACAATCCATAAACGGCCTTCGCTGTCAGATAGAATATCTTCTACAAAGAAGTCCGGAAGAGAGTTCGGATCATCTCTATCGGGAAGGTAAGATACGACTTTTTTACCGTCATATCTGTTCAGTCCCTTTTGAGTAGCTATCCAAATAAAGCCTTGATCGTCCTGTTCAATGTCGTTAATGACCGGACCAGAAAGCTCATGTCTTTGGTCTAAGGTCGTAAATGACATGTCATGATTCAAACGGTCGTAAAAATGATCGTCAGCAGTCGCGATAGAGGGAAAACCGACTAAAGCGAAAACTGAAGAAACGAAGAGAGTTCGTTTCATTAAGCGACTAATTTTACTCACAAACATGGTGTTAAGTTTTACTCTCTAAAAAGGTTAAATCGAGTCTAATCCATTTATACAAGCCTTACCAAAGATATGTTTTCGATATACTTAAACAAAAAAGCCCCTGCATAGTAGCAGAGGCCTATTAATGGTATAAACACTTGTTTATTATATGTTTTATTTGGTAACTAGCAGATAGTATGAAACTATTCTGTTTTGTTACTTAAGTATTCATTTGTATAACAATGGTGAAAAACTCAACGTTTTTAACACTAAATCAATCACCAACTGACTTATGCAGTTTGATCTTGTGTAACCGGACGCCAGATAATACCCGCAGTCATGTCTTCTGCCGCTGGACGCCAGATGATACCTGCAGTTTGCTCTTCTGCCGCTGGACGCCAGATAATACCCGCAGTTTGCTCTTCTGCCGCTGGACGCCAGATAATACCTGCAGTTTGCTCTTCTGCCGCTGGACGCCAGATAATACCCGCAGTCATGTCTTCTGCCGCTGGACGCCAGATAATACCTGCAGTTTGCTCTTCTGCCGCTGGACGCCAGATAATACCTGCAGTTTGCTCTTCTGCCGCTGGACGCCAGATGATACCTGCAGTTTGCTCTTCTGCCGCTGGACGCCAGATGATACCTGCAGTTTGCTCTTCTGCCGCTGGACGCCAGATGATACCTGCAGTTTCGCCTTCATTGGCGAAGCGGATCATACCATTTTTAGAAGAGATGCTCTCTACTTGCTCTGGCGTTAAACGAGCTGAAACAGCTTGGATTAACTTGAACTCATGAATTACTTCACCTTGCTCAGCTTGAATTGCTGAAATAAGGGCAGAGTTGCTCGCGCCTTGCAAAATGTATTTATCGCTGTTTGAGAAATCGACTGCGTTTGAAACGAAAGCAGTGACTGCAAGTGCAGCTGCTAAAACCGCACTAGTTGCTTTTTTGGTGTTCTTTAATTTGAATTTTTTTAATAATTTGCTCATTACTTACTTCCAATGTTAATTCTAGATTGAATGTGTGAGCGGGATAAATCTTTAAATGATACAAACTACCAAATCACTGCATCATCAAACTATCAGACTCGAGATTTAGTATGCGTCAAAATTTTGGCGTGTAAACACAAAAAAATAGAAAAAAGCCAATCCCAAAGGTCAGGTATGAGGAGATCTCTCTTGCAGCCCTTTAAAATTAATATACCTAATGATGAAAAATTATACCTAAAAAAATATTGATTATTTTTTGACTGGTTGTTTTATGAGCTATGTTGGCTTAATTTTTAATCTATTTCGGGTTTAGTATGTTAAAAAACACCATATTTCGATCACTTTAGATTTAAATAATTTACATATAGAAGTGCGTGCTTTTCAGGGCTTATTGAACATTATGAGTTAATCCAGTCCATCTGGGATAAAAACAAACAAAAAATAATACAAGATGCTGTTTTTATTGAAATTAACTGCATTCATAAATCTAGGGAATATATTACGATTTGTGATAAGAATAGTTCAATATGCACTATATATTTGACTATTGGCAAAATTTAATAAGTGAATAGATATGCAAAAAGCACTTAATAAATGGCGGAATTATGCATTTTCTACGTTTTGCAAGAAACATCTTGTGGATTTATTCAAAAAGTTGAAGGATTAACTGAATATTAGTGAGTTTTATGGGACTTCGAAGACAAGGTAGTTAGCAAATAACAGACTTATGACTACTCTGATCCTAATATTCGTCATCAAATGCTGGACCAGCATAATTGTCAAAACGAGAAAACTGACCTTGGAACGTTAACCGGCTGGTACCGATAGGACCGTTTCTCTGTTTCCCGATGATGATTTCAGCGATACCTTTTAATTCAGATGCTTCGTTATACACTTCGTCCCTATAAATAAACATGATCAAATCGGCATCTTGCTCAATAGAACCAGATTCACGCAAATCCGAGTTAATTGGTCGTTTGTCAGCTCGTTGCTCCAAACCACGGTTAAGCTGCGATAGCGCAACGACTGGAACCTCAAGTTCTTTAGCAAGGGCTTTCAATGAGCGTGATATTTCAGCAATCTCAAGTGTTCGGTTATCGCTAAGTGAAGGCACACGCATCAACTGAAGATAATCCACCATTATGAGTGAAATCCCACCTTTATCACGGGCTATTTTTCTCGCTCTTGTTCTCAACTCCATTGGTGTCAGACCAGAGGAATCATCGATATATAGGTTATCTTTTTCTTTCAGCGTTTTGATTGTTCCGGACATTCGAGCCCACTCTTCGTCATCTAACTGAGCAGTACGAATATGTGTCTGGTTCACGCGTGAAAGTGAAGCCAGCATCCTCATCATGATTTGTTCAGCAGGCATTTCCAAACTGAAGACCAACACAGGCTTATCTTGCAACATCATTGCGTTTTCACATAGGTTCATTGCAAAAGTCGTTTTACCCATTGAAGGTCGAGCAGCCACTATAATGAGGTCTGAACGTTGCAAACCACTGGTTTTCTGATCTAGGTCGGAATAGCCAGTTGAAACTCCGGTTATCTCTTGTCCTTGCTTCACTAGCTCGTCCAAACGGTTAACCGTTTTGGTTAATACCGCTGTAACATCTTTTGGACCTTCGTTTTCACCAGTGCGTTTCTCAGCAATTTCAAACACTTTTGTTTCGGCTAAATCTAGAATATCTGCGCTATCTCGACCTTCAGGATTATATCCCACGTCTGCAATATCATGTGCAACCCCGATTAGCTCGCGAACAACAGCTCGCTCTCTTATCACGTTGGCATATGCACTCACGTTTGCAGCACTTGGCGTGTTTTTGGCGAGTTCAATGAGATAAGCAAATCCACCGGCTTCATCCAACATACCATTCTGTGACAAGGTGTCCTTCACAGTAACGGTATCTACCGATTGGTTGTTATTCAGTAGCTTAATGATCGCATTGAAGATAATACGATGTGAGCGATTGTAAAAATCGTCCTCAACCACTATTTCAGCAACTTTATCCCAAGAATCAGGCGCAATCATCATACTACCCAGCACTGATTGTTCCGCTTCAATAGAATGAGGCGGTATTTTCAGCTGTTCGACGTCGCTCTTTTTTTTGTCTTCTTGGAATTTCAAACTGGTTACTTTTACACAATGGCTTAAAAATTTCGGCCTGCTATTATGCGTGAAAAAATATGAATTGTCTGCGCCAAAAGAAACTAATTTATCACCGTTCTATTTTTCGATAACGACACATACTTAGATAAAGCTGAAGACATAAGCAAAACCTACGGCTGACAAAACAACTAGCCAAGGTGGGAGCTTCCAAACGGCTAGCGCTAGCCATGCAACCAGAACAATGATGAGTTGCAGGACCGGATTATCGGCATCTTGCACACCTGCAGTAAATACTGGCCGATATAAAGCCGCAAGCAACAAACCGACTACGCTGGCGTTGATTGCGGCCAATGCGCCACGAAAAACTGATTTCGTTCGCGTGCTTTGCCATAGGGGCATCACCCCAAATACCAACAAAAAAGAAGGCAGGAATATGCCAATCGTTGCTATCAATGCACCAGTCAAGGCCGAAATACCAAGCGGTGAAACTGCACCGATAAAGGTAGCAAACGTGAACAATGGTCCGGGAACTGCTTGTGTTGCTCCATAACCAACGAGAAAAGTTTCGCGACTCATCCAAGCTTTATCAAGGACCTCCGCCTCAAGCATAGGCAAAACAACATGCCCTCCGCCAAACACCAAACTACCCACTTGAAAAAAGGAAGAAAACAGCGTCAGTTCTGTATGGGAAAACATAGTCGCTAGTATAGGTAAAAACACTAAAAGTAAGACGAAGGTCAATAAGAAAATAAAACCTGTTTTTCTCGATGCGCCAAACTGGACCATCGTGGTCTTTGGCACGCATTCCCTCTGGTAAACTATCGCGCCGAACACGCCACTTAAGACTATCAATATAATAGGCGTTGCACTGTATTCAAACCACAACACAGCACACGCAGCAATTACCGCGATGGTTTTTCGCCCAGCATCATGACAAATGCTGCTAGCCATTCCCCACACCGCATTTACAACAACGGCAACCGTTACGGCTTTTAAGCTCAATAGTACTAGTTTAGGTATTTGTTCAGACCCATAAACTAGCGCCATTGCAACACCAAATAGTAGAAGCGCTGAAGGCAAAGTAAAAGCAAACCAGGCAAGCACGGCTCCAGAATATCCGCCTTTCAACAGGCCAATTGATATACCCACTTGACTGCTTGCCGGCCCGGGCAAGAACTGGCATAAAGCAACGATTTCAGCGTATTCATCTTTGCTAAACCAAGCTCTTTTTTCAACAAACTCTTGTTGAAAGAAGGCTAGATGAGCCACCGGCCCGCCAAACGCAACACAGCCAAGAGTTAGGAAAGAAACGAATATGGTTCGCAGATCAGCTTTCTGTGATCTTACTAAGCCGGTCATTTTTTATTGGATTCTTTAAGTAAAATATCGAAAACAGTTTTCCCTTTATCGTTCAAAGGAAACTGCATCATAGGTATAGGCTGCCCGTGATTTAGATCGGCCTCAACAAAATAGTGACTTTGTGTTTGCAAACGAAAACCATATTGCCCGCCAACTTTTGCAATAAAATCGGTAGGGTCGCGACGGCTCGGATTCGCAAATATACAAACATATGTTTTCACGTTTTTTACCCCTTTCTTAGAAGGGACACGAAATGGGTGTCGCCGTTTTGCTTTCACAGGATCGAGGGAAATAACAATATTGGCTTTGATATTCAGCTTTCTGAGTTCTTTCATCGCAATATCTTTGGCCACAGCTCCGCCTCTACTATGCCCAATCAGGTTAATCCGAATTTTGGGGTTAGCGAGTTTACGCTTTACGATATCTTGGATGATTTTCTTTTTATCAAGATAACCGAAATAGGCCGTTTCCGAGTAAGGACCTTTTTTCATGTTGAATGCAACTTGTGCAAAGCCCATCAAATTGGTGGGACCCCAGCGCACAACACCAAATCGTTCACGTGTTTTATCTGCGCCACCACCAACAAAGTATATAATATTGGATATTTCGGCTTTGACGAGTTCTTCAGTCATGGGCTGTCGGGCTTGTTTTAAGATCTATCGAAAAAGTAGTTTTAGTATAACGACATTTTGGCCTAAAGGAATGTCCGCGGCGTAATCTTTCGCTTAACTTTTCAAATCAACCAGCAAAATCTCTAGTCTTCAAACGGTACTTTGTGTTCAATGAGCTGCATGATAATGCAGCGCTTGGCTTGTTCAGTTGTTGTCACCTTATGCTTTTTCATCACGCGCTTGGTCATTCGCTGCACCATACTCTCCGTGAAAGCTTTTGCTCCTCTCCTTATTTCAGTATCTATAATTGACTTACAAAACGAGTCCACTTCGGAGGACTGTTTTGCCGTGGCATGACCCGTATTTGAGAGTAACGAGAGCGCCAACGCGGCCAAAAAGTAGTGTTTATACATATAAAAGCTTACCAACAGAAGTGACTTGAAACGCTAGAGTAGCACATAAACCATCGTCATTCCTGCAGGGGCAGGAATCCAGTCCCCGCATTCGCGGGGATGACTATAAACCACCGTCATTCCTGCGAAGGCAGGAATCCCGTTCCCCATAGCTATTTCGTGTTAAGGCGAATGTTGCCATGTACGGTGGATACTTCAACTGACGCTGTTGGGTTGGCGGTACTAAATTCTAACCAACGTCTTGGCCCATGTTCAGCGCGCTTTTGCTTATCATCTGTAATCTTATTTTTAATCGAACCACCGGCGTGCGCTTCTATGTCGAAACGAGCCCCAACCCCTTTTTGAAATATCAACTCAATAGTGCCCCCTACTGAACTTGCGTCAACGCTCCCATCCGCTAGAAGATGCATTTGAACATCAATAGAACCATTCACCGTGTTTAGCTCTAATTCTTCTACTTCTTGTAGGTTAAGTTCGATGCTGCCATTGACGGTTTCAGCTTCAACTTCTGTGCTGTTACTTTCCATCTCTATGTCGCCATTAACGGTGCTTACCTTCAGTTCATTCTCACTGCCTTGGGTGTTCATTTGCTTACCATCGATATCACCATTAACGGTCTCAATAGCAAGGTCACCATTTAATTTATCGGCATCAATGTCACCATTGACCGACTGCAAACGAATACGTCCACTAAGGTCTTCTATATCCATATTGCCATTGACAACGGTTACCGATAATCCACCATGGATATTATTTGCATCCACATCTGCATTCACCGAGGTATATTCCACTTTACTATTTTTAGGCACATGTATCGTTAAATAGTCTCCATTATCGCCATCGTTGCTACCCCAGTTTCCCCAGCCTCTATTCTTTTTCGTTTTCACATGAATCACAATAGAAGAGCCATTTCTTTCAAACTGGAACTCTTCGGTATTGTCACCTAGTTCACCAACAACTGAGACCTCACTTTTATCCCAACCAATGACTTTCGCCCTTCCATTCTGATGCTCAATTTCGACGCTACCGTTCGGGTCAGCTGCCATTTTTTCATCTACAGATTGTTTTGCTTGTGCCGAAACACTGCTTAAAACGAGAAGCGTTAACGCACAAAAGTACGGTGCTAGTCTTTGTATTCTTACGTTCATTTGTATGACTCCTAACTCTTACTCAGAGAGATTAATATGTTGAAATTCTACGTTTACGCTTGATTCCAAGTAGGTGCATGTACGCGTTCAATAATGGCCATTTGTTGTTCGTATACATTTTTTAACATTTTTAACAGTGCGGGGTTATTAGGCTCTTCTTCAAGCGCTTTCTTAATTGCGGCCGCTGCTTCATCTAATTCATCCAACTGCTGTTGCCAATTATTAGTTGCTGCAGGCCTATCCTTAAAACGAATAAGTAAAGATTGTTTTTGGTTTTGGTGTTGCTCGCTAATCGCCGCAATTAAGGCATCACCTTGCACTGACTTTCCTGTTTCATAAGCAAATAAGCCGACTGTTATCGCCACAAAAACACTTGCAGCAATGGCAAAAGTAGGTGCTCGCCAAGCTGCTTTCCCCACTTTCTCGATATTGTTTCCCGTATCGCTGTTTTCATGATTGTTGGCTTGGTTTATGGCCTGCTCAATACCAGTCCATAGCTCTCGCTCGGGCGCAAGTTCACAAGTTCCTTTCTTTACCATTTGATCCAGTTTTTGTTGTGAATTACTGCTCATCACTTATCCACCCTTGTAGTAAATTTTTTGCTCGATGAAACTGGGCTTTGCTTGACCCCACTGCCATACCTAAAGTTTTTGCGATCTCTTCATGACGATAACCTTCAAGAGCATGCAGCACAAAAACCCATCTGGCTCGCTCTGGTAATTTATATATGTACTTTTCCAATTGAACATCTTCGAGGCAGCCATAGGTGACTTCCTCAAACGCACTAGACTGTTCAATATTGATCATTTTTTGCCACCAGCCACGCTGCTTTCTAATATAGGAAATAGTGACATTGGAGGTCACACTATGCAGCCAAGTGCTGAACTGGCTGTTTCCATCAAAATTATCTATTTTGCGCCACAGCTGAATAAATACCTCTTGCGTCGCATCCTCTGCTAGGGATTTATCTGCGCACAATCGTAAACATAAGCCATAAACCATATTGAGGTATTGATCATAAAGTGCTTTAAATGCTTTCACATCCTGCTGCTTAGCCGCTGCAATAAGCTGCGTTTCTTCAACTTGTTGTTCTGAAGATCGTGACACTTGTTTTTTTATCAGTGTTAAATCAGCTGGCATAATATGCGTATCATTCTCGGTTTATATTTCGGCTTCAAAGAGTAAGTCGCAAGGCTACTCAAAAAGGTTTAAATAATTTAAAAACTCTCAGAGTCAGTTGACTTGAGACAATAAGAAAGCGTACTTTAGGACTATACTACTTGTGCTGAACTCTGGCTAAATATATGCCACCGGTATCACTGTTGAGTGTTGTCTCTGCATAAGAGTCCAGCAGCTTTATATCCATTTAACCATTTGAGAATATATGATTATTCAAGCACTGTATGCTGGAAAGCCGCAAGCCTTTGGTCCTAGACAAAAGCCCAGTAGCATTATTAAAACACCCCATGATCAACTTACAATTGAGTTGGATGGTGCACTTGAAGATGAGCAAGGCAATAAAAAGCTCCATGGAGGTCCAGAAATGGCACTTCATCAGTATTCATTAGAAAGCTACGCCGTCTTACAAAAACGATTTCCAGAAATTGCAGATAAACTCACGCCAGGCAGTATAGGCGAAAATATCTCTGCGCCCGATATGAACGATGAAAACGTCTATATTGGCGATACTTATGAAATTGGTGATGTGGTAATACAAGTTAACTCGCCTCGCGCCCCTTGCGTTAAGATCAATCAACGATATAAAACCAAAAACGTTGATGTCTTCGTCGCTCAGAAAGGGATTACTGGCTGGTATTTCCGAGTATTGGAAACAGGGACAATAAAAGTCGGCGACCAAATGAAATTAGTGCATCGGCTACAGAACACCAAGTCGGTGAAAGACATCATTAGATTAGTCAGAGATAAAGACAAAGACTTACATGCACGCCTAATAGCCGCTGAAATTCCAGCCTTAGCAAAAGAGTGGGTAAGTAAGCTGAAGAAGTTTTAGTGCGTAAGTCACTGCCAACTATAAGTAAAACTCGATTATCTCGTTCACTCGCCAGATTTAATCTCAACAAACTGGGATTACGCCCGATAAGTTCTTAGAGTCACTTTAAACAGAGCTGCGCTTTCATTTTGTCTATATCACGTACTTTTCTTGTCGCTATTCTTCTTTTTTGCCAATGCATGCAAACGGCTTCCGCACGCGAGAATATATTCGACACAAAAGAAACCATCGAGTTTTCAGGTTTTGGCAGAATAGTGGGCGGTTACTTAGATGATAAAGACTTAGCATTTCAACATTATCAAAATAATTTAAGTTTCACTGAGCAAAGCTTATTGGCGCTGCGTGTTGATGCTCACTTAAGCGATAAGCTCAAATTAGTTACCCAAGGTATTTTGCATACTGGGACTATTCGAGAGAACGAAGTGCAATGGCTATACCTACAGTATCAAGCCTCTCGTTCTTTAAGTGTTCGCTTGGGTAGACAACGAATGCCATTTTTCGACTTTAGCGAGACAAATGATGTCGGATTCGCTTACCCTTGGATAACACCACCCATTCAAGTCTACACAGACTTTTTGTTTTTCGACATCGATGGAATCATGGCCAGTTATGAATTTTCTGGCAAGGATGTTTCAGGGGCAATTGAAAGCTACTTTGGAGAATTTGAAGGCGAATTAACAGTAGCAGAAACAAGCAGTCAGACTAAGCTGAATAACAGTCGTGGTTTAATTCTGAAGCTCAACTACGATAGTTTTACATTTCGTGCTTCCCATCATATTACTCAAGTAGATTTAGGCCTTAAGCCAATCGTCGAATTTCGCGATATTTTGCGCTCAGCAGAACTAAATGACGCAGCCGACTCAATTGGTGTAGAGGGCAGCATCGAGTTTTCCCAGCTTAGTCTTAGTTATGACAGTTTTGACTATTTTATGAAAACTGAACTAACCCGATACGACTCCGATTTCCTCGCCTTTCCCGATGTTAAGAACGGCTACATTACCCTAGGTTATAATTTTTACCCTTATTCACTCCACCTAACATATGCAAACAGCGTCGAAGAATATGACCGACCCGATAATCTCATCCCAGTGGGGATCAATTCGGAATTAGATGCACTTTCTTTTGGTTTTGATCAAATCCTGATGCAGCTTAACAGTGATGGTTTAGAAAGCGTCACATTAGGGCTTAGATACGATTATAGTGATAATGTCGCGTTTAAGACTGAGCTGGCTAAGCTTAATGGTGATGACAATGCGAGAGGTCTATTTACAGAAAACAGCGTGAGCAACCCGGGCAACAAAGCTAACTTTTTCCAAGTTGCCGTGGAATGGGTGTTCTAATGCGCTTTTCGGTTGTTGTATTGACACTTCTTTCTATTGCTTGCTGTGGCATAAGTAAGCGAGTTTGCGCTGAGGAAAGCTTGCGATCAACTAAATTACTTATAGTCGCCAATGTTGACTCTGAACTTTCACTCACTAAGCAAGAGGTAAAAAACCTGTTCATGGGTGGTGTCATTGACTACGACTTAAGGCCTATTACCTTAACCGCAGCGAATAAAGAACGCACCTTATTTCATGCACGAGTACTAGGCCTTACAGACGCTAGAGTAAGATCATACTGGGCGCAAATGCGGTTTTCAGGTAGGAAGCAACAACCGGATACTGCAGAAAATGAAGCGCAAGCACTTGAATATGTGACAGCTAATGCGGGTACCATCACCTACATAAAATCGACGACGCCGCTGCCCGAAGGTTTGGTCGTCGTCTATCGTAGTAACTAATCTACGTAATGTTGTAGGTCGTTTACGCTATCTCAAACAAACCTGCAGCGCCCATTCCGCCGCCCACACACATCGTTACAACTACATATTTTACGCCACGACGTTTACCTTCAATCAAGGCATGACCGACTGCACGCGCACCTGTCATTCCATATGGGTGGCCGATTGAAATTGCACCACCGTTAACATTGTAGATCTCAGGGTCGATACCCAATTTATCACGACAGTATAAAGCTTGACATGCAAAGGCTTCATTCAGCTCCCATAGGCCAATATCATTCATAGTTAAACCATTGGCTTTTAGTAATTTAGGAATGGCGTAGATTGGACCTATACCCATTTCTTCAGGCTCATTTCCCGCAACCATCATGCCACGATAGATACCCAAAGGCGCCAAACCACGTTGTTCTGCTAACTTAGATTCCATCACTACGCAGGCAGAGGCACCATCTGACAATTGACTCGCGTTTCCAGCAGTAATACAACCACCGTCGATGACTGGTTTAAGTGATTGCAAACTTTCTAATGTCGTCGATGGGCGGTTACCCTCGTCTTTTGCTAGGGTCACTTCTTTAAAAGAAACTTCTTTGGTTTCTTTATCCATGATGCCCATAGTAGACGTCATTGGCACAATTTCATCGTCAAATTTGCCCGCAGCTTGTGCCGCAGCTGTGCGCTGTTGCGACATCAATGCATATTCGTCCTGCGCTTCACGTGAAATGTTGTACTTTTTAGCAACATTCTCAGCGGTATATAGCATTGGCATGTAGGCGTGCTGGGCTTTATCAGTCACATTTTTATCTAAGCTCTTGCTAACCCATTCAAAATACTTTGCTTGGATTTCTGAGATGTTTTCTTGACCACCAGCTACCACAACATCCATACCGTCAACCATGACTTGTTTAGCCGCCGTCGCTATCGCCATCAAACCTGATGAACATTGACGATCAATCGTTTGCCCGGAAGCTGAATAAGGTAAACCGGCAGCTAGCGCGGCAAGTCGAGCAACATTCGATCCTGCGCTACCCGCGTTGAGTACAGAACCAATGATGACATCATCAATTTCTGCACCTTCTACGCCAGCCCTTTCAACCGCGTGCTGAATCGCGTGCGCAGTTAAGGTTGGTGATTTTATGTTATTAAATGCGCCGCGATAAGCGCGACCAATTGGCGTGCGTGCAGTTGATACAATGACAGCTTCTTTCATTTGTTTACCCTCAGTTAGCAAGATATTTGAGTGGGCATGTTATCCACGTACACTCAAGTTAGTTAAGCGATAGTGAAACTAAACCAAACTGATAGCAAGCTATCGAGCATTTTGCTTTCTTATAAAAATAAATTTAGTTGACTTATAGTTACTTTGAAATAAGCGTAAAACGGGGCGCAAACGATTGACAGATTCCACCACACAGGGTAATTTCAATGGTTCTTCTATATGGACATTTAAGGCAAGGACGAGAAATGGAAGTCTTCCTCGAATACATCTTCAGTATGCCAATCGTAGCATTCACCATCCCGTTAATGATCATGATAGTGTTTTGGGTATTTGCACTCATCGGTATGCTCGATATAGAAATTCTTGATTTCACTGGTGACGCAGACGCCGAAAGCACCGACTCTACGGGTTCTTCCTTTCTTGAATCGCTTGGTCTCGATGGCGTGCCGCTTACCGTCGCTATTACTATTGTCGAAATCTACGGTTTTGCCTTCGCCTATCTGGCGAGAAAGTTCATCATGCCTCTATTTGATGGCGTGCTTACGGCAACCGCTGCTGGTTTTGTGGTCGCTGTACTCGCCCTGGTAATAGCCTTACCGTTTGCGACCTACACAAGCCGGCCTTTTCGCAAAATTTTTATCACCCACGAAGCCGTCACAAAGTCTGATTTAATTGGCACCTATTGCATTGTCACCACACAAACGGTTAACGAAAGTTTCGGGCAAGCAAGAGCCGAAGACGGCATGGTTTACAGTGTGAGAACAGCACCCGACCATCAAATTGCTGGTGGCTCTCGTGTTGTACTTATCGATTTCAACAAAGACAATGACACTTTTACTGTCGTCACCGAAGCAGAATTGATGGCCATGTCATCAACCCAACACATTTAATTTAATTTAAGTTTTATCTCGCACTTGGTCTGTATTTTGGCAGTCAAGTATCGTGAAGTTTAAGGAGTAAACGAATGAGCGATATCATTATATTTTGGGGTTCAGTGGCTATTGCCATTGTTGTTCTTTTCCTATTGGTTGTCTTGATTATGGGTAAGCTTTACCGAAAGGTCGAGCAAGGCCGAGCAATGATCGTCAACACCATGCGTGCGGAACCTAAAGTAACCTTTACAGGTGGTATTGTTATACCGGTCTTCCATAAACTTGAAATCATGGATATCTCTCTCAAAACGATTGAAGTTGACCGCAGCGGCTCTGACGGTTTGATCTGTAAGGACAATATTCGAGCAGATATCAAAGTGGGCTTTTTCGTCAAGGTAAACAAAAACAGTGATGATGTACTTAAAGTGGCTCAAGCAATCGGTTGTGAACGTGCATCAAATATCGCCACCCTAGAAGATTTATTCAGCGCAAAATTCTCAGAAGCCCTAAAAACAGTGGGTAAATCACTCGAGTTTGAAGACCTATACGCTAAGCGAGATAACTTCAGAGACTTAATTATCGACAACATCGGCACCGACCTCAATGGCTACGTGCTTGAAGATGTTGCCATTGATTACCTCGAACAAACACCTATCGAGAAGCTTGATCCCAATAATATTCTTGATTCGCAAGGTATTCGCAAGATCACGCAACTCACTGCCGAGCAGCATATTCAAACCAATATCTTCCAGCGTGATGAAGAAATGAAAATCAAACGCAAAGATGTTGAAACACGTGAAGCTATTTTAGAGCTTGAGCGCCAAGAAGCCGATGCAACTGCGAAGCAACAACGTGAAGTAGAAACGGTTAAGTCGCGTGAAAAAGCCGAAACTGAGCGCGTACAGCATGAGGAAAACCTGAAAGCTGAACAAGCACGAGTGCAGTCTGAGCAAGAAATTCAAGTACAAGAACAGAACAAACAACGCGAAGTAGAAGTGGCCGAAAATAACCGTTTACGTGCTGTAGCGATTGAAGAAGAACGCGTTATCCGAGCGCGTGAGCTAGAACAAATTGATCGTGAAAAAGAAGCCTCATTACAACGTATTGCTAATGAAAAGCTCGTAGAACATGAAAAACGTGAAATTGCCGAAGTAATAAGAACAAGAGTTGAAGTCGATAAGACCGTGGCCGAGCGCGAAGAAGAAATCAATGAACTTCGTGTGGTTGCTGAAGCTGACCGCAATAAGAAAGCCAAAGTGATTCATGCTGAAGCAGAAGCTGAAGAAGCCTTAGTGAAAGACATCAAAGCCGCTGAAGCCGCTGAGAAAGCAGCCGAATATCACGCCAAAGAGAAGTCGATTACGGCAGCGGCTGACTTGGAAGTTGCTGAAAAACGCGCGCTTTCTGAACGTAAACAAGCAGAAGGGCAAGAAGCCCTTAGTGCTGCTGATGGCCTAGCAGAAGCGAAAGTCATGGAAGCGCAAGCAGTTGCAAAAGAACAAGAAGGCATGGCTGACGTTCGCGTGAAAGAAGCCATGGCTGATGCAATTGAGAAAAGTGGTGTTGCAGAAGCGGAAGTCATGGCGAAGAAAGCCGAGGCAGAAGCTGAGGGCATGACCAAGAAATTCGCAGCAATGGCGACCATGTCTGACGAGCAAAAAGCGCACGAAGAATTTAGAATGCGCCTAGATAAACAACATGAGCAAATTATCAAGTCTATCGAAACCAATGTCGACATTGCTGGTCATCAAGCACTTGTCTTGGGTGAAGCATTGAAACAAGCTAACATTGATATTGTTGGTGGAGACACGGCTTATTTCGATAGCTTTGTGAAGTCATTGTCTGTAGGTAAAGCAATTGACGGCACCATTGGCAAGTCTGAAACCTTAGGTACGGCTTTTGAAGATCACTTTAATGGTGAGGCTAGCTTTGTTGAGGACGCGAAAGAACTGGTCGCAGGTTTCGGCAGTGCCAGTGGAAATGCAAAAGATGCGGCAGTGACAGCGATGATTGCCAAGTTCTTGAAAGACAATGGTGATAATCCTCAATTGATGGAGTTGGTCACGAATGCCTTGAGTCAAAAAGGTAAACCTAGTAGCGATAGTACGTCTAGTTAATAGGTACTGATTTATGGCCAGTGATCAAGAGCAACTCGACCAAGCTGTTGCCGATGGCGGTGCGTATGAAGTCATTCGTGCGCGTCTCATCTCGCAAGCAAGTACCCTAAAAACCAAAGTCGATAACCTAAATAACGCCCGTATTGAAGAATTTGGCCAGGCCAAACTGGAGGTTGCAGGGCGAGTCAGAGTCCGCACAGAAAATAACTGTGTGGCACGCGATATTGTTCCAGTTGGAAAGGATCTCCTATTTGGTTACAACGTTTTTATCGGCTTGAAGAAAGAAACACAAGTGGCTGATGTTTTTAGTCTCTATCATTTGGTAGAACAAGACGGCACTTATGAGCTTGAACAAAAAGACCTAGCCGGTTCATTTCTAGCGGACCCGAGCTTTGTAAAAGAATTTAATGAGCTTTACGTATACTACAAAGAAGCTCGCTTAATTCAGCTAAAAGTACAAAATCAAACCTTATTTGCGGTATTCCAAATTGGTCGCAAACTTGAAGATATTAGAGTATTCCAATGGCGTATTGAGAAAGACGGTAGCGCCAACTACATAGATAATCGGGGCGAACGTGCAATTAAGAAGGCCCCCTCTCACGATTTTGAATGGAAAACTGCGGGACGCGAACATCACGAAACCGGCAGCCACCCGCATATTAACGTGCTTGATCAGGTTTTCGTTGAAACAATTAATGGTCAACTGACGATCAAGGTGGAAAACAACACAGAAGACGGTCTAGGTATTTATAATGAAGAGGTAGACGACGAAACCCAAAGCCTCGCAGACGCCACTGTCCAATATGCTCAAGTCGGTAGCTTAATTCTTCTGAAAATATTGCCCTACCGCGAAAAAAACTATCGTTATCTTGTTTTCAATGTGCGCACTCAAAAGGTCAATCGCATCGATGCAATTGGTCTAGCCTGTATTTCATTACCTGAAGACCACGGTATTATTTTCCCAGGTGGTTATTATTTACAAAACGGTGAGACTAAAAAGTTTCCTGACGAAATTGATGGCCTGACTTTTAAACGCAGTATTCGCTCGCCTAATGGTGAGGATGTTCTGTTTATTTTTTACGAACCAGAGTCTGGTTTAGCCGGTCTGTATTCGTATAACCTTATTCGCAAAGAGTTACAAAACCCCATTTATGCCCACGGGTTTAGCATTTTCGACAATGGCAAAATGGTTATTTTCAGCTCGGAAGATGAAGCGACTCGCGTCCACCCTATGCAGGTATGGGAAACACCTTATTACAGTGATGAATTCGCAGCTAAGCAACCCAATAAAGATAGTTTCTATAGCCGTATTGGCAATAAAGAGTTGGTGCGCGGTATCTCTGATATCGTTTCGATACATCGCAATATCAACAGCAATAACCCTAGCCGCGCTTCGTATGAAGACCTGATTAAAACAGCGAAATCCATGTTCGATACATACTATTGGATTGCCGATGCAGAGGTAGATGGCCTAGGTGAGGTGATAAAAGAAATCACCAGTACTGCCGAACTAGTGATAGATGAGTTTGAAAAAGTCGAGCAAATTCGCCATCAAGCGATACTTGCTTTAAGCGAAGCAGAAGAAAAACAACAAGCGGTGATTGGCAGTATCCGCACTACCTCTTGGAGTACACCACAAGAATTCGTTGATTGCTTAATGAATTTGCGCAAGCAGCGCGGCTTTTTAGTCACCCTAAAAGACCAGCGTTACATCGACAAAGAACGGATTACCGAACTCGATGATGCAGTGCAAACCGCCTTTGATGAAGTCAGTAATGCTACAGTAACCTTTTTATCCGATGACAGTGCGCTTCAACCTTATATAGACAGCGTGACAACACTTGAGAAACGCATCGAAACGGCTGAACTGGTGGTCGTTATCAATGAGGTTAACGAAGAATTAGAATCGCTATCGCTCGGCTTAGATTTATTAACCGAAGTTCTCAATGGCTTAAAAATTGACGATGCCACAAAGCGCACCAAAATCCTTGATGATATTTCCGAAATCTATAGCAAACTCAACAAGGTTAAAGCTCAAGGACGTAATCGACGTAAGAACCTAGGTTCGAGTGAAGCAAGCGCTGAATTCGCTGCACAATTTAGACTGTTCTCACAAAGTATCAGTAGTGCCCTTGCAATGGTCGACACACCCGATAAAGCTGAAGAGCAACTGTCTCGCTTGTTGATTCAGTTAGAAGAACTTGAATCTAAATTCAGTGAGTTCGATGAGTTCCTCGGCGATATCATGGAGAAGCGAGAAGAGCTTCACAGTGCATTCGAAAGTCGCAAACAAAGCCTGATGGAAGAGCAGCAACGTCGTGCCCAGAATATCTTTAGTGCGGCGGAGCGCATTCTCAAGGGTGTCAGTCGGCGAGCAAATGGTTTCAACGACCCCACCGATTTAAACACTTATTTCGCTTCCGATCCTATGATCTTAAAGATCGCTGAACTTGCACAGCAATTGCGTGAATTGAACGATCAGATCAAAGCAGACGACTTAGAATCACAACTCAAAGCCGTGAAGGAACAAGGAATACGTTCTCTTCGTGATAAACAAGATATTTTCGAAGACGGCGGCGCAGTCATTAAGTTAGGTAAACATAAGTTTAGTGTGAATACGCAGAACTTAGATCTCACTTTGTTACCACGCGACGATGGCTTATACCGGCATTTAGTCGGTACTGACTATTATGAGCGTGTTGAAAACGAAGAATTAAGCACCTTAAAGCCTTACTGGCAACAAAACTCAGTGTCAGAAAACGCAGAGGTTAGTCGAGCAGAATACTTGTGCTCGGTGATCCTTCAAGATGCCGAGAACCAGCGAAATGAACTCAGTTTGACGCAGCTATATGACTTAGCATCCGATCCAAAAGACAAAGATAAAAGCGCAGCATTGTCGAAAATTATTCGAGATTATATGACAGCGCGCTATCAAGAGGGCTACGAAAAAGGCATACACGATGCTGATGCTTTGCGCTTACTTCAAGCCTTATTGCCTATTCATCAAAAAGCTGACTTGTTGCGCTTCGCACCGAAAGCTAGAGCACTAGCGATAATGTTTTGGACACACAGTTTAGCTGATGACAACCAGCGTACGCTATGGTGCAGTCATGCCCAAAGTGCATTGATACTTTCTAAGTCTTTCTCTACCTTGGCTGGATTTAAGCAACTAAGAGCACAACTTGTTCAGGCGATGAAAGCATTTGTCTGCACTTATACACTGCACTTTGACGATACTAATATCGATCAAGCCGTTGATTATCTGAGTTTAGAATTGGCGCAAGATAAACTCGAGTTTGTGACCAGTCAATCAGGTACTGATATCAAGCGACAGTTTGAGGAAGCAATTAAAAGCTTAGGTCACGAAAAAGACTTCCGCGATGCAATGCAACAGTTCGAGCGTCGTTTAGCCGACGGACGCAAAGCGCTTTCAAGCAAATCAACGCAAGCAACAATCGCTGGCTTGCATGAACAGTGGACACTCGCTTGCGCTTGGATTGAGGCAACTTTAGGTCAACAGGCTGATGGCGAACCCACCGCAGACCTCGAACTGGTGCAACAAAAGCATTATATTGAAGAGGCTGCGGCCTTGGTTATTGCTGGTACAAACTTACCTGTTCGCGTGACATCCATTAAACTAAACGCAAAGATCACCGATTTATTAAGCGACCATCCTCGTATTAAAAATGGTGAGTTACATCTGTCCGTTGATGAATTTAATCAACGCCTAAGTCATTATCACACAACACATGTATTGAACTTCGAGCGCTATCATCAGCTTAGAAATAGTCTCATGAAGGAAAGTCGCAAAGAGCTTCAACTTGAAGCTTATAACGCGAAGCCTTTAAGCTCTTTTGTTAGGAATCGGCTTATCAATGAAGTCTATCTGCCTATCATTGGCGACAACCTTGCGAAACAAATGGGCACCGTTGGTGATGACAAGCGCACCGATTTAATGGGCTTATTGTTGCTAATCTCTCCGCCAGGTTATGGTAAAACAACCTTAATGGAATACATTGCAGACCGGCTCGGTTTGGTCTTCATGAAGATTAATTGTCCGTCTCTTGGCCATGATGTTACTTCAATTGATCCTGGTAATGCGCCGAACGCAACTGCAAAGCAAGAACTTGAAAAACTCAATCTTGGTTTAGAGATGGGTAATAACGTTATGCTGTATTTGGACGATATCCAGCATACGCACCCTGAGTTTTTGCAGAAATTTATCGCTCTTTGTGATGGCACGCGTCGTATTGAAGGTGTTTGGAAAGGCGAGAGTAAAACATATGATATGCGCGGTAAGAAGTTCTGTGTCGTCATGGCCGGTAACCCTTACACTGAATCTGGTGATGTCTTTAAAGTGCCAGACATGCTAGCTAACCGGGCCGACATCTATAACCTAGGTGATGTGCTTGGTGGTAAAGAAGAACAGTTCGCCCTCAGCTACATAGAAAATGCGCTCACATCTAACCCTGTTTTAGCGCCTCTTGCGTTAAGAGATATGAAAGATGTTTATCAATTTGTGGCGATGGCAAATGGCGAAGAAGTGGCTAGCAGTGAATTTAGTCATCAGTATAGCGGTGCCGAAACCAACGAAATCGTATCGGTATTAAAGCACTTGCAAGCGATTCAAGAAGTCATTCTAAAAGTGAATCTACAATATATTGAATCGGCAGCAACTGCAGAAGACTATCGCGAAGAGCCGCCATTTAAGTTGCAAGGCAGTTATCGCAACATGAATAAAATGACTGAGAAAGTCTCAGCGGTTATGAATCATCAGGAACTCATGCAGTTGATTGGTGATCACTACACTGGTGAAGCCCAAACGTTGACTTCTGGCGCGGAAGAGAACTTGTTAAAGTTAGCCATGCTGCGTGGCGTGATGACGGAACAACAGCGGCAACGTTGGGAGCATATTTGCAGTGCGTTTGACAGTAAGCAATCGCAGAATATTGAAGGCGATCCACAACTGCAGGCTGTGCGGCAATTGTCACAAATGGCTGGTGCTTTAGAAGCAATAAAAGTAGATATGCAGCAGTCTGATACGGGTGACTTAATTCGCCCCATTAATCGTGTTGCGGCGGCAATGCAACTGCTCAGTCGAGTGTGGTCGGGCGACAAAAAAGAGGCTGACAAAGAGAGCGAAGAGGGTAATATTGATTCCAAAGAACCTTAATCTAGCTGGCGAATTTTTTCAGCGTCAGGACTCATATCAAGGTCGCAAACAAAGCGGTAGGATCACTCTGTTTACAGTGGTTCTGCTTGCCCTACTACTTGTCATTGCTGGTGTCACTTATACTCTATACGCGCCTTATGAAGATTTACCCGTTCAGCAAAATCGAGAAATGAGTACTACTCCAACGAGTGCAATTGAAGCGATAGAAGACCTTGAAAAGGCGCCGACTAAAAAACAAATCACTCAAAAAACCATTGCACCAGAGCAAACCACAAGCTTATCGTATTGTGCCGCTCCGGATCTTGAAGTAGTAGGCTTTGACTGGGACCAAATGTCCGCTGCGATCAAGACTAGAAGTGTAAACTGGCGGTCATTATCAACAGTAGATCTGGTAACCAACCCACAATATCGCCACTATGAAGCCGAAAATATGAAGAGTCAATATGGCACTAGCTTCATTCAAGAGAAAGGTAATTCGGAAGTTCAGGAGTTACTATATAACAGTGAACCTGCAATGGCGTTTAGCACAGGTGAAAGAGACGCTGACCTCATTATCGAGCAGTATAAAGACGACCTGAGTTTGGTGCTAACTAGTTTACACTTCAATCCTTACGGTTTGAGTCAGGCTCAGTTTTCAGCGCTACTTGACAGGCATCCTGGGTTTGACCGCACTTTCGCCTACGATGTCTTATATGAATTGCGCAACTCGCAAGCAGAGCTCCTCGACTTATTCATGAAGAGAGTCGATATGCAGAGCCCCTTGCCTTCATCTGCTGACAAAAGCGGCACTCACTTACTGTTTAGAATATTACTCAATGGTAATTTCGACAGCCTTCACCACGCCTTATCACTTGGCTTAAGCGTGACTCCTAAGCAATCACAATCTCTGTATTACGCACTTAAGGTCGGCACTTCATTCAGATTAGAGCCCACTGATGAAGGAAGACAAGAGTTCAGGGCATTAGTCAGGCAGATTTCAGATATTGTTGGTTTACCCAGTGCTAACGACGTAATTGCTATCAGCCAAGTACTGGAAAGAGATCCCAAAGAGATGTTTATTCAATATGGCATTGATATTAACGAATACTTACTGAGTTCAGTGAACGAGAACTTGTCAGGTTTCAGTGAAGAAGAAATAGATAAACGCCTATCAGAAGCACAAACTCAATGGCCCCACTATATTTTACGCTTAAACCCGAACTCAAGCTGCCAGAATGAAACTGAATTCCACTGGACTGGCGAAGAGTTGATAAGGTGGTACGAGCAACGTATTGAAAGCAAGGATGATTTAAAGGCTGCTGACGAGGAGTTAGTAAAAATCTCTAGGCTTTATGTACAAAGAGCTCACTTACTCTATTACTCGTCTCGCTTAAAAGTAAAGTATGAAGAATTTGGCGAAGAAAAAGATAGAGAGTTTTTTATGAAGGCAGCCGAAGCCTTCGGTGGTGAGGATAGTGATTCAATTTCAAAGTTATTTTCAGAAGCACTTACTGAGGAGCAAAAGGGCTTGGTAAAAATGATGGTTGTCATTTTCTCTAAGGATCCGAATGCTTTTGTGAAATCCAGTAATATGGGCTTAGTTTTTGACGAACTGGATATGTTAAATGCTGTTCGTTTTGGCAATAAAAGTGCTGTGGCATGGTTCATTAATGAAGGGATTGGCTTTGGAGGTGTGGATGAATTAGAAAATGGTATTGTGTATTGGCTCAGTATGATGAAGTCATTTGAAGCATTAGATGATATTAAGCAAACTAACATTCCCGTTTACTTTAATCCGCAAGGCTTAAACCCACACGAATTGCACTATATACAATGTGGCAACTATGCCGCTTCACCTGCGCTTATCCGCGAACTTGAAGTAGGTCGAGATATTAAGCAACAGATAAATTCAGAGCTCTGCGAAAAAATAAGTGGCTATCAGCGTTTCCTTAGACAGCAAGATAGCGAAGCTGGATTTAAGTAATCGTACATACAAGTATTAATCACGCAAAAAAAAGGCCGAGTAACAATACTCAGCCTTGATATTTTTGCATCAACACCTAAGTGTTAATAATGCGCCTTACGGCCAATGACTTATGCTTCTTGGATAATAACCAATTTGATTGAAGTCATGACTTCAGAGTGTAGTTGAATATCAATTTCAAACTCACCTGTTTCACGCAATGTACCCGTAGGCAATTTAACTTCTGACTTAGCAACGTCAACGCCAGCTGCAGTAACTGCATCAGCGATATCACGAGTACCAACAGAACCAAACAACTTACCTTCATCACCAGCTGGAGATGCGATAGTGACTGCTTCTAGTGCAGAAAGCTTATCAGCACGTGCTTGCGCAGCGGCCAATTGCTCAGCAATTTTAGCTTCCAACTCAGCGCGACGAGCTTCAAACTTCTCAACGTTAGCTTTAGTTGCTGGAACAGCTTTTTGCTGTGGGAATAAAAAGTTACGTGCGTAACCTGATTTTACTGTGACTGTGTCACCTAGACCGCCTAAGTTGGCGACTTTGTCTAGTAGTATGATTTCCATCTTGCTACCTCTATGCCAATCTTATTTATGTGAGTCTGTATACGGTAACAATGCTAAGAAGCGCGCGCGCTTAATTGCAGTTGCTAACTGGCGCTGATATTTAGCGCTAGTACCAGTAATACGGCTAGGAACGATTTTACCACTTTCAGTGATGTAGTTTTTCAACATAGAGATATCTTTATAATCAATCTCTGCTACACCTTCAGCTGAAAAACGGCAGAATTTACGACGTCTGAAAAAACGAGCCATTATTCGTCTCCTTCTTCTGTTTTAGCTTCTTCCGTTGCTGCTGGAGCATCGTAAGATCTTTCTTCACGCTGAGGTCTACGATCATCGCGACGCTCTTCTTTAGCCATTGGTGACTGTTCAGTCACAGCAGCTTTAGTGCGCATTACCATGTTACGTAGCACGATGTCGTTGTAACGGAAAGCCGTTTCCAACTCTTCTACTGCTTCAGCATTTGCTTCTGCATTAAGTAGTACATAGTGTGCTTTGTGAAGTTTTTCGATTGGGTATGCCAATTGACGGCGACCCCAGTCTTCTAAACGGTGGATTTTACCGCCGTCTTGTTCGAGGATACCAGTGTATTTTTCAATCATGCCTGGTACTTGTTCACTCTGATCTGGGTGAACCATGAATACGATTTCGTAATGACGCATTATTGCTCCCTACGGTTATAGTCTCGGATAGTGAAGCCGTCTATATGGAGACAAGGAACTGAGATGTTGACTTCAAGGGCGCGCATTATACATACGCAAAGCCCTTGAGACAAGGCTTTTTGAGCATTTATTGTTAGCTTAATACACAGACGCAGTTAAGCAAGGTACATGATTTTACAACTTACTTGCTGCCATCACCTAGGCCACGTTTTTTCATATACTCTGCCAACTGACGGGATTCACTATGTACGCTGTGGCGCAGCGCCTCATATACACCTAATTGATCCTCTGTTTTTTTCTGTTGGCCTAATTTCTCTTTAGCCTGAATTTCGTCGACCACCACCTTAAACCCAATCACGGCTTTTAATAGTTTTTCAATATAATCAGTGGGCATTAAGGTTTTATTGTGGGCAATTTCAGGCTCGTATTTTTGTATTAGAGCATCAATCGCATTAACGGTATCTTCTTTGTTTAATTCCTGAAAAGTACCAAAGCATTGTACTGACGCATAATTCCAAGTAGATACACCGGGTCTTGATACGTACCAAGTAGGTGAAATGTACGAGTGTGGACCACTAAAGACCACGGACACTCTCTGTCCACTCAAGTTTCGCCATTGGGGGTTGGCGCGCGCCATATGACCGATCACCGTTCCTTTATCACCCTCTTTAGCGTTGTATAAAAGAGGCAAACGAGTGGTTTCAAGGTCTTGGGAAATCAACAAGCCGAAACCATATTCTGAAATAAGATTTTCAATTGCTAATGGGTCGGTTAGCATTAAATTTTTCGGGATATACATTACATTCCTTGTGACTTATTTCATGCGCTCAGAATCACTACTCTCATCAAAAACTGACTTAGGCAGGGTCAGTGCAAAAGCAGATAGCGCCAGAATAAGCTGTAAATACAAGGATTGCACTATTAATTTATACTCAACTAAATAAGAACCTTGTACCCAAATACTCAAAGAGATATGAAATAAAGCGAGAGCCAAAATAAGCAGATTGATCTGAATGGCTCTCTTTTTTATCGCATCACGGTGCTCTGGGTGATAATAACCCTGGCTGTTCTCACCTCTATACAAGTAGATAACAATCGCAAAAAAGATACCATTTATAACCAATAAGCCGAGTAAATTTGCATAGCCAGCAAAACCTTCGAATGGGTGATTTACAAAGTATAATATGGTGGCTACAAACACGAGGTTAGCTATGCCTATTAGTACTAGCAAAGACATGGGTATGTAGTCTTGCCAGCTTCTAACACGCAATGATGCGCTACGTTTGCTTCCCGCATACTGCTTAAATATAGTAAAAAGACGCTTATGCATGAATACCATTACAACGACAGGGATCATCGCCAATAAGTACATTATCATCACGCCCATATGGTCATCCCAATTGAGAAGCTCAGTTCCATTGAAAATAGCGTGAAGTACCATAGCACCGACGACTATCAAGATAAATGCAACTGAACTCCAATAAACCTTGGTAGCTTTGGCCAGACATTCTTTGACATGAGCTTCTGATTGCGGGTATCGATTAATGCCATAGTTTAAGGCTATGTTTGTTAATTTAAAATAGCTCAGCACTGGTATCAGGATAAGCGTGAAGCCTACTTGCATTAGCATGAGCAAGTAATTTGATTGAGGTAACCAATCAGACATAATTTTTCTCCAATATGTAAATAGTGTGCATTACTCTAGCGAGACATCGCTTGGGTAAATGCATTTCTAATTTCTGAATCTGTCGCGCCCGCTTTCCGATATTTTTCAATATCGACCAACATAGTTGAGCCAAGCCATTCGTTAATATCAATATGCAAGTTGTCTAAGGCATCGCTGCGAACAAAAGAACCGCGATAGCCTTTTGATTCAATCACGCTGTCACGTTCGAGCAACCTGTAAGCCTTCGCGACGGTTTTTGCATTAATATCTAAATCTGCCGCAAGCTGCCTAATCGAGGGTAGAGCATCTCCAGCCTGAAGTTGCTTATTCTCGATCGCCTGCTTTATCTGCAAAACCAATTGATGAAAAAGTGGTTCTGGTGAGTCAAGATCGATAGTAATCATTAACAATTGTACCCCTTGGTTAGATGGTACAATTAAACACCACTTGTACCCACGGGTCAAGGGGTACAATAAATTATTTTGTAAAATGTGCTACTATCGAGTGATAACAAGACAAAAAACCTGCCACTCATGAAAAAATATCAAAGAATAATGCAACTAGCCTTGATCTTTCCCATGTTGGTAACAAGTCTTCACGCCTACTCACACGAGACAACGACGGGAAAACATGGAACAGCGCACTATCTAGCTAATGAGGGGATCATGGTTGAAGCAGGAGAGTACAAAGTCCTGTTCGATCCATTTTTCCATAATGATTATGGAACCTATCAACTTGTCCCAGAAAAAATATTGGCTGCTATTATGGCTAACGAAGCTCCCTACAATGATATAGACATTGTTTTTGTTAGCCACGCTCATGGTGACCACTTCAATGCAGACGACATGCTTGCATATCTTCAAGAACACAATACCGTTCATTTGGTGGCGCCTTCTCAGGCAATACAAAAACTGGCGGTATTGGAGGGGTTCAAAGAGATAGAAACGCGAATTGAAGCTATTGCACTAGAATACAAGGACAAGCCAGTTTCATTTAAAGTGAAGGATATTATTATTGATGCAGTGCGCATACCCCATGCAGGCTGGCCGGGACGAGCAGATGTCAGTAATATCGTGTTCAGAGTCACCTTACCATCAAAAGAACACGCCACTACCTATATTCACATGGGCGATGCAGACCCAAACGATACTCACTTTCGTCCATTATTGTCGTATTGGCAAAAGCAAGAGACTGACCTTGCATTTCCACCTTACTGGTTCTTTTTATCCAGCGAGGGGAATTATATTCTCGACTACAGAATCAATGCAAAACGAAGTGTAGGTGTTCATGTACCTTTGAAAGTCCCCGCGCAACTCATCCAAACAGGTAAACCTTACTTTTCAGTACCAGGGGAATCAATCAGCGTCCCGATAGACTAGGCTTTGTTATGATTAGAGATAGGCTGGCCCCAGGCTACTGTAACCATGCATAACTGAATTTCATAAACACTGACTGGCCGTTGGTTTTCAGCTTATTTAAGTCGTCATTATCAAATGCACTATCAGCGTAACCAATAAAGAATTTAGTGAGCGGATTGAGTTTATATGAATAGAGGAGTTGCACACCCAGCTGTTGTGAATCAGCATCAAGACCCAAATCTTCTCCTGGCGCTACAATATAATTATCTAAGTTCCTACTGATATCGGAGTAAGCCAAGGTCACTCTAAAAAATTGGCGTTGATCAAACTGGTAGGTCAGGCGGAAGTCAGTCAGGTTTGCAACAAATAGCTTGTCATTATTTGAATCTAATTTGCTATATGTATGACGAATACGAAGACGTGCGTGAGTACCTAAATTCAGATCGATTGTCGGTTCGATAAAAACTTGGTCACCTAATCGGTTATTCGCGAAGTCGATCGCGTCGCCAACACGAATAAAGTTTCCGATAAAGAAATACTGATTAGGTTTTGTTTCCAAATAGAGTGACATCGACTCCTCTTCAAAATAAGTGGCGTTATTAATGATATCGAGTCTGTTGTTGAACTCTCGCAAACCCACCCTAGTTCGCTTTAATGCACCAAATTGTGCGTAGGACTGATAATCGCCGCGGATATTAATTTGGGCTTCAATTTCTCTCTCAAGAAGCTCTCCATTCATATTATGAGCTTGGTCCCAATCACCGCTGAGCCTGATCCTATTCCACCATGAGTCCTCATTCCACCAATTATAACCACCACCTATAATGGTGACCTTCCGATCGACTCGTGATTGAAAACCTAAATCGGCCCGATAGTTTTCGTCAGTTTCTAAACGTGTTGCACGAAAATCGTAGTCACTCGTTTCATGTCGATAGTCCAAATAATAAGAGCGCCCAGTGAAACTTTCGTTTTTCTGCGTGCGCAATGCAGCTTCACTAAAGTCTTCATCGCGCGAACAATTATTATCACAAAAATTTTCAAACAAACCTTCAGGATACAAAGTGTCAGTATGAATGACTTGCGCCCGCAAGGTATCTTGATCACTCAAACGATATTTAATATCGATAGAGGTCACATAATTATGATAATTCTCTGCATCTCTGGCCGTGACAACGGCACCAATGGCGAGTTTATCTGAGTAATCGAAACGATATCGCGCAGCAAGGTTAGTTGATTTAGCATCGAAATTAGCGACACTAGAGCCCAAATTACCAGGAACTAAAAAGGTGGTTTGTTCATCATTCGCAACGAAAACACCTACTGAGTGTTGGTCTTTTCGCCCAGTGAGCTTCAATCCGTAATCGGGCGAATTCACATTTCGGGTATATATCAGATTTTGAAATGAAGTGAAGTAGTCGGCATTTTCAACGAAAAACGGACGCTGCTCGTCAAAAAACAGCGCAAAAGTATTGTTAATATTTAATTGTGCTGAATCGGCTTCTACTTGAGAGAAGTCAGGATTGAGTGTGCCCTGTAAGCTCATCTCGGGACTTATCGCCCAATTGACATCGAGTCCAATTTCTTGCGCGTTATCGTATTCCCATTCATTAGTGGCAGTTGGATCACGCTCTCGCGTCGCACCGAGCACAGCAGTGGGTACAATAGCCAAATTATTCCCCTGCTTGGCTTGTTCAAAACCACTGGCATCGCCCAATTGACATAAAACACAGGCGTTGTTGCGATTGAAAGGCAGATGAGAAATACGGTACTCATCGCTACGCGGATAAAAGCGGACAAACTCAATGCCCCACTTTTTGATATCCTTGGTTTCTTCGAAGTTTAGTAAGCGTAATGGAATGGCCATTTCTACTTGATAGCCATCTTCTGTAAGCTGACCTTGTGACTCCCATATGCCATTCCAGCTGGCACTTTCATTACCCGTCATTTCATTTTCAATACTGTCGGTTTGCACACCCAATGGGTTAACATAAAACTGGTAAGCTAGCCGCCCGTCGTTGTACGTATCGATTTTGACACCCACCATATCCTGTCCCCAGGTACTATCACGGTCACGCAAAAATGAGCGAATTTGCTCAGGGTCGCTATCATGCGCGCGAAACGCAACAAAGAGTGTACTTCCATCTTCATAAAAGTAAGCTGTAGTAGTAACCGGCGGCTTAGTATTGTCGAAAGGTCGATGGACAAAATTTAGCTTCACAGTATGAGCTTGAGCCCAAGCGCTATCAGATAAGTTACCATCAACAGTAATGGTTTCATCAACGAATGGCACGACCAATTTTTGTTTGACTATGTGGGGTTTCTTTTTGTTCTCTGGGAATTCAGCTTGCGCTTTATTGAAAGGACTCAGAAAGAACATCGAAGCAAGTAGGCTAATAATGATATAGAACGATTTCAAAAAGTTTTCCCAAGCAGTGATGGCGTTATTTTTAATATTATGACGAGGAAGTTTGAGGACATATGCCTCTTAAAAAACCACAACGCCCCAAATGAGTGCAATGGATCCTACGCGCTTTTCGCTTAGCCATCTACATAAAAGCATGATTGATGTGGATCAAAAATTGTAACATTTTATAAACTTTAGTTTGATAATGAGTCGACATATAAACGATTAAGTTTACAGTGTAGGATGCGAAAACGTTATCATCAGTTGTCTGAAAGTGCTGTATTTACGCTAGCAAGGATGATAAACACTGTTTGTCGTGGAGAGTAATACTTTTTAGTAGCCGCCTTTGTGAGTAAGAAGAGATGAATCGAGTAGCTGATCAACCAGAGATATATCATCTGCAAAATGATGGTAGTGAGCGGCACCCCAAAGTGCTGCTTATAGATGAAGAAAGTTCCGACATCGTTCTTTCTTTACAAACGCTGCCCTACGATATTGAACATCTAATAGACTATACAAAACTCGGAAATCATCTCAATTACAATGTAGGTTTGCCTTCTCTTATTATGGTAAATAGCCACAGCAAAATGGTGAACGTTGATAGGTTATTGGTACGTTTAAAGCAGTCAGAATTAAGCAAAACCATCCCGGTAATACTATTCTGCGACTGCATCAACCAATGCCCGGACGATAAGATTAGAGCTTTTACCCTAGGTTGTGACGACTTTATTTCATTACCGATAGACCCCAGGGAATTTGCAGCTCGAGTGCAATCGAAAGTACAAAGTGCCTTATGTCATCAAGAAGTCATGGAAATGGCTTTTAAAGATGACCTTTCTGGCTTGATCAATCGCCGTGGTTATAACTATGCCTTAATTAATGAATGGGCTCGCTGCAAACGTACGAAAAAGACGATCAGCATGCTAATTATAGACATAGACAATTTTAAAGAGTTTAACGATAAATTTGGCCATGCTAAAGGTGATGAACTCATATTGTTAGCTTCTGAAACCCTCAAGAAAGCGCATAAACGAAGCTCAGATGTGGTAGCACGTTACGGCGGCGATGAATTCATCTTTTTACTCCCTGACTGCAACTATGATGGCGCATCCAAGATTGCGAGGGATTTGGTCGAACGCTTCAATAAGTTAAATATGACACACAATCATTTATTGAAAATGAGTAAATTTTCTATCAGCATTGGTGTGTCATCGCTGATTCCAAACCAAAAGAATACTGCCAGTGACCTCTTTGCAAGAGCCGATGATGCCTTGTACAAAGCGAAAAAAGAAGGCAAGAATTGCTGGAAAAGAGCAGATTAAAAAAACCTATAGGAAGATAAAAAAATCCCCGCTAGTTAACACTAGCGGGGATTTTTTATAGAGGTTTTGAACACTTACTCAACCGCAACAACAGCTTCAGATGTCGATGAGTTATAAGGCGAAACTGCATTGTCGGTGTCTAGGGAATCACCTGCCATATAAGACTCAAAATCATCAAAGAATACGGAAGTTGTGCCCGCCGTATCAGAGTAAACTGCAAAATTATCTACTGATACAACACCCGTTGCTTCTCTTGTGCCGCCATTATCACCAAATCTCACTGAGACGTGGGTCAAACCACCAATCGAGTTATTATCCGGGGTAAAACCGTCGGTCGTCAATCTGACACCATCAACTTCAACAGTAATCAGAGGGTTAACGGTTAAGTCGCCACCAGGATATTCCCAAGTAATCACCACATTCATATACTGGTCCAACACTACAGTGGCAGCCGACGTATCTAAGTCACTAGGACTCCTAACACCAAATGAGTTATCTCTAATACGCAGGTCTAAAAGAGCACCGTCATTATTAGTAGCAGAGTTGAATAGGGTAATAAATGCATCACCGTTACCAAGGTCATCATCTAAACGCTTAATCGCAACTTCAAATCGCCCTTGGGCCAGTGGACCATTGTCACCTAAGGCATAGCGAAGCTCACCTGTGTCACCTGGGTCTGTATCACGGATTTCACCGATTTTGTTGCCTTCGGTACCCGGCCCACCTACTTCACCGATAGTTTCAACGGTAGCTTCAGAAGTACTGGAGTTATATGGAGAAACAGGGTTGTCTGTATCTAATGAATCGCCATCAACGTAAGATTCAAAGTCGTCCGAGAAAACTTCCGTTGTGCCAGCTGTATCAGAATAGATGAACAAGTCGTCAACAGTGAATTTACCTGTTGCTTCTCTCACACCACCATTGTCACCAAATCTGAAGGATACGTGAGTCACGCCACCAATTGAGTTGTTATCCGGTGTAAAACCGTCGGCTGTGAAGCGAACACCGTCTACTTCTACTGTAACCAATGGATTAACTGTTAAGTCGCCGCCTGGGTATTCCCAAGTTATGACTACGTCCATGAACTGATCTAGCAAGACAGTTGCCGCACTCGTATCAGTATCACTAGGACTGCGCACACCAAAGCTGTCATCCCTAATACGCAAGTCTAAAATAGCACCGTCGTTATTTGTTGCAGAGTTGAACAGAGTAATAAATGCATCGCCGTTACCCAAGTCATCATCTAAGCGCTTAATTTTAGCGGTCACTCTACCTGCAGCTAATGGACCACCATCTCCAAGAGCATAACGTAACTCTCCAGTATCACCTGGGTCAGTATCGATAATGACAGCAACATTATTAGCTCCAGTATCAACCGCAATTGTACCTGTAATGGTAATCGCTAGTTCGGCGGTACTGCCATCCACAGATTCAATAGTAACGGTATCTGTCTCACGCTCTCCAACCAGCAGCGCAGCAATAATCGGGTTACTTGTATCTAAGGTATAAGTCCATGACCCATCTTCTAATATTGAGAATGAACCATAAGTCATCGTTGCCGAAGAAGGAATGATAAATGCTTCACCTTCGTCCGGGTCAAGCACACTGACAACACCCGTTAGAGGGTCAACTTGATCACTTGGTAACGTACCAGTGAGATCAAAGAATACCGCCGGAGTTGGTTCAGATGTGCCATCGCCTACATCAAATACGACCACTTCAGAATAAATAGATAAGCTGTAAAGGCTAGCATCAGAAGCTAAGGTTTCACCCACGCTGTAGCTCTCAAAGTCATCTTCAAATACGCTCACTGTGCCAGCAGTATCAGAGAACACTTCAATGTTATCTACAAAGAATGAACCAAAAGGAATCGTTCTATCGTTATCACCAAATCTAAATTGAATGGCTCTTATACCTTCCTCAAACCATTGGTCTAAATTCTGGAAGTCAGAGTCAACAACCGCAGCAGTTGAGAATGAACCGCCACCAATCACTTCACCGTCAATCGATACGGTTAACTGTTCAGTTGAGTCTAAGTCCCAAGTGATTTCAACATCGTAGAATTGATTTTCAACAAATGGCGCTGTGATGATATCACCAGGATACGCGTCACTATCAGTGTTACGTACAAAGAAGCGAGGCATTATCTCGTTGCCTGCACCGTCAGTTTGCGTGCCTTGAATACGCAAATCGATAAGTGATTCACTTGAGCTTCCCGAGCTACCGTAAAGGGTAATGTAAGCATCTTTCACATTGCCGTCACTGCCTAATGCTTCTTCTTTCGAGAACGAAGCACTTAGTTTACCTTGGCGTAAATTATTTACGCTAAATCTAATTTCACCCGTGTCGTTGCCAATATCGGAAATTTTAACCACTTGGGTTAAAGCAGCAACTCGCACTTCAATTTCTGCAGTGGTGCCGTCAATAGAAGTAATCGTGACTGTATCATTCACCGAATTTCCTACTTCTAAACTAGCCACAGTTTCGTTTGCAGTATCGACTGTATATGACCAGTTCCCTTCCGCTGTGATACTAAAAGTACCATAGTCGAGAGCAACATCTGTTTGAGCAATAATCGCATCTTCTTCGAAGTTTGGATCGGTAACAATAACCGTACCCGTGAGTGGATCTGTTGCAGTATTTTGCACAGTGCCACTCAACACACCTTCAATAATTGCTGTGACAGGGTCATTGTTATAGCCAATTGCAGAACCGATAACATCGAGTAATGATTCATCAACATCACCTGCAACTTCTGAGCTCGTTTGCAGATTCGTTTGCGCTGTCTCAAATGCATCTAATGTTTCTTCTGAAAACTCGCCATCGGCTAAATCTGCAACTATATTTGCAATGACCGTAGCAATATCTTTTGCATCATCGTCAGCATCAAGCTGAGATAAAAGCGCAAGTACAGAACCGTAACGATCTGCATTCTCTGCCCCATCTGCACCTAAAGGAACTTCACCGACCGCGGTAGGCAGTACTTGGGTCGTGTCAAAGCGAATACCAAAGCGAGCATTAATGATGTCAGCTTCAGCAGCAAAATTATTTAAGTTAGCACCTGCAGCTTGCACTGTCATTTCAGTTAACGGAGACACAACGTAAGAAGGCGCCGGTGTTTCCATATCGCCTTCAACTACATCTACTACCGATCTCATTAATGGCGCGTCTAGCGTTTCGCCGGTCGATTCATCAGTATAAGTACCACCAGTACAAGACACTAAACCGGCACCTTCAAAATGCACGTCACTAAAGGTAATTGCGCCAGTTGCATCAGAGCTTGCTGTACTTTGTGCTGGTGTTACCGCTGCACCACTGTCGTCTACTGCGAAAATTTCACAGCTGGCACCGCTCACGGGTCCTTTAACGACATTCGCTGATACGTCTAGAGTAGGATTAATGACGGGTGTCGATGCACCTACGCCCTCAGTGAAACCAGCCTCATCTGTATAGACTGCTGACACAGAAATCACTGTCCCTTCGTCTGCTTCGGTAATTGTATATGTTGTGCCAGTGGCGCCAGTAGACCAAGCGTAGCTAACTGATTGTGCTGAAACACCGTTTGCATCAGTGATCAGCGCTGATAATTCAGCACCCGCAATAAAATCACTGCCCGTGATCGCTATACTGCCGGGTCTATTACTATCTAACTCTGCCTTGTCATCGCTACCACAGCCGACTAAGGCTGTTGCAACAACAAGGGGTATAAGAGATTTCTTAAACATACTTTCTACTCCTGAAAGATTTACTTCTAATTTGTTACTTATTTGCCCAACACTGTGGGCAAATGTGTATGTGATATAAGCACTTTGCTCTATTAGTACTTGAAGCTAATACCCGCGAATAAACGAGGACCGTAGTCGTTAACTTCACCTAAATTACCCTGAACATAGAAATCTTGTGATTTCGGCTCACTGAACAAGTTAATTGCTTCAACTTTCACACGAATGTTTTTGCTGATTTTGTAAGAAGCTCTCGCCTCCCAAACGCCCACTTCATCAACAAAACGTAATCTTGTTCCGTTACTTGTGTAGGGCTGGAAGTACTCACTACGATATTTGTAGATAAGTGCCGTATCGAAGTCACCCACTTGATAGTAAAGCTGGCCACTGAATACATGCTCAGAGAAACCAGGTACCGCACCAGGAGGAATGATCCCTTCAGTCAGCTGTGTTGTAACGCCATCTAGATCAGTAATGAATGTGTCGCCATAATTACTGTCTTCAAACTCAAAGTCTGTGTCAGCGTAGTTATAGCCAAACTTCACACCAATACCACTGTCCCAACGATATGCTATTGACGCTTCTAAACCTAAGAGGTCACTTTCATTGTCAGTGGTCACTGAGTTAGTGATTGGCAAGGCAACATCAACACCTTCTACGTTGAAGTTCTCTAATACTGTTTGTTGTTGGAAACCACCATTAAACTGCTTGTAATATACGCTAACCGCGAAGATGGAATCTTCATTTGGGTACCATTCAAATGCCACATCGTAGTTCCAAGACATCAATGGTTGCGTGTCTGGGTTACCAGAACCATTAACACCCGTTAACAAATCAGAAATGGTGACAGGCGCTACTTCGTCATCAGTTTGGAAAGTACGGCTAAAGCCAAGATCCGCTGGGTCAGCACGAGACATACCACGGTAAATACCCGCTCTTAACAGAATATCTTCGCTATAATCTACAACTAAGTTAAAGCTCGGAAGCACCTCTGTGTAGTCACCGCCACCCACAATGCGCTCTATTGAATCATTAGTGACGAGTGTCAGTACACCCAGCTCACTTGTTTCTACATCAAAACCTTGTCTAAAACCGATAGAAGTCACGTCGGTGTTCACCACGCGCACACCAAAGTTACCGCGAATGAATTTACCAAACATCTCAGTATCGTAATTAGCCATGACATATGCAGCAGTGGTTTCTTCTGTCACATCAATTGTACCGGCGTTTGCGTATTCAACTTCAGGGTAAGCAAATTCGCCACCTTGTGAAGCAACAACGGCTTGTGAGAAACAAACATTGTTGTAAGTAGCCCACGAAGAACCTGTGCCACTCGCAATTACGTTGCCATCACTGTCAACATTGGTAATGATGTCGCCATCAGAAATACTCGATAAATAGTCTGACTCAGGGAAATCAATCTGGCACCCTTCGAGAATGTCTATCGCGGCTGTGTTGGCTTCATTTAATGTAAACTGATTTCTTGACCCGTTACCATTCGTTCCACCAAATTGAACAAAGGTCAATTCAGATCTGCGCACGCCACCTTGGATGCTAGTAAAATGTTCACCGTTTAGAGAGTAGTCAAAATCAATCCGCGCAGAAACAACTTCATTATCTCTTACGTTTTCACGGTCGATACGAGTACGTAAACTATCCGTAAAGTTTGAGATATCTGTAACATCAAAGTCACTCACCGTTAAGTGAGGAATATATTCGCCTAAATCCCAAGAGAAGAATGGACGGAATGCGGTTCTGCCACGGTTAGAGATTTGTAGTTCTTCACGCTTAGTTTGTGAGTAACCAAAATCGGCGCTGATGCTAAGGTCATCAGTAACGAAGTGCTGAATGTTTAAACCGTAACCTTGATAGTTTTCTTCACGAGAGAACTGCTCTCCTGCAGACTCAAAGCGCTCTTCACCTTCCCAATGTAAAATGCCACCTACACTGTTTGTAACAAGGTTTTGGCCTGTTACACCTGGCGTCACACGTTTCTGTAAAAAGAGTAAATCATGACGAGCTTCTGCTTGTACTCGGTCGGATAATTGTGCGTCGAAATTGATATCCCACGCGTCTGAAGGACGGAATTGAAGCCCAATAAACAATGCATCTCTTTCATCAGAGGTTTCGTTTTGACGGAAGCTTCGACTAGAGCCAGTCCACGCATAGCCGGTACCTGAGCTTTCAGCGCGACCTGTTGCTGGATCGATATCTGTTTCATAACCTTGGTTGTTACTACCGTTAACCTGATCTTCACAATCTCCTGCAGATGAACGGAAAAAACCTTCATTCGTGTTTGTCGGGTCGTTGAGACACGCCCATAACGAAGAACCCGTCGGGCTAGAGCTACGATATTCAGCTTCTGGTTGGCTGATGTCTTGTCGTTGCCAACCCACTGTAACGCCTAATGCTTGACCATTACTAAATTCAAACTGATCTACATAACTGAGAGTGCCGCGATAACCCAGATCGCCTTGGAGTGAATTTTCTACATTTGTTTGATCAGGGTTGTAGTTTAACTTTACTTCACTTTGGAAACGTTGTTTTCCAAAGTCGAGTGGCTTTAGCGTTTCTAGTGTAATTACACCCGCTACACCACCTTCAATCATAGAGGCGTCTTGCGTTTTGTAAATCGCAACTTTTTTCATTAGCTCCGAAGGAAACTGAGAGAAGTTAACAGAGCGGTCACCACTACCGTTAGTCGCTTCACGCCCATTGATATGAGTGGCACTTAGAAAGGGACCTAAACCACGAATTGTAATCTCTGTCGCACCACCATTCTCACGGTGTGATGCAGCGCCAGTAATTGACTCTAAGGCTTCACCGATTGAAAGAGCGGGTAAATCACCAATATCTTCTGCAGATAAACCATCAACGACGGTGGTTGCTTCACGCTTTATGGCTATTTGGTCTTGTATCGTTTTGCGGGTTCCTACAACATCAATCACTTCAATTACATTTTCTGCGCTTTCTTCACTTTCGGTTTGCGTTTCTTGTGCAGTAGCGGCGAAGGCAAATGAGCTAGCTACTGAAGCAATGACTGCAAGCTTGACCCATTTTGCAACAGGTGACAGCGTAAATTGCTCTTCCTGATTGAGTGAGTTTTTATGTTTCCCTGATATCAACGACATATCGAGTTCTCCGTTGTTTTTGTGCGAGCATTTGATTGCGAATCGCTTGTTATGTTTATGTTACGCATTTGTTAGCACCAATATACTTAATCGAAACCAATATATCAACCAATCGTTAACAATTTTATTACCAATACGGCTTACCAAAAATAAAAACCAAATCATTTGTAAACACAAAAAAAAACCGCCATTGCATTGCTGCAGATGACGGGTTTTATTTGGGATCCTTGACAAAATTGGTCAGACAATCAACTTAGAATAAAATCTTATTGAGACCGTAAATGACCTCAGAATTTATAGCCTTTATGCTGATTTTGAATGTGGTAGAAAGTTGCCTGCACGTAATCACCTTCTGCACCACCATTATTTTGGTTATACACACCGGCTTTAAAATACATGTATTGGTTACCAGCGCTATAACCGCTGTCTTTCATGTCATAGTACTTAGTAATATTTGGTTTACCTTCCCTGATTAAGGTAACAAAGAGGATCTCATTCTCTACCGTTATCTTATAGGAAAATTTTTCATTCAAGGCGATACCATCTTCAGGATTATCGAGAGTATGAGAACGCGTGCCAATCATATTTATCCAAATATCGTCGCCACCATTGATCTCATGCGCAAAATAAATAGTCCCCTTCGTATTGCCAGGTAGCTTCCGGTAATACAGTCGAATAGGTTCGTCATCCGTTGCGTGTATTTGGCCTACGATAACGCGACCAACCATTTTTTCATCACCCGTAGTCGATACTCTATTCACAGCCAGAGTGCCTTCTAAGCTACCTTCAATGCCGCCAGCTTTGCGCTTCATAGCACCATGTGCACCACCAAAAACCCAGTTATTTTCAGTAATCCCACGGGTTTTAATCCGTGTGTTTCCACGACGCAACATTTCGCGCAATTCCGTTCTCGCATACTTGGTATTCTTGGAAGTTTGCGCACCGACATTTGGACACGCGAACACTAAACCACCATCATCTGCAGTGTAGAAAAATGGCTTCAGTTCGAAACCTTCATTGAGAGGGTTCTCATATATCGTGTCCGCTTTTTTGTCTTTGTTGATGTCTGTTGGCAGAGTCAATGACCAATCTAGCAAGTCAAAGTTTTCACCTGGTTTTTTACTTGGGTCGAGTTTAGTAAAATCACCCAATAACACGCCTTGCGCAAGGCTAGTGTGAGACTCAGGGATCTGAACATCTTTATCAGACGCTTGAGCACTCGATGTAAAAACCAAACAACTAAAGGTCATTGCTAGGGCAGTCATAAGACTACCCTGGTTACGTTTCGGATAAAAACCAGACATCAACGATGATATGTTCAAAGCCTTCATAAGTTATGATTCCTGTGCAGAACCTGTATTTTCACCGTGCGGCTTTACAGGTTCAACTTTCGGACACAACAACAATACGCTAAGCATCGCGATGAGCGCCAGCCCAGCACCGATACCAAATACGATGGTGTAGTTTCCATCTGCTGTTAGAAACGGGACAGAATAAGTTAACGCCGCTGCAGCAAGCTTGGCCGCCATACCTGCAAAACCAGCTAAGCTCCCCACGGTTTTTCCACCAAATAAGTCACTTGGAAGTGTTTGAACATTACCTATCGACGTTTGGAAGCCGAACAATATGGTTGCCATGATAAGAACCGCAGCCACTTCGCCACCTGGATTTGATAACATCAACAAGGCGGGTAGCATTATCATACAACCTAACGAGATAACGACTTTTCGAGTCTTATTCACTGACCAACCTGCCTTCAATCGGTTTTGCGCTAACAATCCGCCGAACCAAGCACCAAACATTGCTCCTAGATAAGGTACCCAGCCGTAAATAGCTAAGCCCTTTACATCCATTTGATAAACTTCAACAAGATATGTTGGGATCCAAACGATGAACAACCACCAAATAGGATCAATTGCCGCTGTTGCGATAATGACACCCCAGCTTTGCTTGTGGGATAAAAGTTGGCCGGTAGAAGGTGTGTATTCCACTGCATTTTCGGCTTCACTTTTCACTTCATTTTTCTGACCCGTCAGAATGTATTGTCTTTCTTCTTCGGTAATCCAAGGGTGATCACCAGGTGGAGACTTCACCACGATTAACCATGGGATTAACCACAGTAAACCAATTGCACCAACAAGAATAAAAATGACTTGCCAGCTGAAGAACAGTGCAAGATAAGCAATCAATGGAACAGAGATCAGTCCACCTACTGCGGCGCCAGAGTTAAAGATGCCTTGAGCCAGCGCACGCTCTCTCGTCGGGAACCATTCTGCATTAGCTTTCGCCGCACCAGGCCAGTTACCCGCTTCTGAAATACCAAGAATTGCTCGGAAAATACTGAAGGTAAGTATACCTTGTGCAAACGCGTGCAGTATGGTGGCAATAGACCAAATACCAATAGACAAAACAAAGCCTAATCGTGTACCAATCCAATCAAATATTTTACCGAAGATCGCTTGACCAAAGGCATAAGAGAAAAGAAAAACAATACTAATGATGCCGTACACTTCTTTTAACTCGGCATCGGTTTTGTCTGGGTAAATTTCCTTACCCATAAATGGCCACAAAACACTCAGCGTTTGTCGGTCGATGTAGTTAATGACCGTAGCAAGTGCGATAAGCGCAATTACCCACCACCTCAAGTTTTTCATATTTTATTCCTATGCTTTTTACTACTAATTATAATTTTTATCTGTCGTTTATACTGTCTGTAGGTAGTTAGTTTTATCAACCATCAAACCTATAAGCGAAACAAATGGGCATTGCCCTTCATTTCATATTCTTTCCCTTCGACACTAAATTCAGTTTCGGTATTTTCATCACTCGCGCTGCTAGCAATTGCTAGTACAAAACTCAGTTCTGGTGCAAAAGTAGCTTTCACTAAGGTCACTGTTTTATTGCTTGAAAGGTGACTGATATTTTCTAAGCTCTGAAGCTGACTCTTACTATTGATAGTGAATTCTCGACTACCGTTATATTCACCATGCACTTCAAGCATACTCAAAAACTGATGATTTCCGCTGCTATGTATACGGTTGATTAAGGCTTGCTTGGCGATCAAGTTAAAGTTCGGATCGTTTGCTCCAATACGCACCATCAATAACTCTTGTGGTTTACGATTATTTTGTTTCTTTGCAACAGTGGTGTGGGTATAGAACGTATTATCTTTCAGCCAAGTCACTCTGGCTAAGTCCTGCTCAACTTCGCCTTTGGCTTGCAACCATAGGTACTGATATCCGTTATTACTACCTAAAGCGCTTTGGCTCTGAGTTTGGCCCTGTAAGCCGACGTTACTGTCAATAAATTGTCCGTTAAAGTGCACAGGCACATCGAGTTGATGTTCGCCTTCAGCGTCAACATCTAATATATCGATGAGAAAAACAAAGCCTTCTTTGCTGTTAACCAATGCTTGAGTGCGCGTAAACGCCAAATTGTCATATGCGTTTTCCATACGCGCTGAAGATATCTGTAACTCTTCATCAAACTCAGTGAATAACACATCAGGGTGATATTGATTACCCACAGAAGTTTTGCCATTGAAATGACTAATTTCATCAACCACTAAGGTATTGTGAGCGATAGTCTGTTTTGCGTAAGCATTGTTTTCAGGTAAATAGTGACCACCGTATTTAGCTTCAACATTGAGGAAACGTGCGGCGCCATAGTCATAAACAACCTCTTCACCTTGGTTATAAAAAATCCAATGAAGCTTGTCAAAATGACCATGACCCAGGCCTTGTGATGTCGCTTTAAAAACCAATGTTTGATGGGCCGTATCTTGATTCTCTCGCAACACAACCAAGGCACCTTCTTTGCCAGAAATACCATCACCGAAGACCTTTGAATCAAACGGATAGACTACCTCTAAACCATCATCGATAGCATTTGCTACCGCAAGCCCATCACCGGTTAGAAGTACTTGATTTTGCTTTTTAGCAATACTGAGCAAACCTTTCTCTGCAGTCTTGTTGTAGGCAATAGTGACACCGTGTACAAGCTCTAAGGTATCGATGCCTTTATCTTTTATCGCATCGTTGATACCAAAGAAAAGACCGTTGTAGCTAAGTTCTATAGTGGTCGTAATCGCTTTTAATAATACCTCATCGCGATACTCGAATATCTTGCGTTCGGGTTCGTTGACATCAATAGCTTTGGCAAATAACACAAAAGGCATTAATGCATAACGCTGATAATAAGGCCCCTCATTATAGTAACCTTGAGGTGAGAAGAGTTCGTCAAGTTGGCGCATAAAGCCACCTTTACCAGACTTATCAAGGCCATATAATGACTTCTCAACCCACTCTGGTTTATCCAGAACATAACCCGCCATGCCAACGCCTGCCACGGCCCAAGTGCCATGATTATGGATCTTGTCGAAAGTTTGCGGGGACTCTTCTGATAAATATCTTACCATTGGGATAAACACACCATTCTCGATGGTGTTGCGTTCTTCAGTGGTCAAGGCGTCTTTCACTGCATCGTAGCCTTGAATGGTATATACCAACCAAACGGCTTCATTTAGGCTTTGCCAAAACAACTTACCCGGCGACTGTTCTTTTTGCTGTGGATGCAATGGTAGCGTTGGATACATCTCAGCATATTCGAACAACATGTCTCGTACTAAGTTTGCATACTTTTGCTCATTCGTTATCAAATACAAACGACCAGCATCGCGCATAGTTGCATAATTTCTTTTGTGAACTTCGTGTGTATATCCACCGCCCGCATCAGCAGGTAAAGGTACATTCAATTTTTGAGTCAATGCCAAGTCTACTTTGGCTTTGCGCGCTTCAAATTCATCAGCAAAACTGCCATCCGATTTTGCAGCCACTTGCATCGCTTCAATTTGCTCAGGTGTTTCAAGTAGGTGTTGAGCAGAGCAAGCAAAACTAGAAAGCAAAAAAACAGAAAGTAGTGTGTTAGCTAGTTTCATTTTGTAATATTTCCTTCAACGATGGCGGTAGATGGGCCTTTTGCAAAGGTCTCCGTTACTACAGGCATTGGTGTATTGGTAAATGTATTCGTTAGTATCTGTGTTCTAGGCTCGCCTACTGTGTGATCAATAGTTACGACTTTAGCATCTGAAAAAGTATTCTCGGCTAAACGCGTTTGCTGCACGCCCAACAAAAAGATAGATGAACCTGTTTTGTTACGCTTACCACCACCCACTTTTTGTACTTTGCTATTGCTCATTCTAAAATGAGGACCAAAGGTACTTTCGTCTGTGCCACCTCGGTAAATTTTTGCAACGGCACCCTCGATATTGGAAAAGCTAGAGTCTTTAATTGTCACATATTCGGCATTGTAAATACCTAAGTCGTCTTGCTCTTTATCAAGACGCAAAATGTCGCCTGTAATGTTTTCGAACACACTTTCAGTGATTAGAATGTGATCAGCCATACTGCGATAACCTGCATCGAAAACGTGTGCTGAGTGATTTACATTTAAATCAGTAATCTGCGTATTGTGTATATGCAGTTGATAGTTGAATAAAGTAGGTAACTTCGTATTTCTAATTAACACATTACCTGCATTGTCTGGTGACTTTACGCCTGAGATATTCAGTCCATCAAGCTTCAAGCTGCCACCATCTTCAATTTCAAAAGTAAGTGAACGCATAGGGTATAAAGTGACTGTTCTTGGCGTTTCAGCTTTAATTGTGAGCGTTGTTTTAACTTGGAGTTGCTTGTTTATATCATAGTCACCTGGCGCCAAAGTAATTATTGAGCCAGGTGCTACTGTTGCAATTTTTTGCATTAACTCTGAAGCACTTTCAACATTCACCACTTCACCTGAGTCAAATGCCACTGCGTCACCAGACTTAGGGTACCAAGCAACACCAGTGTCATCTCTGGAGATCGGGTTTAAGCTCGCCGGAGCACCGACTTCAGCAGCTTGGGCTGTCTGGCTTTGAAGTAGGCCATTATCGCCTCTCACCAAATCACTTTCTTGTAAATTAAACCCTTGGGCAATTTCTTCTTGTGGCGCTTGATTCGCAATATTGCCAGCAAAGGTAATACCTGAGACATCATCGAATATTTTAAACGGATTCTGACCGTTGCTATTGATAACTAAGTTATTTGAAAAGCTACTGTTGATTGGAACCGCTGTGCGCTCTGCGTCGCTTCCCGCAGCAAGGTTGATATTATCGACATTAACTATTGTGTTGTTTTCAATTTTTGTATTTTTTACTTGGTGGTAGCGGTTTATTTTAGAATTAGGTACGCCATTCAAAATGGTAAAGCCGCCACCGAAACGAATGCCAGTCAAGCCTTCCATATAGTTGTTGCGAATAGTTTGGTCCGCATTGATCACTCGAATACCGCCAGTATGATCTTTGCCGTTTCCGAAGAACACATTCCCTTCAACCAGGTTACCGTTACCATGGCGTAAAGTTAAGGTACCACGGCTTTCGAAGAACACATTATTCAAAAACTTGTTCTGACCAGACTTGTTGGAAATGATCTCAACTTCACCATTACAACGATCAAAGTAATTATTTTCCACTACTGTAAAAGAGTTGCTGAGTGAGTATTTGCTCGTGCCAACACGCAACGTTTCGCCGCCATTGGAACCAAGAATAGGTCGTGGACCGAAATAGTTGTGGTCAATGCGGTGATAATTTTCTTGGCTGTCTTCAGAGTTTAATCTCACTGCCATTGTGACGCCGGCATTACTTTTACCGACTAGATGATTGTGGTCGAAACGATTATGCTTGCCGTAGAGCACGACCCATTTGTCCGCATTGAATTTGTCCGGATTGCTAAAACCATCTATAACAACTTCCGTTACGCGTGAATGATAAGCTAAGGTATCTGCATCTTCACTAAAAGAAATGACTTCACCTGTTGGGCTGTAGCCATTTTTAAATACCAAGCCTTCCACATGTAAATATTCACCTGCTAGGCGCAAGTTAGACAGGCCGGATAAAATCACTTTACCTTTGGTTTGGGCCTTCAGCGTAATAGGTTGCTCTTCGCTTCCTTCGCCTTTCAGTAGTATTTCAAAGTCATTCCAAACACCATCGGCAAGCACGAGAGTATCGCCTGCCTTTATAGATGATAATGCGTCTACGTATTCTTGTTGAGTGCGAATAAGCCTGCCATCAACCGACAACGCAGCTTTTTCTGCACTATCTGTTTTCTGTGATTGAGAAGCTGGCTCACAGGCTGTTAAAAAAAACAGCGAAGTGATGGCAAATATGATCGTAGAGGAGCAACTTTTTACAAACATGAAAAACTACCTAATTCCATTTTTAAAATAAGTAGAGCCCTATGCCAAGTTGCGCACAGGGCTCTGGTTGGCACTATGTATATAGTCATACATAATTTACCTGTCACTGGCTCGGGATGTTAAATTGTTAACAAAATTAAAAACCGATGGCCCAATGTAACCAATCTGACAACACTATGTCAACCATACATTAACATTTATTATTACCAATAATGCCACATTTGGTAATACCAAAAATAAATGAATGATTTTAATGTTTTTTTTGAGAAATATTTAGAAAAGAATAAAAAAACGGGCCCCATAAAGAGGCCCGAAAAGTTAGGACACAAATAATTAAATTTGTTTTACAACATCCGCTAAGCGCACAACCACTTACCGAATTCTTTGAAACAGTCGCCTGCTATGAAAACAGCAAACCACCGTTAATATCGACATTATTTCCCGTCATATAAGACGAGTCACTGCTAGCAAGGAAGCCGACCAGCTTAGCAACTTCTTCGGAACTACCTTCACGCTTGATACATGTTGCTCCAGCTACATTAGAGCGAACATTGTCATCAGTGAAAGTGTCATGAAAGCCAGTCGCAATCATGCCAGGACAAACCGCATTTACACGAATATCAGGACCAAGCTCTTTGGCTAAGCCTCGAGTAAATGTACTGACTGCGCCCTTTGATGTTGCATATGGAATTGCACCACCACCGCCGCCATCGCGTGACGCCTGCGAAGAAAAAGTCACAATGGAACTACCTGGCTTCATATGCGGTATAACCGCTTGAGACATTAAGAACAAGGAAGTCAAATTGACATCAAGTACTTTTTGCCAGTGCGCTAAATCCATATCAACGATCTTTTTTCGTTCTATCAAGCCGCCGGAAACATGAACGAGGCAATCAACACTACCAAACTCATTTAACGCTGTTTGTACTGTTTCATTGACGCTTTTCTGATCGGTTAAGTCAGCTTGAATAGCCATCGCTTGGCCGCCAGCGTCAGTAATCTTTGCGATCGTTTTTTGCGCTTCTGTAGAGCTTGCATGATAAGTGATTAGCACCTTTGCTCCACGAGCTGCCAACTCAATTGCACATGCCGCACCGATATCTCTCCCGCCGCCAGCAACGATAGCTGTTTTACCTGACATTGACATAAGAGCATCTCCAGTAGTCTAGTACAATCAAATGTAGACGGCGCAAGGATTGAGTTTGCCGCAAATTGATAGCTTTTGTTAATATGGTGTTAAGGCTAACCACGAGACATCAGATTGTCAACCAATATTTAAATTAATTATTACCAAAATAAAGACCACAGATTTAACACCCCTACAGCCAGCCTAGAGACTGGCTATTTCATCATCAATTAGGTGCTTAACCAGTTCACTTTGTTGAGCATCATCGAAAGCGCCATCAATTAATGCTGCTCGATACGAGGTGGCTTGACGGTAGTTAGGATGACTAAAGATATATTGCTGACCTGAATTGAGTGCTTCAACAACGCGCTTTGCTAATAACTCTGTTGAAATGCCAGACTCAACAAGTGCCGCCGCCGCGTTAAAGTTCTTCTTGAGCTTTTCCTTGTCGATCACTTTTTCTTTACTTGGTACTGTTTGATACTTCTCCTGCTTGTTTCGCAGAGACTCGTGAATTCGAGTTTTGACAAAGGCGGGACACAAAGCAGAAACATGTATATTGTGTGGCTTTAGTTCAACTGCCCAGCTTTCGGTCATTGAAACAACCGCAGCTTTAGTGGCCGCATAGGCACTTGAATAAGGAACGCCCATCATCCCAGCCATAGACGCTACATTTATGATCCAACCACCCTCACCATGGGCTTTTATAGCGGGTGTCGCCGCTTGCGTACCATAAAGTACACCCATTAAATTAACATCAATGACCCAACGCCAAGTTGCATGATCGGTATCTTCAATCTTGCCCGGAATGCCGCCCACGCCGGCGTTATTGACGACCATATGTAACTTACCAAATTCTTTCTGGGCCGCTGCTATACATTGCTCCCACTGCTGATAATCGGTGACATCAAGTTGGCAAGCTAGCACATTCAAACCGGCTTCCTTCAACTCGCTTTCTGCATTACCCAAGGCCACCATATCAATATCAGCGATCACAACATTCATACCTAACGAACCAAACTCCTTCGCTAGCGCTAATCCAATGCCACCAGCACCGCCCGAAATCAGTGTTGTTTTACCCGCATAGTTATCGTTCATCATTGTATTCCTCAATACTGAATAGCGAAGTCTATGCACACTGCTGCTCCACTATATTATGTTAGTGAGCAGACTATAAAACTCGAAAACAAAGCAAAACACTTTATTTAGCGAATCTATGTTCCTTATTTTGGTGAATAGTAAAGCTCGGGCGGTTGAAGGTTTGCTTGCAGCAAAGCTACAGTAGTCAAAAGACAAATTTCAGCTTCAGAAAAAACTACAAGGCTTTTTTAGTGGGCATAACAACATTCGCGAAGATCAAACCTGCGACAAGAGACATAAAAATCAAAAATACTTCTTGTCCAACGTGGTCCGCTTGAACGAAGTCTTGACCCGAAATAAAAGAATTTAAGCCAATATACGTTTTTGAGCCTGGAACCAAAACAATCAAACCATGCATAGCAACAATAGTAGAGGGTTGATTAGCAACACGCGTAAATACGTTGGCAAAAACACCGAGAGCAAACGCTCCTAGGAAAGTACCGAAAGATTGGTCCATGTATATCGAACTAAAGACAGTGGTGCTATACGCAATTAGCGCAGACACTAAGGCCCATGGAATATGCTTTAGTCTTGTTCGAAATATTGGAACAAGCGCAAAACACAGTAATACGACAGCTAACCATGTTGCCCAGTAAGGTAAGGACGAGGCGGGCTGAAATTCGTTTTGGCCAAATAAGCTAAAGCCGACAGCAACGCCTAAAAATGCACCAAAGTACAACTTAAATAGCTGCATTATCGCATCCATAACTCTTGCTGTTCCAGAAACCAAATTCCGCGAAGATAATTCTGCTAAGCCCATGGTCAGGGCTAAGCCTGGCACCAAAACAATGACAGACGATAGCACCATGAGTGGAATATTAATGCCAGGGTCAAAGTATCGACTGATTGCACAGGCTAGTATGCCTGCCACAAAGGAAGTGACCGGTTCCAACATCAAATTAACCCGTTTCGACTTTTGCGCCCACAACACCCAAACATATGCCACTAGCCCTAATAAGCCAGTCCAAAATATTTCGGCCCAACTTGCTCCCATTAGCATGGAAAATGAGCCCGTTGCTAACGCGAATGCGCAACCCGTAATAATTTTGCCGTAAGGGCTTGGCATTAAATCAATTTCATCTAAGCGTGTATCAGCATCGCTTATTCCTATCTCTCCAGACAATAATTGATTAGCAAGCTCATCGGTTAGGGATAAGGCATTCATATCAAGATCGCCGGGCTGCAGGCGAGCCGCATGTGTGTATTCGTCTTCGTGTTTATCACTCCAAATGACAAAAGTGATCGATGTGGGTGTTGCGATGAAAGAGGCGTGCACCCCAAGATAAGTAGAGACTTCCTGTAAATAGGCTTCCAATCGAAACGCAGGGGTTCCGTATTTGTGCAGCATTTTTCCTAGCTTCACAATAAAACGGCGTATTTGTCGAAATTCTTGCTGTTCCAAGATTGATGCTCTCTGCTGCTATCTGAGGTTAATAAAGATGTTCTGTCGACTGTATCGACTGGCGCGCATAGTACATGATTTCAGTATTATAAAAAGGTGCAAATCTCATCTAAGCTTTTTTTATTTCTAGCATGGTCAGGTACTGTCGCATTGTCATCTGGGTAGCCGGCAATTAATAACATATAAGGGCGCTCGTCATCAGGTCGTTTGCAGATTTTTGATAAAAACGACATGGGTTTTGGCGTGTGCGTTAAAGTTACGAGACCGGCATTATGCAGCGCGTTGATAAGAAACCCAGTAGCAATTCCCACAGACTCATGAACGTAATAGTTTTGATGCTTTTGACCCGGGTTTACGCCGCCTTTCTTTTGGCTAAAAATGGCAATCAACCAGGGAGCATGTTCCAAATAAGGTTTTTGAGCATCTGTACCTAAGGGTTGTAAAGCCTCCAGCCACTCTTCTCCGGCGCGGCCAGAATAAAAGCCCTGCTCGTGTAATTCAGCTTGTTCTCTTACTTGTTTTTTAACTTCTGATGAATGAATTGCAACGAAGTGCCAAGGCTGATGGTTAGCGCCATTGGGCGCAGTTCCTGCCGCCTTAATACAATTTTCAATAATCGCTTTAGGCACCGCTCTATCACTAAACTGCCGAATGCTATGTCGCCGTTTAATATCCAAGTAGAAACTTTCAGAGCGCTGCAACATTTCCTCTGGCGGGTATTCTACGTAATCATTAAGAGGCGTTGAATTATGTTCTTTCATGCTTAACCTGCTGTTTTCTTACTGGTGGGTTGTTCTGGTGTGCTGTTTTGCAGAACAAAAACGTGATGCTTGTCTTTGAACTTTTTACACATCTGTCTATAAACAAAACTAAAACCAGGGAACATGGCGATCACTTTACCCTGTTTATTTTGATACCAACTCGAACAGCCCCCCGTTTTCCAAACTGTTTTTTCCATTTCTTGATGAACCATCTGGGTATAATCTTGCTCAGCTTGAATTGTGGGTTCAATGCTCTGTAATTTTTCGTTTTGTATTTTTTCAATACATTGCATGATGTATTTCATTTGCGATTCAATGACAAAAATAGCACTCGTATGTCCGATACCGGTGTTTGGCCCTGTTACCACAAAGTAATTTGGAAAGTTCGGCATGGTGGTGCCCAGATAGGCCCTTGGAAAATCTTGCCATTGTTCTTGCAGCGATACCCCGCCTTTCCCAATAACCGAATATGAAATCATAGAGTCAGCAGCGTCATAACCTGTTGCGAAAACCACAACATCGATTGCTTGCTCTCCTGAATGTTCAAAAACAATGCCGGTTTTAGTGAAGTGCTGCAATGAGTCACTCGCATCGTGCAGCACCGTATTTCTATGTTGTAGTGCGGGATAATAAGTATTTGAAACAATGATCCGTTTACAACCAATAGTGAAGTCAGGTGTTAGTTTTTGTCGCAATTCAGGATCACCTACCTGCTTTTTCAGGTGCCGCATTGCAGGGTAGTAGCCGAGCATTTTCAATAGGAATGGACTGTATTTAAATGCGATAACTCGTAACTCAAGTGACCAATAGATACACCAGCGAATCAAAGTATAGAGAGGCTTAAAAGCAAGGATCTTAGCTAGCCAGGAAGGAAAGGCCCAATCCAAACGGGAAAGCAACCAATGCGGTGTTCTTTGTACAACATGCAATTTTTTCACTTTCTCAACAATCGCCGGAATAACTTGGACTGCGCTGGCACCGCTGCCAATAACAGCGACCGTTTTACCCGCTATATCTACATCGTGTTGCCAATCATTGGTATGAAAGTGTTGGCCTTCAAATTTATCTAAACCTTTAAAATCGGGGACAACGGGAGTACTCAAGGGGCCGGTTGCATTAATCACTATTTTGGCGTGAACAACATTTTTATCTGCCGTTGTTATCTGCCAATGATCATTTTGCCAACGGCTTTCTATCACTTCTGAATTTAATCGAATATGTTTTGAAAGTAGGAACTTAGCAATAAGGGCTTCAGTATAATCAGCTAGCTCATTTTGCTTAGCGAATAAATGCGACCATGGGTAGGGCTCGCCAGAGACACTGTACAGGGGAGATTGCACGTCTACTGCTGCGCCGGGATAAGCATTTTGCAGCCAAGTACCGCCCGCAAACGAACGCCTTTCTAACATGACAAAGTCAATAATATTTCGTTTCTGCAGGGCGATTGCGGCCGAAATTGCGCCAAAACCGGTACCAATGATTACTACTGAGTGCATTTTCTCTGCCATTCTAAAATTGTATTTATTCTTATTTTTGTATAAGCCTTAACATAGCACGAGTGAAATAAAAAACCGACACAGAAAACAGTGTTACCTATGGTAGTACTGAGTGCGCATTTATCAATATTGATTGGGCAATTTCAATTATGAGTTTTGCGGTTAGCAGTAAACTGTCTTAATTTTACCCCAAACAAAAAGCGCAATATGTTCACCTGTCTAATGCCTGCAAATAGCAAATAACAGGCTAGAATGGTCAGTATAAATATGGTTAAGGCTTCCAATCCAGCGGGGAGTTCTAGGCGACGCAGATTAAACGCTAAAACGATGATCAAAGTCTGATGAAAAATATACCAAGGTAAAACAGCTTCATTTGCATAGTCCAGCAAACGAGATGGCTTGTTCAAGTAGCGACCTGCATAACCAACTAAGCCCAACATCCAGAACCATAAGTTAGCAATGATCACTGCGCCATACAGATATTGCACAACTAAGTAATTCCGAAAGGCCTCGCCCATAAATGGGAAAGCACCATTTCTATCCATGGCAACGAGTCCATAGGTACACAAACCGAGGGTGAGTAACAATCTGCGCTTATTAATCACTGCTCGCCATAGGGCTGGTTTAGAGGCAAAGAGGTAGCCCATCAACAAGATTAGAAAATACTTTGTATGACTCCACCAATCATCTGTTAGGCCATGGCTTGTAGGAAACTCCGGACGCACGTGAACCCATGCAATGAGTAAGATACTTGCGAAAAGGACAATCAGCTTCACGTTTCCTACTCTTTTAAAAAAAGTACTTACAACCAGTTTTCGACACAGAGGGCGAAGCAACAGAAACACACAGGTATATACAAAGAGGTAGATGAGATACCACAAGTGATTCCACGTCCACAGGCCAATAGTTGAATACCGATCGGGGGCGACATCTGTATTCGGATCTGAAATCAAATACTCTGTCCAAAAGTACCAATAGGTCCCAGAAAATTGTTGCTGTTCAATTAACTCATAATAAAGCTGCGGCGGCACAATCACTGCCATACCAAATAACAAAGGGATCATCAGTCTCTGGCTGCGCGTCCGTAACAAGGCAGCCACCGAATACTTCATGTCGATAAGAGCGAGTGTCATGCCCGATATAAAGAATAATAAACACATACGCCAAAGATTACTCATCACCATTACGTTTTGCAGAAGCACGCTTTGTTGCTCACTTTTAATATGCCAGTCCCAATCAGCGACATAGTACATACCAAGGTGATACAAAATCAGCAACATTAGTGCGAGGTTTCTTAACCAATCCACATCATAGCGACGCACATCTTGAGTGATATGATTGCTGTCTTTGCTGGGTGTTGTATCTGACCTTTTAATAGCTCCGTTATTATGACTTTGCATATACTCTCTCCACTGTTCTTGCATTTTATTGGCTCAGTGGTAGCCTAACTTTATTGAGTAACAAACCTAGTCAAGAATGACGGATTTACAGGCTTCTGTGACGAACGGTGGATGACAGGGACGAATTTTTGAACGAGATCTCACGAGACACGAAAGTAAGCTTATTCACCCAGTTTGATAAACGTCCTCGCGTTTATCTTTTATGCTTACTTGCGCTCTATTTTTTAATTAATAATACGATAAATGCGACTTCTGTTTGGATGGAAGCGAGTCGGGACGATGCAGTGCCAGAGTTCAGCCTCTGGGAACCCTTTGCTTGGGAAATTACCAGCGCATTGAGTACTCTTTTGCTCATTCCTATTTTAGTCTGGTGGTTCAAACTCGTCCCTTTAAGTCTGACCCATTTTAAACGCTTTCTGGTCCTACATTTGGGGGCAACAGTCATCTACTCAGCTCTGCATGTCGGCTTAATGGTATTGTTTCGTGAAATCATCTATATGGGAATGGGTGGAAACTACGATTTTGGTGATATCGCTTCTGAGTTCTTCTACGAATACAGAAAAGATGCATGGGGCTATTTTTTCTTTATGGGCCTTTATTACGCATACCGGTTTATATATTCGAGACTCAAGGGCGAAGCTAGCTTTATTAATGACCAAGAGCAAAGCAAACCTGATTCGCCTGAACACTTCCTAGTCAAAAAACTAGATAAGGAATTTTTAGTCAAAGTCGTTGATATTGATTACCTAGAATCAGCTGGAAACTACGTTAATTTGCACGCTGCCGGGCGAATTTACCCATTACGTTCAACGCTATCGAGCTTAATTCCTCGTATGGCAGAGAGAGGCTTTATGCAGATACACCGATCATTTGCTGTGAATATAAACAAAGTACAGAGCATTGAAAGCATGAGTTCTGGCGATGGGAAAGTGTACATTAACAACAGTACGAGCTTACCACTTTCACGTCGTTATAAGGACAAGTTCAAACAGCAACTGAAATAGCTAACTAGTTTAGTTTGTAGTAGTACTTGTTACTCAGCTTTGCTAAGCAACCCAAAAAGGGGGCAGAGTTAATTTACTCACTCGTCGCTTCTTCTTTAACTGCCCAATCAGTGGTAAGAAGTTCATTCAGTTCATCAACAATTTTTTGTTGTGAGGACTCACCATATCCAATATGAACTTTGGCAACCTTGCCTCTAGGATCAATAATAAACATATGCGGTAGAGAGTCTACACCAAAGCGCTTGCTGATAGTCCCTCTTGCGTCATGAGTGATAGTAATTTCCATCTTTTTCATTTGGCTTTTTAATTTGCGAAATACCTTTTTGTCTTCTTGGTAGTTGATGGCAACAACTTCCAGCTTGTCTTTGCCTATTTGTCTTTGAATACTTTCAAGAATAGGTAACTCTTTAAGGCATGGCGGACACCAAGAAGCCCAAAATGTCGCAACTACGACTTTGCCCGTCATCTCTCGCAGATGCACTTTGTCACCGTTCCTGTTTTTTCCTAAGTAAGAGGGTGGCACATCCCCTACTTCGACATCAGCAAAAGAAAACGAACTAGCAAACAATAGCGCACAGATAATAAATAGTTTCATCTCAAAACATTCCTTTGTTTATGATATAAAAATACCAATAAATTTGTACTTTTTGAGTAAGTCACCGTGTAATATGCAACATTTTTGAATAGATTGCTAATGCTACTTAGCGCCAACCATGAACAGTCTTAAAAATAAGACATGGGGAGTTTTCGCTGATTGAAATAATACTTATCGCGCTCATTATGAGTATAGACGCTTTTCTGGTGTCCCTATCTTTGAGTGCCAGCAAGAGTAATAGGAAAACCGCTCAGTTAGCACTAATCGCTGCGGGATATTTCGGAGTATTTCACGCCGCCATGCCATACATTGGCAATTGGGGTGGCCTTCATTTGTTCGGTTGGCTAGAGCAAACTGCGAAGTATATTGCCTTCGTGCTACTGGTATTAGTGGCAGTCAAAATGCTGTACGAAGCTCTTTCAGATACTGCTTCTAATATACCCAAAACTATATCGCATACCACAATGCTTGTACTGTCATTTGCTACCAGTGTGGATGCAATAGCGATCGGCTTTTCTTTACCTCACTTAACCTTGCAACCCTACATAGCGTGTTTAGTCATTGGGTTGAGCGCTGGCTTACTAAGCGCAAGCGGTGTCTACCTAGGAAAACTGGTTAATATCAGTGTCGGTAAAGGCAGTAGTAAATATATGAACAGCATAGGAGCCTTGCTTTTGCTCCTTATCGCGATAAAGTTAGTCATTAGTTCTTAGCCCTTCACATTAAAACGTAATCATTTGAGGTTTATCATGATATCCATTCGCACTTCTTTCGCTCTTGCTGGCACCCTTCTATTAGTTAGTACCAACACACTTGCAAAGCTTGATGATTTCAAGGATGGTACTGTTATAAAAGGCTTTGGTAAATACGCCCCTGTCGCCACTGCAACCGTCGATAAAAAGACTAAAATGAAAGTAGCTTTTGATGTTGCCGCACAAGCAGATGCCGGAAAGGTCAACCGTAAATTTGACAGCTTAGCGCGCTTCATCAATATGCAAGTCGCGGCCGGTGTGCCAAAAGAGAACATCCAACTTGCGTTAGTAGTGCATGGGAAAGCAAGCTTCGACCTGCTAAACAACCCGTCCTATCAAAAATTACATGAGCAAGACAATCCAAACAAACCACTTCTTCAAGCGCTGATGGAAAACGGAGTCAGAGTTATTTTATGCGGACAAACCGGTGTAGCATACGATATCGAGTTATCACAACTTGTCAAAGGAAGCGAAGTTGAACTATCAGCAATGACGGCCCATGCTTTACTTCAACAAGATGGTTACACCGTTAATCCTTTTTAGTACTTGTTACCTGGTGGGAGACCGACAATATCGCTATTGCTGTGATTTAAAACAAGAAAGAATACCTATGTTTCGATAACTTAATGACTTTGGCCTTTTCTTTGAATATTTACGGAACAGGCTATCGCTTACATGGTCTATGCTTTACCATATCGCCTCATTTTTCGCTTAAGGAATCTATACAAATGAAGTCTTTGAAAATAACCAGTTCTATTTTGGCATGCGCTCTAGTTGCGTCATGCGCCACATATGACCCATATACGGGTGAGAAAGAAGTCAGTAACGCCGGTAAAGGCGCAGGGATCGGCGCTGGTGTCGCAGCAGTGATTGCTTTTCTAGCCAACAAAGACGAGGATGCGGGCAAGCGAAACGAAAGGATCCTAAAGGCTGCAGCTGGCGGCGCAGCTATCGGTGGCGGCATTGGCTACTACATGGATGCACAAGAAGCCAAGCTAAGAAAACAATTGCGTGGTACAGGTGTCAGCGTACAACGTGAAGGTGACAATATTAACCTTATCATGCCAGGGAACATTACTTTCCAATCAGGCAGTGCTGACATCAATACTGATTTTTTAGCAGTTTTAGATTCGGTAAACTTAGTCTTGGTAGAATATGACAAAACCTTAGTTGTCGTCGGCGGTCATACAGACAGCACGGGTGCTGCAACAATGAACCAAACACTATCAGAGCGTCGAGCTCAGTCAGTTGCCGACTATCTATCTAACAAAGGGATTTTGCGTGATAGGTTAGAAGTCATTGGTTTTGGCGAAACTCAAGCTATTGCTCCGAATAACACCGAGGAAGGTAAAGCATTGAATCGTCGAGTTGAGATCTCTCTTTTGCCTGTGGTCGTGTCGCAATAAGCTTAAATTCACTCTCGATGGCGCCAATTCTTCTTATTTGGCGCCGTCTGTTAAGTAACTAATTAACATCAAATCGTTTTTGCTTACACTGATAACGGTGATTTTTAAACTGTTTTAACTTAGCTCGATACTTCTCACCTTGCTTGATTTTATAACCCGCCCGCATCTTACTCACAACGATTTTTATCTTTTTATCCAAGCCAGTGCAAGTCCGTTCTGATGGCGTAAATTCTGCTTTCGCAGTGATCACTAGAAGTGATACTGCAATCAATGAAGAGAGAATATAGTTAGTCATTTTTCCTACCTTGTATGCTTCGTTATCCGCCAGATAAAACAGCTTCTACTTCTGGCTTTGATTGTTATCAATTGGTATAGATTATGTCTCTTGAAACGGGCGGTGAAAACTGAACTGTGGGCAAGTTTTGTATACTTTTGATGTGTATTAAGTTTGATTAAAAAACGCTATTATTCGCGAATTGTAGTCATAAAGAGGTATTCGAATGCCACATGCAAGTTTCCGTGGATTCACTTTAGTAGAATTGATCATTGTAATCGTAATTCTCGGGATTTTAGCTGTCACCGCTGCACCTCGTTTACTGAACTTAAGTGGTGATGCTTATGCTAGCACTATGCGGGCCGTTCAAGGTGCTATTAACGACGGTAAGCAATTGGCCTTTTCAAAATGCATCACTGAACCTACATGCGATGCTAGCGCTCCACCAGCTACGGGAAATGGCTTGGGAAACAGCATTACAGTTCAAGGCGAGTCTATAACCTTAGCCTTTGGTTATCCAAGACATACTGCTGCAGGTATCGCGAGAATGATCAATATCTCGGATGTCGATGACGGTGGTCAGTTTGAAATCACTTCATTCACATCTGCAGGCAGACCGGGCATTAGGATTCGTCCTAACGCAAACTATGCTGCAAATGAATGTGAAATCCGTTATTCACAACCTTTAGCAATTGGCGAGCTGCCACTTATTGAATCTGAGCTTGATGGTTGTTAAGGCCGAAAAGAAAAAACCCCGAACATTTCTGTTCAGGGCTCTTAGAATAATGGTGCCTCGACCCGGGATCGAACCAGGGACACGCGGATTTTCAATCCGCTGCTCTACCAACTGAGCTATCGAGGCAATCGCGACTGCGTTTGCACGCTGTATTTCGCTGTGGGTGCGTATTAAACGGATTTTGCCCTCTCAAGTCAAATATTTTTTGCGCTTTTTATGACTTTAATTAGCAAAACACGTTCAAACGGTTATTTTGTAGGCGGAACGTAACCTTCAATTGTAGGTTCGATACCCTTAAACAAAAAATCGACCATTTTTTCTTCTAAAAAAGCGCGGTCGTTTGCTTCCATCATGTTGAGCTTATTTTCGTTGATCAACATGGTTTGTTTCTTTTGCCAAATACTAAAGGCTTCTTTCGATATATTATCAAAAATGCGCTTACCCACTTCACCAGGATATAACTGAAAATCGAGTCCGTCGGCTTCTTTTTTCAAATACTCGCAGTTAACCGTTCTACCCATTACATGTTCCTTCTAAATAATTTTTCATAGTATAGCTGATTGTCTAAGCTCATTCGCTATTAGTTGAGTAGTGGCGTTTAAAAATTTGTTTTCAAGTGATTTAATATTTTGATTGTTGGTGCTGAAAGGCCAATTTTACTTGGTTGATGCATATCGTACCAAAGCTGAGCAGGTACTTGATTATTATCTAGTGGTAGTGATTCAGCTACGCTCGATAATGGAGGCTGTTCTAGCTCTAAGAGTATCGGTGTTATAATCAGATGGAAGTGACTGAAAGTATGTTTAAAAGTTTCTAATTCAATCACATTACTGTTCGCCAACTCAACAGACTTTAACTTGTCTCGCAATAGTATCTTTGCCTCATCCAAGGTAACTTGTTCACTTTCATTAAATCCAGTTTCTAAGAAGCCCCATAAACCGCCCCATATGCCGCTCGTGGGTCTCTGCTGCATCAATAGTTGGCCTTGGTATGACGGAAGTAACATTGTGGTGTATTTCGTTGGAATTTGTTTCTTGGGCTTTTTAAAGGGAAATTCTGTTTGTTTTCCTTGGGCATAAGCCAAGCAATGACTTTGCATTGGGCATTCATCACATTTCGGTTTTGAGCGGGTGCAAACTGTCGCCCCTAAATCCATTATGGCTTGTGTATAGTCACCGTATCTTCCATTTTTCGCCTGAGGTTTGAGCGCCTCTGCCTCCTGCCACAGGAGATCTTCAATTTTCTTATTTCCGGGCCACCCTTCAATAGCCATAAACCGCGTAAGTACTCGCTTAACGTTCCCATCCATGATGGCAAACGCTTGATTGAGTGATAAGGACAAGATAGCGGCTGCGGTTGAACGCCCAATACCTGACAGCGCGATAACCTCGTCATAGGTTTGGGGGAACTGACCATCGTGTTCATCACGGACCTTTTGCGCCGCTTTGTGCATGTTGCGAGCGCGTGCATAGTAACCAAGGCCTGTCCACAAATGCAATACTTCATCTACCGGTGCATTGGCTAAATCGTTTACGGTTGGAAAGCGTTGCATGAAAGTGGTGTAGTAAGGGATTACGGTTGCAACTTGAGTCTGTTGCAACATAATTTCTGAGATCCAAACAGAGTATGGCGTTTTATTTTGTTGCCAGGGTAAGTTTTTGCGCCCGTGTTTATCAAACCATTGCAGCAAGGCATCGTAAAAAGAAAAGCTATTGGAAGTCACATTATCCGCACATCAGTCAAAGAATGGATTATAATACCGAACTTTTGTAGCAATAGACCAATCTATCGAATACTTTCTTCGGCGCGTCTATTCATGAATCATCCATTAATAAAAGATCCTAGGGTAAATGAAGTCATTTAACAGTGAAGAAGAAGCACGCGCTGCTGGCGTATATATCAGCAAAGTTAAAAGCTTTGTAAAACGCGAGGGCAGACTCACCAATGCGCAGGCTCGCGCCATCGAAACCAATTGGCCAAGCATGGGCCTCAGTATCGAACAAGGTTTACTAAACCTCGACGAGGTTTTCGGACGTGAAGCCCCAACCGTACTCGAAATCGGATTCGGTATGGGTAAGTCACTGGTTGAAATGGCAGCGGCCGCTCCTGAAAATAATTTTATTGGTATTGAAGTACATCGCCCTGGTGTTGGCGCTTGCCTCGCTGACGCTGAAGAAGCTGGCGTAAGCAACCTTCGTGTATTTGAACATGACGCTGTTGAAGTTTTAGCGCAGTGTATCGCTGACGAGTCTCTCTCTCGCTTGCAACTTTATTTCCCTGATCCTTGGCATAAAAAACGCCACCATAAACGTCGTATAGTGCAACCTGACTTCGTACAAAACTTACGAAGCAAACTCGCAATTGGTGGTACCTTTCATATGGCAACTGATTGGGAGCCATATGCTGAACACATGATGGCCGTGATGACACAGGCAGAAGGGTTTGAAAACACGTCGGACAAAGGTGCTCTAGGCTATGTTGAACGACCCGAATACCGACCAATAACCAAGTTTGAAGTACGTGGTCAGAAGCTTGGACATGGCGTTTGGGACATTATATTTAAGCGAGTGAGCTAAGATGCTGTCATTGCCGAGTCAACTGATTTTGCGTAACACCGACCTCTTTAGTGCCGGTCATTGGGCACTAGTGAATCCGACAGATTGCGAAATCTTTGCTGAATTGCGAGAGTTTACTGTCACTGGCTTACACCAATTTCACGATGTGTACTCGCAGAGTGAAAATACCAGTAAATTTCAACAGGTGTTTGCGCCAAGCTTTAATTTAGAACAACTCAAAAGCAACACGCCTTTAAATGGGGCAATCATCTATTTGCCAAAAGCCAAGCAGCAATTAGAAATGCTTATTGCAAACATTGCCGAGATGATTGTTGATGGCGGGCAGTTGCTTATTGTGGGTGAAAATAAGGCCGGCATCAAAAGCGTTGGGAAACTACTTGAGAAAGTGGGCGAAAATGTCAATAAAATCGATGGTGCTAAACACTGTGGATTAGTCTGTGTCGAAGTTAAACGCCCCGAGAAAGCAGCTAAGCCTTTTGATATTAAGAAATATGGTGTTGTGCGCACCTATTCGGTTAACGGTAAAGAGTTAAAAGTATTTTCACTTCCGGGTGTCTTTGGACACAAGCAATTTGATCCAGGTACGCAGCTCTTGCTTCAGCAATTTGAGCCCCGTTCCGATAAACTTTTAAACCTGAAAGGACAAGTGCTCGACTTTGCGTGCGGTACCGGAATTATTGGTACTTATCTCGCCCTTATGAATCAAAAAGTGAAAGTAACAATGAGCGACGTTTCGGCACTTGCGGTGTATTGTGCAGAGCGAACTCTGTCCTTAAACTCAGTTGAAGGTAAAGTTATTGCTAGCGATGGCATGAAGCAAGTTGACGGTACGTTTGATCACGTAGTGAGTAACCCGCCGTTCCACACGGGTGTGCATACCAATTACACAATCACTCAACAATTTATCGCTCAAGCACACAAACAAACGCGCCCCAGAGGAACTTTGGATATTGTTGCAAACAAGTTTTTGCCCTACAGTGAGGCGATGAATGCGGTGTATTTTCGTGCGAAGACTTTGGTTAGCACCAACAAATTTAATATTTATGAGGCTGCAAAATAACACGGTAAAACAACCTGAGTTGCTTGCTGTGCCGCCTTTAAGGAAGTAAAAAACAGATGAAAGTGTTGTTTTTAATTTCGGAAGTAGAAGACATCGTAAAAACAGGTGGGCTGGCAGATGTGGGTAAAGCGCTGCCTTTAGCGTTATCTGAATTAGACCATGATGTTAAAATTATACTGCCCTACTATAAGGCCGCATCTGACACTTTAAACCTGTCAAATTGTATTGCCCAACAAATTCTTTATGTAAACGATAAGCCCTATGCTTTTGATGTGAAAAATCTAAATTTCAACGGCATTGATGTCTACTTTGTGGATTACCCTGAATATTTTAATAGCGGCGCACTGTACGATGAGAGCGGCATAAGTAACGCCGAAAAGTTTACTTTCTTTTCTCTTGCAGCGTTGAGAACAGCCGAAGCTATTGGATTCAAACCAGATGTTTTACACGCAAACGATTGGCATACCTCGATGGCTTGCTACTTTGCTAAGCATTCACCTCTCTCGTATGAACACTTCGCTAGTACAAAGTCGGTGCTAACTGTTCATAATGCCGCTTTTCAAGGCGTCGAACACACTTTGAAAGTGCCAAGCTTAGACTCGAAAGCACCGGGTATGTATATTGAAAATGATCATATTAACATGCTGAAAACTGGGCTTTTATACGCTGATAAAATTTGTCCCGTTAGTCAGACTTATGCTCAAGAAATATCTACAGCATTAGGCAGTCACGGAATCGATGATGTCATTCGACAACGTATTAATAGTGTGGAAGGTATTTTAAATGGCTGTGACTACGAGCAATGGGATCCGAGCACTGATGAGTTTATAGCTGCGCATTTCAGCAGCGAAGACATGCAAGGAAAAGTGGCTTGTAAAAAAGATCTGCAACGTACTTTTGGACTTCGTCAAAACGCCAAAACACCATTGTTGGGTATGGTTTGTAGGACCACATTGCAAAAAGGTTTCGGTTACTTGATGCCGATCCTCGAAAGCTTATTAGATCATGATGTTCAACTGGCGTTGGTTGGCACTGGGCAGAAAGATATTACTGATGAGCTTCATAGAATAGCAGCCAAACATCCCAAGCAGTTCGTGTTCATTGAAGACTTCAAACCTGATTACGCACATAAAGTAGAAGCTGGAGCAGACTTTTTTCTAATGCCATCAGAGTTCGAGCCTTGTGGTTTGAATCAAATGTATAGTTTGGCTTATGGTACCGTTCCCATTGTGCGAGGTATTGGTGGTTTAAAAGATACGATCATCAATTATGGCGAGGAGAATAGCACCGGGTTTGTGTTCCAAGAGCCTAGCTCAGAAGCCTTATTATCGGTGATCAGGAAGGCTCTACTGGTAAGGTTGGAAGCAAAGAAAGAATTTTCAGCGCTGATTTCACGCGGAATGAAACAAAAATTCACTTGGGAAGAAGCCGCTGAAAAGTATTCTGAAGTTTATTCTGGCCTAAAAAGTCATTAAAAACATTAAATTGGAAGTAAAAATTGTGGTCTAGTACTAATTTCCTATTTTCAATTTGCTTACATTTTTAATATACTCTTGTATGAAATATGTAATTTAATTACATATTCTGTAATTTTTTAAAACTTGTTGCATTTTTAACTCGCGTACAAAAATAGAATGAAGTCGTCGCAACAAGCTAAATAATCGAAAAATTTTCAAAGAAAACGACTGAAATTTATCAATATTCTGATAAACTCAAATTTGAAATGTTAACAGAGTGTAAACAATGCAAACGCCAAATATCCTTATCGTAGAAGATGAAGTAGTTACACGGACTACCCTTAAGAGCTTATTCGAAGCTGAAGGTTACAATGTTTTTGAAGCTGAAAACGGCGAAGAAATGCATGATTTTTTCCAAAACAACCAGATTAACTTGGTTATTATGGACATTAACCTGCCTGGCAAGAATGGCCTTATTTTAGCGCGCGAAGTGCGCGACAGAAAAAACGTTGGCCTTATTTTCCTAACTGGTCGCGACAATGACGTAGACCGTATTCTAGGTCTTGAAATCGGTGCCGACGATTACCTAACCAAGCCATTTAACCCTCGCGAATTAACTATTCGTGCCCGTAACTTATTGTCTCGCACTAGCAGTGCATCTGAAGATGATGATTTACCAAGCAAGGTTAGCTTCAACGGTTGGACCTTAGACGGCGACAGCCGCAGCCTAATCTCACCAGCAGGTAAAGAATTTAGATTGCCACGAAGTGAATTTAGAGCCCTGCATTTGTTTTTAAGCAACCCAGGTAAAATACTAACTCGCGAACAACTCATCATGGAAATGACGGGCAGAGAATTGCGTCAAAACGATAGAACAGTCGATGTAACGATTCGTCGTATTCGTAAGCACTTCGAGTCAGAGCCGAACGATGAAGAGTTGATTGTCACCATTCACGGTGAAGGCTACCGCTTCTGCGGTGAAGTTGATTAATCACCAACTTATATTTTAATTCATTAAAAACCCAATCATTTGATTGGGTTTTTTATTGCGCGTTTGACTATACAAGAAGTGAAGGGAGTCCCTGTAAACTGTGCAACCTTCAAACGGCAGGACGCCGTTTGGGAGCTGTCATGGATGACGAAAAGTTTATTTGCTTATGGTAAGAGAAGTGCGCCTACTAATAGTGTGAAACCTGCAAACGGCAGGACGCCGTTTGAGAGCTGTCATGGATGACGAAAAGCGTGTTTCATACTATCAGTAGGTGCACTTCTCTCACTAAAATTAAGTAAAAATTAAGCCCCAGCGACTTGCATAGACTCAATCAAAACAGAACCCGTTTGTATACTTCCACGGACCTCGGTCTCTGCGCCAATCGCGACAATATTATTAAACATATCTTGCAAGTTGCCCGCTATGGTAATCTCATGCACTGGGTACTGAATGATACCATTTTCAACCCAGAAACCAGCCGCGCCACGAGAATAGTCGCCATTAACAATATTCACACCTTGCCCCATGAGTTCAGTAACAATTAGGCCTGTACCCATTTTTTGAAGCAGCTCTTGGTCTGTTTCACCTGTCGAGTTTACTAACCAATTGTGAATTCCACCTGCGTGCCCATTTGTTTTGAGCTTCATTTTGCGGGCCGAATAACTCGTTAATAGGTAATGTTGAAGCACACCTGAATCTACGATTGTCATGTCTTCAGTACGAACACCTTCATTATCAAACGGCGAGCTCGCTAAGCCTTTTAACAAGTGAGGTTTTTCTTCGATCGTAAGCCAGTCAGGGAATACCTTAGTGCCGATACTATCGAGTAAAAATGACGATTGCCTAAACAAGCTACCACCACTAATTGCGCTAACAAAATGACCAAACAAACCACTCGCAATATCGCGATGGAATAATACTGGCACCTTGGCAGTGTTAATCTTTTGGGCACCTAATCGACTCAAGGTTTCTTTTGCTGCTTCTTTACCCACAATAGTAGGGACATCTAATTTGTGCGCTTCACGACCGATTGTGTAGGCGTAGTTACGCTGCATATCGTCGCCGTCTTGAGCGATCAACACACAACTTAAGTTATAACGACTGCTCGCATAGCCTGCGTTTATTCCATGCGTATTTCCATAAACTCTTACCCCTAAATTAGCGTTGTATGAAGCGCCGTCAGAGTTAACTATCTTTGAGTCATAGTCCAGACCAGCCGTTTCTGATTCAATCGCGAGTTTTATTCCTGCTTGGGTATCTAATTCTATAGGATGGTATAGGTCTAATTCGGGAATTTCTGTCGCTATAAATTCCTTATCAGCGATGCCTGCACACTCATCTTCGTTGGTATATTTTGCGATTTCTACCGCTTTTTCAACTGTCAATTTTAGCGCTTCTGGACTCAAATCAGCGGTTGATGCACTGCCCTTTTTTTGGCCTACAAACACTGCTATACCTAGGCCGCCGTCATTTGTAAACTCAACGGTTTCAACTTCTTTCATGCGAGATGATACTGCAATCCCCTGAACTTTCGACATGCTTGCTTCTGCAGCCGTCGCGCCCTTTTTTAGTGCCAAACGCAACGCGTCATCAACGACATTTTGAATTTCTGCTAACTGCTTTTCAGATTCCATAATTTATTTTTACTGTCCAAACAATAGTGTGACGGTTACAATCTGCGCTAATTCTACCACTAAAGAAATGAAAAAACTTTATATGAATACCGAACCGAGTCATGAGCCTTTGCTAGATGAGAATGGCGATCCAATCAAAAGCAAAACGCAGTTAAAACAAGAAGCAGAAGACTTAAAAAAAATAGGCGGCATTCTAGTAGATCTGACTCCTGGGCAGTTAAATGAGATCCCTTTGGACGATGAGCTAATTGACGCCATCGCACTTGCTCAGCGCATAAACAAGAAAAAAGACGGCTTTCGTCGTCAATTACAGTTAATTGGCAAACTACTGCGAAGCCGCGATATAGCAGAGATTGAATCAGCCATTAATAAATTACGCGCCCACCACCTAAAGTCAAATACGCACTTTCACCTATTGGAAGAGTTAAGAGATAAAATTGTGGATAAGGGTGACAGCGCAATTCAAGAGTTATTGAATGAACATCCACAACTAGACCGACAAAAATTAAGGCAAATGCAGCGTCAGGCCGTTAAACAGAGAGAAACTGAAAAGCCACCTAAAGCTGCACGCGAAATTTTTCAGTATTTAAAGCAGAACATTGAAGAGTAGTTTTCATGACAAAACGATTATCCAAACTTTTTGGTATAGCCTTTCTTGCTAGTACCTTAGCCGCTTGTAACGGCGCTTCAGGCGACAATGAAGAAACCGATCCGCTAGAAGATTTAGCACCTGTTACATCCATCATAGTTGAGGTCCTTGATGGCAACTGTGAAGCTGTTGATGGGAACGCCTTCGTGGTCGGAGATACTGTTTGTGTACAAGCAACACTGACGCAAGATGATGTCTTAACTAGTGGTGAAATAATCGCTTTTAGCGCCGATATCGGTGAGCTATCTGCGGCGACTAAATTAACCGATGCGAATGGCATCGCGCAAGTTACACTCGACTCTAGCAACGCTAACGTAGGTGCTGGTGTATTATCAGCGACTTTCGACGGCGCTGTTGGCTCTGTTAACTACGAGTTTTTATCTGCTCAAGAAACTGACGCCACTCTATCAAGTATCAGTGTTAATCTTCTCGACAGTGAAGGGAACCCAATTACCCGTTTTCAAGCTAACGACGTCGTTCAGGTTCGAGCTGTATTGCTAGACAGCAATGCTGATCCAATTGAAAATCAAATTGTTAGTTTTCAGGCCTCATCTGGAGAGCTATCTGTTGACCAAGCACTTACAAATGCGAATGGTCTTGCCCAAGCTTCTTTAACGCCAAGCGAGTCTGACCTCGGAGCGGCAAGCTTAAGCGTTACTTTCAACGACAATGACACAGTGATAACTGATTCAGTAAACTATGAAGTTCAAGCCGCTGGCACAGTGAACGATTCTATTGTGCGTATTGGTCATTTTGAAAATGGCGTATTCATTGAGAATGTATTAGGTTTCGCAGGTACTACTAGTTCGGACGACGTCACTATTAGCGCAGGGGCAACGCTTGGAGTGAGAGTTGACGTTGTCGATGAGAACGATCAAGCAATCAACTTAAGTACGCCGGTGACCTTCACTTCGGTATGTGTTCAGGCGGACAAAGCAACGTTAGATGATACAGTCAATACAATCAACGGTACAGCAAATGCTACCTATAAAGATATCAGTTGTGCCGGTGGTGCTGGAAACGATGACACCATTGCAGCCAGTGTCACCATTAATTCCACAACATTAACCGTAGCACGGGATTTGAGTTTATCAGCCGAATCTGTGGGCTCTATTGCCTTTCTTTCCGCGTCACCAGAGAGCATTGTTTTACAAGGCACGGGTGGTCAAGGAAGTGAATCTGTTTCCACACTGACCTTTCAAGTAAATGGTGCTGAGGGTAACCCATTGGCGCAACAAACAGTACGCTTCAGTCTAAACACTAGTACCGGTGACTTGAGTTTATCGCCAGCGACAGGCCTGACTAATTCTGAAGGGCAAGTAAGTGTGAAAGTCACCGCGGGTAACGTTCCTACCTCTGTTCGTGTCACTGCAGAAGTTGATATCAGTGATACCGAAACATTGCAGACTCAGTCTGACCTGCTCACAGTGAATACTGGCTTACCTGATCAAAATAGTTTTTCTCTATCTTTCAGCAATTTGAATCCAGAGGCGTTCAGCCAGAATGGCGAGCAGGTAACGGTTACGGCCAGTTTAGCTGATACATTTAACAACCCTGTACCTGATGGAACCGCAGTTTCATTCACCACTGAAGGCGGTTCTATTGAACCAAGTTGCTTAACAACAAGTGGCGTCTGCAGTGTCGTTTGGACTAGCTCAAATCCGAGACCGAGCGACGGTCGAGTGACTATTCTAGCAACCGCGATTGGTCATGAAACATTAGTTGATAGTAATGGTAACAATGTATATGACGATGCCGATGGTGCAGCTATTACTAGTAACAACGGAAGTGGCTTGGATTTCGTTTTTCCTTCAAGATCAGGTTTTGTCGATTTAAGCGAAGCGTGGCGAGATGACAATGAAAACCGTGTAAAGGATAGCAATGAAGTGTTTTTGGACTTCGACAATTCAGGCGTGTTTGAAGGGCAAAATGGTTTATTTGATGGTCCTCAATGCACAGGTAGTGCTTGTGGCGAAGCTAGCTTGCACGTGAGAAGTGCACAGGTATTAGTGATGTCACAAAGCGCAGCACTGATTTCTGTAAGCACTGGCGGTGTTGAAGTTGCTAATAACTCTACTCCAAGCTCGGGCACTCCAGTTGCATCGATTGTCAGAGAAGAGAGCTTAGGATTTACATTTACGTTTTCCGATACGGCAAATCAACCCATTCCTAGCGGCTCAACAATATCGGTGAATACCAATGCAGGTACTTTATCCGGCCAAACAAGCTTTACTATGCCGCAAACAAACCAAGAGGGTAGCAGAAGCGCTAGCTTCCGATTAACTAACAGTTTGGTTGCAGGTGACCCGGCTACAGATGCAACGTTAAGTGTAACGATAACAAGCCCATCAGGGCTCGTATCCCAAGTATTCTTTCTCGTAACGCTGTTGTAAGAAATCGAGTAAATTGGCTCACAGTCGAGTCAAAAGCAATTTTTTAACGGCTTCTTTCAGAAGCCGTTTTTGTTTGTTTGTTAAATTGTCAAACCACCTTAATTTAGTCTCGAAAACACGTCTTTAAGCCTTGTTTTTATTTGGTAATTTGTAGTTCCACAGTCATTGGGATATTCTATCAGGCCTTTAGTCATTAGGAGTTACATGTTCTCTCTTAGCCTTTCGGCGCAAGTCCCCACCTTCTTAATTGTCAGTTTCATTCTTTTTACAGTCCCGTCACCATTGCGTTCGGAAACTGAAAAAACAATAAACAACGAGACAAATATAAGTGTCATTTACAGCAGTGATTTTCTCTCCAATCGAAATGGTGGTAAGGAGTCTGGCTCAGCGTATCTTGATTTCGCGACAATAGAGTTACGTCATCAGATTGATTTTGCTAAAGAACAAAAATTGAATTTATTTGTGTCGGGGATTTATGCTAATGGTGCTGAGTTCAGTACGACGAAATCAGGTGATATTCAAGGCGCATCGGGTATTGAAACTGGCGTTAATCTGAAACGTGTGCATGAAGCATATGTACAATTATCAAACAAATCCCACTCAATGTTGTTAGGTCTTTATGATACGAACACGGAGTTCGATGTACTCGATAGTGCTAATTTATTCGTCAATGCAGCTTACGGTATGGGAAATACACTCGGCTCCAGTGGCACAAACGGACCATCAACCTATCCTTTCCCGGGCCTTTCAATACGCTATCAGTATAGAAACGAAGACCTGTCTTTTCGATTTGTGGTCACCGACGGTGTACCAGGTGATAGTCAGCATCCAGATGCCACAGGCTTGAATTTATCATCAAGCGAAGGTTACCTGAATATTGCAGAATTAGAGTATTTAAGCGACGGCACTAAATGGCTTATCGGTACTTGGCAATACTCAAGGAACACCTTGCGTGATGATCTTCCAAATACACAGAGTAATACAGGACTGTACCTGCGTGTGGAGCACCAGTTTCAAGAACTCGAGGGGCTTACAGGATTTGCTAGATTGGGCTCAGGCAGTGAGCAACTTAATGCATTCTCACGATTTTACAGTGCCGGCTTGGTAAAAACAGGTCTATTATCAACAAGGCCTGATGACGCCATAGGTATTGCTTTTGCGTATGCAGAAGGCTCATCTGACTTCGATTTGACAGAAAATATGACTGCGCTAACAAATGGTGAATTGAATATCGAATTGACTTACCTAATGAAAGTGACAGAGTATTTGTCGGTCCAGCCTACTTATCAATGGATAGATAATCCATCGGGCCAAGACATCTCCACCGCTCAGATTATCGGCCTTCGAACCATATTGTCATTCTAAAGTGATGTGAATGCATCGGTATTTATCTTAGCGTGTTGTAGATAAAGTAAAACCCTACTCAAGATCAGTTTTCTTTTCACTGCAATTTGCCATTATGTACTACAAGTAATTAAACATACCAAGGAAGGTAATATGAAAAATATCAAAGCGAGCAATATCGCTGAACACTCAAAGCGCTTATGTGCAGCCTTAGGTCTGGTTGGAGCTTTGATCTGCGCATCAGTGCTTAATCACGCTTACGCTGCAGTTATCATTGGTGAAGACTTTGAAAACGACGGGCTAAATACCGCATACTTTGCAGTGAACGCTGGTAGTTTTGATGGCCCAAGAACAGCCAGAGATTGGCATTGGCAGCGCCACTCAACCAACATTACCAATAATACTAACTTCTATCGAGGATTCCAGGGCCAAGATTTTTGGACGGGCATAAACCTTGACGAAAACGGCTCAAGCGCCGCGTCACCAAGCACACTAAGCTTTAATAGTGTAGATATCAGTAACCATCAGAATGTCCGCCTTTCGATGAGCGTAGCTTCGTCTGGAGGCTTAGAAAGCACTGACTATCTCGCAATTTATGCACAGGACCTCAGTTCAAGTAATGCGTCTGCACTTCCGTCAAATAATCAGCAGAGGATACTAATTGATTCCTTTTTTGGTGGTATTGGTTTGAACAATCCGATTGAACTCAACGCAGACTTTCAAACTGTAAGCTACGATCTTTCCAGTCTTAATTTTGACGTATTTTCGCTACACTTCGACGCTTTTACGAATGCCTCAAAAGAGAGCATCGCATTTGATGATATTGTTATCAGCGGTGACTTGATTGCAAATAGCAAAGACAGTGAGGTAATCACCGCCAACAGCCCCAGGGCGTTTAGCGCCATGAGCCTAATGGCACTTGCATTTATTTTTGCCAAACGCCGAATTAAATTGGGCTAATATTATCACCAGTTGAAAGCGCAATAATTAAACGAGAACAGTTGCTGAGTAGATAAGCTAGTTAACATGCTTGGCTTTCATATTCCCGTTTAACAAACAAAGATATGACGAGCCCTTGCTCGTCATTTCTTCAAGCGCTTATTGTCTTATTTTTCAGAGTTTTTTGCTTTTTGTTCCCAGCGAAGTCCTGTCGAAAAGCGACTATCAAAGCCTTTCCAAGGCTCACCTAATTTTCCATTTACCTGTGCCTGGTCAGAACTTTCAGACAAGTCTAAATAATCACAAGCGCTGCTGACTTTCTTCACATGACAATCCATCATGGCCAAACTGAAATGTTTGTTTATATCGTTCAAAACTGCACTTGACCAAGCTGGTTCGTAATAGTGACCGAAGTCAGTTTCACTTCCCCAAGCCTCTGCTGGCGTGGGATGAGGTGCAATATTGTGCCTTGCATTCATCATTGTCAGCAAATAGGTGTCTTCTGATGACATACTATCGTACAAACTACGAATACCGTCATAACCTGAAATATCATCTAAATTGCCAGCAACAAATAGTTTTGGAACGTCAATCGCTGCCAAACTTTCTTTGGTAAACAATTGATGTTGACCGCCCCAAGCAGCAAAGGTAATTGCCGCTTTCCACTTATCGTCAACTTTAGGGTTCTCGTATTGGCCTGCTGCACAGCTGTTTAAGGCTTTTTGTATCATCGGTACAATATTTGGGTCCTGCACACCGGTAAACATGCCTGCGGCTACCGGGCTAAAATTATAGCAACCACCAATTGTATTGATCGCGCCGAAGGACCCCATTGAGTAACCAACAAGTCCCGCATTGTTTGCGTCGACAAGATCACTAAGGAAGTGACTTTGCTCTGTGATGTAATCTAGGGTGAACTGCTGATCTCGGCTTCGGTTGATCAAGGTACTCGGGAAACCATTAAAAGGGCCATTGACCATATCCACGTCTTCGTTGGTTGAATCGGTATGGTCAATACCTACAACTATGTAGCCATGACTGGCCAAGTGTTCACCTAGATAAAACATAATGGTGCGATAGCCCGTGTAACCGTGAGATATAATCACAACAGGATGCTTTTCTCCATTCGCTAAGGGCGAAGCATCTCTATATGCATCAGCTTTGATGCTAAAGCGTTTAGCTAAGCGAGTTTCATTTTCGTAACTTGTCTTGGCGCTATTTACGTCAACTGTTGCTGGATACCAAACCTCCAAGCGAAGATTCCGTGGCTCTTGAGTATTTGTTAGCAGGTTAAAATAGCTCTTATTGCTAATATCCATTGTACGCACGCCAACTTTGTACTTTCCCTTGCTTGCTAGTTCAGGTTGCATGTCTGGATGAGTCACCGGGTATAGATCCTGTGCTTCTATTTCTGTTTCAGACATAGCAAAAGCACTAAACTGCATCACAACACACAAACCTATGGCGAGTATTGCTAGGCTCTTGAGTAGGGCTGTTCCCAGCCAGACGTTTTTGCTTCTCTCGTGTTGGATTTGCGTTATTTTTACCATTATCGATTTTGCCTTTTTATTATTAATGATTGTCGCCAAGCTCAGACTTCACCGAACTTCACGATACACTTCCTTGCTTCCTTCGATAAACGTCAGACTCAATAGCCGTCCTTAGTTCTCATCTTTATACTTTATACCCCACTGGGCTCTGAGTTCGTCCATCGTTTGTAAGACACTAATACTCTCACTCGCAGGTAAAATAGGACTTTCTGACAATCCCTGCTTAACACAGTCTTGCATGTGTTGAATTTCGAAACTGAAGTTTTCATTGCTATCAAAAGGGTAAGAATGTGTTTGCGGTGACTCACCTTCTCGATGAACGACGAACCCCTGAGCACCAAGGAAATGAGGTACATCAATATAACCTTCAGAGCCTGCAATAATGCCGCTTGTTGGAGCAACATGGCTATAAGCTGAGGACAAATTAGCGCGACCACCATCCTCATATTCAAATAAGTAAAATGAGCGTTGATCAACACCTGTTGTGTCGAGAACAACTGAACTTTGTATCTTGCTTGGAGCCTCACCAAAAGCAATGTAAGCGAACGTGATAGGATAAATCCCTAAATCGAGCAATGCGCCACCGGCCAACTCTTTATTACGAAGACGATGCGTTTCTTCAAATACACGATTCAAACTAAAATCCGCGCGCACAGACAGAACATCACCAATGATATTATCGCTCAATACCTTCTGTAACATTCTTATCGCTGGGAGGAAACGTGTCCATACTCCTTCCATTAAGAAGCATGACCTCTCCTTTGCCAAAGCAAATAACTCTGTGGCCTGCTTGGCGTTGAGTGTAATAGGCTTTTCGCAAAGAACATGTTTATTGGCTAGCAGGCACTGCTTGACGGATTGGTAGTGAAAATTGTGCGTATTTGCAATGTACACCGCATCGATATCCGAATCTTGGAGCAGTTTATCGTAGCTATCATATATCTCGGTAATTTGATGCTTTTCACTGTTTCTTGCTGCCCAATCTTTCGCGCGCTGCATAGAATTTGATGCACAAGCAATAAGCTCGCCTTCATTCAAACAGGCTAAACCCTCAGCGAAGGTATTGGCGATATGTCCACACCCTATTACACCCCATTTCAACATTATATATCCTTAGTTTTTTGACAAGTTCTGTTTAAGAAGCAGCTGTAATCATAGTTGTTTTTTAAGGATAATCTAGGCGCATACTGAGCGAAATCGTGAATCGACCTTATAGGTCATTCACAAGGAGCCCGTCACCAGCGCTACACACGTATATATTGGCTTTCAGCTTAAACCTTTCTTCATAGTGAGCTTCAAGAGCCTCTTCGATTGAGGAAATATCCTCTTCGCGGCAAAGGCAAACAATTGCGCCACCAAAACCACCGCCAGTCATTCTCACGGCACCACGGTCCTGTAAGGCCGCAGCACAAATTTCAACTAAGCCATCAGTTGCGGGCACCGTTACTTCAAAATCATCACGCAGTGATATGTGAGAAGCTGTCATTAAGTGACGTAACTCTGTCATATTGTTTTCGGCTAATGCATCAACAGCATCGAGTACGCGTTGGTTCTCGCTAATCACGTGATGGGCGCGTTTGTATTCATTCTTTGTCAGTAGGTTTTTCACGGAGTCTAAGGTAGTCATGTCAGCTTTGCGTAAGGAATTAACCTGCATTTTTTTTGCCGCATTTTCGCAATCGATTCTACGTTGGTTGTATTCGCTATCGACGAGTTTTCGAGGGTAATTTGAATTAACAATAACAACCACTAGGTCCTTAGGAATAGCCACTGCTTGGGTTTTTAAACTCTCGCAATCCAGCAGCATTGCGTGGCCTTCTTTTCCGCATGCCGAGATCATTTGGTCCATCACCCCACACTGGCAATCGATAAAATCATTTTCAGCTGCTTGACCCAGTAATGCTATCTTTTCCTTGCTCAAGCCTAAGTTCCCAGCATGATTAAACACACCACCAATCGCGACTTCCAAAGCTGCAGAAGACGAGAGGCCACTTCCCTGAGGAACGTCGCTATCAATCAACATGTTGAATCCACGTAGCGCTAAGCCTTCGCGTCGGAACACATAAGCGACTGCACGAACATAATTACCCCAATGTGATTCGCCGCTGACAATATCTTCACTAATACTAAAACATTCAGATTCACCAGGGTAGTGGGTTGATTGAACAGAAATAAGGTCATCGTCGCGCACAGAAAAAAGAATGCGAGTGCTATATTGCAAAGCGCAAGGCAACACAAACCCATCGTTGTAGTCGGTGAATTCACCAATGAGGTTTACCCTACCTGGAGCAATTGAAATAGCTTGTGGTGGTACTGCAAATATTGATGAAAATGCCTTTTGAAAATCAGTATCGTATATTTTAGACGTCATATTTTATCCAAGCCGAGGCTAAGTTAACTAGCTTTATAATGTACGTTAGAGGCTTCTCGCAATATTTTTGCAGCCGTTTCAGCGGTCAAATCGCGCTGACTTTCCGCTAACATTTCATAACCAACCATATGTTTTTTAACCGTAGCTGAACGTAAAAGTGGTGGATAGAAGTGTGCGTGTAGACGCCAATGTTCATTATTTTGCATATCAAGAGGCGCGTTATGCCAACCCATGGAGTAGGGAAAACTCGTATTGAACACATTGTCGTATTTAATGGTTAAGATTTTGAGCGCTTCTGCCAAAGAGTGACGCTGCTCAGCATTTAATTGCGAGAACGTTTTTACATCGTCTTTGCAAAGCAGCAATGTTTCAAATGGCCACTTAGCCCAATAAGGTACGACTGCAAGCCAGTGCTCGTTATCAACGATAATACGTTGTTCTTCACTAAGTTCGCGATCGATGTAATCGGCAAGCAATGAGCGTCCATGTGTTTGGAAGTATTCTAGTTGTCGTTCGTCTTCTGCTTGAATTTCTGTAGAGCGATGATTGTGGGCCCATATTTGCCCATGCGGATGAGGTTGTGAACACCCCATTATCTCACCCTTATTTTCAAAGATATGAATACAAGAATAGTGTTCTGCTAGTTCATCAAATTGGTTCTTCCAAGTATCAACCACTTCCCTGATTTCATTCACGCTCAGTTCGGGCAGCGTCTTGCTGTGATCGGGTGAAAAACATATTACTCTTGCTGTACCGGTCGCAGGCTCAGCTTGAAACAGTGCGTCACTTTGGATAGACCCGACGTCCGTTTGTTGAGGCGCCAACGCACCAAAGTCGTTTGTAAAAACATGCGTGAACTCATATTGCGGGTTACCTTCACCATTTGCTCGCAAGTTGCCAGGGCAGAGTGGGCACGATGCATCATGAGACGCTAGTGTGTTTTCAGTTGCGGCCTCAGTAGCCCCTAACCACGGTCGGTTATTGCGATGTGGAGATACCAAAACCCATTCACCGTTTAATATATTTTTACGGCGGTGGGTAAATTCGAAATCGCTTGTCATATATGGCATACCTAACAATTAATGTTACTTCAATACATTCTATACTGGGCACATTACCGCTTTATTTTGGTGTTCATCAAACTTTTCTGCTGAAAGTTAATAAGTGCTGCTTTCGTAGTCGAATAACAAACCAATTTTGCCCCAACTTTGTGTAACGAATGATAACGAGGCACATAAAACAAATCAAGATTAATCGTATTTATAAGATAATTTAAAATTATTTTTTAACAACAAAACTCACATAAGAACTTTCAAAAAAAACTGCCCTAAAGCAAACTTTAATTATATTTATCAATAAATTAAAATCCAAACACACAGAATAGAAACACATAAATTGTAAATGACTTGTCACAAAAACGTCACTAGATTTAATTTAAATTTAACCAAAATCATTGTAATTTTCACTCAATTGATTATATTTATACGATAAATAGGTTTTAATCTATTTTGTATTGTGTCGAACACACACAACTAGACACATTAAAAAACAAAAAAAGATCGAAAAAGCAAAGGGGAAACACAAATGAACAAGACGTTAACAACGTTTGGTAAACGCACGTCAATAGCAATAGCTGTGGCGGGTGCTTTATTGAGCTCAAACCAAGTCATCGCACAGGAAGAATCGGCCGACGACGCAGTAGAAGTCATTCTTGTAAGCGGTATCAGAAGTAGTCTGAAAGCATCTATCGATGATAAAAAGAATTCCAACCTAGTATCAGATGGTATTAAGGCAGAAGATTTAGGTAAGTTCCCAGATTTGAACGTTGCCGAATCATTGCAACGTATTACGGGTGTCTCAATCGATAGAAGCGGTGGTGAAGGTCAAGCTGTTACCATTCGTGGTTTTGGTCCACAATTCAACACTGTACTCGTTAATGGTCGTCAAATAGCGACCGACAGTGCTGGTCGTGAGTTCAACTTTGACGTACTAGCAGCCGACCAAATTGTTGGTGCCGACATTTTCAAAAGTACGAATGCTGCAATGCAAGAAGGTGGCATTGGTGGCACGGTTGGTTTGATTACGGCTCGCCCATTCGATTATGAAGGTTTCAAGGCAGTTGCCTCGGTAAAAGGCATGTATGAAAGTTTGAGTGAGGAAATCTCTCCTTCAGTATCTGCTTTAGTGTCTAACACATTCAACGACGATACAATGGGTGTTTTATTAGCTGTTAGCCACCAACAACGTGACGTGCAAATCAACCAAATCGCTACTGCTGGTTGGCGTCCTGGCCAGACGATTCAAAACAATCGTGACGGCGTATTATTTTCAAATGCATACATTCCTCGTAACTGGGATCAAATCGTTGATAACCAAGAGCGTACGCGTACAAATGCTAGCTTAGTTTTCCAATATGCTCCTTCAGATGATTTAACAATTACTCTTGACGGCTTTGTATCTAAGTTTGAAGTCGACTCTGTCGTCACTGACTTAGCATCTTGGTTCGAGCCAGACCGTGTTGGCTCAGCCACTATTGATCCTGCAACAGGCACATTGCTAACCTTTACTCAAGATATTGGCTTAGACGCCCAAGGTTCTGGTAACCCGGCAAGTGACTTTGTTTCGACCACTCGTAACTCTCGTGATGTTTCAAACGATGGTTTCGGTTTAAATGTTGAATGGGATATCAATGATCAATTGAAGGCCGAGTTTGATGTGTCAACCTCATCGGCAGAAAATGATCGCGCTGGTAAAGACCGTTTCAATGTAGTGGGTATCATTAATAATTACTCCTTTGATGGCACTGGCAGTATCCCTACCGTTCGTCATGATGGTTTTGGTAATGGTAGTCTACCTGATGCGTCATTATCTCGTTTGCACTATAACGAAAAAGGTAATGTACCTTCGGCTGAAGATGAAATTACAGAATTTAAAGCCGACTTCACATACCGCGCTGACAGCGATGTTTTAGATAATGCACGCTTTGGTGTATACCGTCAGGAACGTGAAAAGTCGGTATTCCAAATCTTTGGTAACCAATGTGCGTTCTGTGGATATGGTACTCCTGCACCAAACGATACAATTAACTTCAGACCATTTACAGCAAATAACTTCTTCCCTGGTTTGATTGACACTTTCTATACCTACGATGGTGACGCATACGTTGACTTCTTAGCGGCAAGTGGCAACCCAATCGTAACGACTTTACAGAATAACCGTTACACGATTAACGAAGACATCACGAGTTTGTACATGGACTTCACTTTCATTTATGACTTAGGTGACATGCCTCTATCGGTAAATGTAGGTGCTAGATATGCACAAACAGATATCGACGTATCAGCGGTTCAGAGTTTCCTTACTGATATTATTCCAACGACTGACGCCACTTTATTTGGAAACGTTTTTGGTCCAGCAACCGATATCGTGCAAGGTGGCAGTTACGCTAACTTATTGCCAAGTGTTAACGTGAAGCTTGAAGCGACTGATGACATGGTGATTCGTTTCTCAGTATATGACTCGCTAACTCGTCCAACAATGGACCAGTTGTCACCAGCGACCACGTTTAATGAACCTCGTCGTCAGAACCTAACGGCATCAGGCGGTAACCCCGCGCTTAAGCCTTTCCAGTCTGAAAACTGGGATTTGGCTTTTGAATGGTATTATGGTGATGCGAACTTATTTACTTTTGCGTTCTTTAACAAAGAAGTCGATAACTTTATTACTCGTTTGACAGGTCCAGAAACCTATACCTTAGATGATCGTTTAAACACGCCAGGAAATCGCTGTAGCGTAACTAATACTGCGCTTTGTGGCAGTGACGCAACAGCAAGCGCTGACGAATTGAATGGCCTTACAGAAGTTTACACGGTAACGCGTCCTCAAAACGGCGACGCAGCAACAGTGACAGGCTATGAAATTGGCCTAACTCATTTGTTTGATAACGGTTTTGGTATTCAAGCGAACGCTACCATTGTTGATAGTAACGTGTCTCTAGGCACTGATACTACGCAAACATTTGCACTAGAAGGTATTGGTGACTCTCAGAACTTGGTCTTGTTCTACGAGAAAGACCAAATCCAAGCACGTATTGCTTATAACAATCGTGAGGGCTTCCTTCGAGCAATCGACAATGGCTTCAACGGCGAGCCAATCAATACTGAAACTTTCGGCCAGATAGATGTTAGCGCGAGCTATGACATTGACGAAACGTTCACAGTATTCTTTGAAGGTATCAACATTACTGAAGAAGAACTGGTTCAGACTGGTCGTTTTGCTAACCAAACTTACTCGGTTGAAGATAACGGACGTCGCTTTGCATTAGGCGTACGTGCTGCTTTTTAAGAGTAATGTAACAAAGAAAGATGTTTGACATCGTGAGTGGCAGCCAACGTGTCCTGGCTGTTCACTCACACTTTGTATCTGTGGCTGTACAAAGCAGTGCAAAGCAAGCTCAAACCTATATTTACTTCACTTCACTCAGCGTTTATCGTGCATAAGGCAATAAGCCTTTTAAGTTAAGTTTGAAAACGGATTACGCAAGCTATGTCTGAAGCTATTAAAAATATTACAATTGTGGGTGGTGGTACAGCTGGGTGGTTAAGCGCAGCCATTATCGCCGCACACCATAAAGGGAGCAGCGCCGAGGGCGTCCAAGTTACCCTAATCGAATCTTCTGATATCCCCACTGTAGGTGTTGGCGAAGGCACGTGGCCGACTATGAAAAATACGCTACGGGATATTGGTATCAAAGAAGCTGATTTATTTGCTCATTGCCATGCTGTATTCAAACAAGGCGGTAAGTTCGTAAATTGGGTACATGGCAACGGCGACTTCTATTATCACCCCTTTACCGTGCCACTCGGATATGGTCGCTTAGATCTTGCCCCCTATGTTTCCGACATTGAAAACTACGCAGTCGAATCGAACTTCCAACACCATGTGTGTGAAGCGGGTTTGGCCCCTCGTACCATATCTGAAAGTGAATATACCGGACAATGCAATTACGCCTACCATCTCGATGCCGGTGAATTCGCTGAGCTTCTAAAAAATCACTGTCGAGATAACTTAAATGTAAAACACATCGTGGATACGGTGAATGAAGTTACGCTAACATCAGACGGCAGTATCAAGTCTATAAACTTGGAAAAGCATCCTGCAGTAGAAGCTGATTTGTATGTGGATTGCACGGGTTTCGCTGCTTTGTTACTAGGTGGGAAACTCAATGTACCGTTTATAAAGGTAGACGATGTCCTGTTCAATGATTCAGCTTTAGCTATGCACGTTCCTTATGAAAACGCAGATAGTCCAATTGCTTCTCATACTATTGCCACAGGTCAAAACGCCGGATGGATTTGGGATATTGGTCTGACCCATCGACGCGGTGTTGGTCATGTCTATTCCAGCAAGTACTTATCAGATGATGAGGCAGAGTCGAACTTGCGCAAATACTTGGGTAAAGCGGGAGAAGGTTTGACTACCCGAAAAATTACCTATCAATCCGGTCATAGAGAGCGCTTTTGGGAGAAAAACTGCGTCGCGGTTGGCATGGCAGCTGGATTTGTGGAGCCATTAGAAGCGACTGCAATCATGTTGGTCGAACTTTCAGCACGATATATTGCTGAAAATTTACCGCCAAGCAAAACCATAATGCCGACAGTAGCCAAGCGATTTAATCAACAAATGCGCTATCGCTGGACTCGAATTATCGATTTTTTAAAGCTGCATTACATGCTAACAAAGCGTCCAGAGCCATATTGGCAAGACCATACCAACCCAGACAATATTCCTGACTCATTAAAGGAAGATCTTGCAATTTGGGGTTATCGAGGCCCAACGAGCGGAGACTTCGAAAGTGCGATAGAATTGTTTCCAGCCGCCAGTTATCAATACGTGATTTATGGCATGGGCTTCAAACCTGATTTTTCTCAGCAAGCTCATCTTTATCAAGACAAGCAACAAGCTGAAATGATTATTCAGAGAAATCAGAAAATTACAGAACAGATGCTACAAACCCTTCCGCCTCATAGAGAATATATTGAGAAGTGGCTTGCTAGCGCACAAATGAAATAACGGACATATGAAAAAATTAACTCTTGTTGAACTAAGTAACACAGCGCATAAAAACTTAAAGATAAAAAACAATGCTGTGATCAATTTTGCTGCAAAACAACATTTAATGAATTTGCGTGCAACTGAGATTGCTCAAGCTGCCACTTGTTATCCAGTATTCGCTACCAAGAATACACACAACGGATTTTGGAGCTTTTCTGCCATGACGAGTTTCGTGCCAGATATGAATTTGTTTGTAAAAGACGGCAAACTCGACGCGATATACCGCCCGACCAGCATTCAAACCTACCCCCTATATCTTATGGTTTCGCCAAAAGACGAAAAGTCATACACAGTGGGTATTGTTGACGGTGGTGATGACTTCTCGGAAAAAACTGGGGAAGCAATGTTTGAAGATGACGGAAAGCCAAGTGCAGCAACGCAAAGACGTATGCAGATACTAGAAGCGGACGTGAAGAAAGATATTCAAACTGCGCAATTCAGTACCGTATTAGACCAAATGGGCCTATTTAAGCCAATTGATATGAACATTCGTTTCTTAAGCGGCGAAATTCAGAAGCTAAAAGGCCTGCACACTATCGACGAAGATAAATTCCAAAGTCTCAGTTTGGAAGACCTCGATAAGTTGCGTAAGGAAGGTTACTTGATGCCTATTCACGCCATGCTGGTTTCTATCATGCAAGTGAATAAGTTGATTAATCTCAGCAACGAAGTCGTTGATAGAGCGCAAATTGTAGAAGTTAAAATGGAAGTAGCAAAAGATACAGCCATTGCTTAAATCAGTAAGATGTGGCGCTCGCATCTGGGCGCCATCGCAATATCAAAGAATGTCAGCCTCACGCTAACGCAACATTAGCGGAGTCATTAAATAAAATAACAATAAAACTCACCAATAAGTATTTTGCGCGTGAGACGAGGGAGTATTATGTCCGAAGGTATTATTCAAATATCGGTTTTTCTAGGCGTTACATTGTTAATCGCCGTCCTAACTTACATTCACTGTAAAGGGAAAGGACACCGTGAAGCGAATCAAACTAAAGAATACTTCCTAGCGGGCGGCGGTCTAGCCTGGTATTTCGTCGCAGGTTCAATCACGCTGACTAATCTTAGTACCGACCAACTTGTAGGTATGAATGGCAATCAGATGGCGCTTTTAGCTCTTTGGGAGTTTTCTGCGGTTGTTGGTCTTATCATTCTAGCCAAGGTATTTTTGCCAGTTTACTACCGCTACAACTGCACCACGACAACTGAACTTTTAGAAAGACGCTATAACGATAAAAACATTCGAGCTGTTATCAGTACCTTATTTTTCCTCGGAAGCGCACTCATCTTTTGCCCTGCTGTCATCTACAGTGGCTCTTTATTCATGATCAACATGTTTGACCTCCAGGTCAATATCATGACGGTTGCAGTGGCTTTCGCTGCCGTCGGTGCTATGTACGCTATTTTCGGTGGTTTACGAGCGGTTGCTGTGTCAGATACATATTCAGGCGTCCTGTTGCTCGTCATGGCATTAGTCGTTGTCTTTGTTGCATTGCAAGCCATTGACTATGATTTTTCCGGCATTCCACCAGAACGTTTAACCTTGATTGGCGATGATGAATCACCTATTCCTTGGCATACCTTACTGACTGGCATGATCTTCATTCAAATGTTCTACTGGGGTACAAACCAAGTTATTACTCAACGAGCAATGGCAGCGCCAAATATAAAAGAGGCGCAAAAGGGCGTCTTCGCTGCTGCAGGTATTCGCTTGTTAATCGTACCAGCAATCATTGTGATACCAGGCATCATCGCATTTAAACTTTACGGCGACATCGGTGATGCAACCTATGGTCGGATCGTGGGTGATTTACTCGACCCCTCCCTCTCAGGTGTTTTTGCTGCAGCGATGGCGGCAGCAGTTCTCACGACTTATAACAGTAACCTAAACTCAGCAACGGCTTTGTATGTTTGTGATATTCACCAAGCCTACATCAACGATAAACCAAACGTACCTAAGCTCAGTGGTTTAGTGACTGCCTTATTAACGGTTGTTTCGCTTGCATTAGTACCAGTTTATGCCAGCGCTGAAAGTATTATTAATCTAATCCAACAATTGTATGGCTTATTAAGTATGCCTATTCTTTCGGTCTTCGCAGTGGGTTTGTTGTTTAAGAATGTACATGCAAATGCGGCGATTACCGCTGTGATATTTGGTGTATTGTTCTATGGCGCAATGAGCTTTGAGTTCTCTCCACTCCATGCTCCTTTTGGCTTACACTATATTCACTTGATGTTTATTACATTGTTGTCCTGTGTGTCAGTAGCACTGCTGGTGAATGCACTCGTGTTCAAACAAAAGCCGGTATTTTCGTGGGCAAATACTGCAGAGATGTAGATAAGGCGAAGGTAGTCTTGACGCTTTGCATAAGATAATTTATCGATTATTTGTATGCAACATGCGTTATGGTGCTTTAGATCAAAGTTTGGCTCTAAGCCGAGGTTTACAATGGTTTCAGTTACAAGATTGTATCCTCACTAGGAGCCTGATATGAATGATCGTAAACTTATATTCATCTTAAAAATTGTCATGACTGTGGGTATTTCGCTGATTTTACTAGGCGTATATTTTCACCTATTCAGCCCAACTATCGAAGAGATGGGCGTGAATGGGATTATTATCAGCGCTGCTTGCGTTGCTATTGGCATGGCGCTCTCTTTACCCACAAAAATGTTTCTAACTTTTGTATTGGTCAAAAGAGAGCAAGATCAAAACGCTAAGGCACATGAGTCTTAGCGTTTATATACCGCCACATCAAAAGGTGCGAGGACTTCGCTACCAATGACAAAATTAGCCTCTTGCGGCGCAGTGAATCGCTGCTCTTGATGTCCGTAGTTAAACACGAAAACAACACTACCACGATCCACGATCCGCACATCTTTTGGCAGTTTCACTACGTCTAAACCAAGCTCGGCGGCTACCACTTCAAAATAGTCTACTAGAAAGTTTTCGCATGTCAGGCTGGCGATATAAGTCGTATTTTCGAATCGAGCGACCGCCGGTCGACCATCATGATATTTAGCTATGGTCATTACGGTTTCTGGGAACACAATTTCTTCTCGCCATAACTTACTATCATATTGCCGATCGTTGAAGCTCATCAATTCAGAACAATCGGGACGAATGGTTTCGGTTGAATGTATTTTGAGTGGGATGAGCTGCTGAATGTTACCTGGTGGCAATTGCGAAGCCAAGCTTAATTCACTTGTTTTACCACCTGAGCGAGGACCAAACACGACGTGAGCTTTAGCTGCTTTGCATTTATCAATAAAGCCCTGCTCGACGATAGGTAAACAAGGTGCTACCAATAAATCATAAGTTGATATATCGCAGTCAGTAGAAACGAAATCTACCGTTAAACCCAACTGGCGCAATGCGGTATAATATGTAAACTCCACTTGCTGATGATTGTAGCTGTCACCTTGTCTTTCTATCTCGGTTACCCATTGATTTATAGTACCTGTGACAATGGCTACTCGTGTTTTTACAGGTGCCGAAGTATCAATATTCGCCGACGCTAGTTCATCACGTACTTGCTCAATCTCATACCATGCTTGCGACTTAGAGTTGTCATTACGCTTCACGCCCGCATGCATTTGCTCTTGCGCAAAAGGTGCTTGTCGCCAACGAAAATAGCACACAACTTCAGCACCATGAGCAAAGGCTTGCCACGACCATAATCTGACCATACCATTTTCAGGCCTAGGGTTGTGGTGTCCCCAATTTACTGGGCCAGGCTGTTGTTCCATTATCCAAAAGTTCTTCTTACTCACACCGCGTGTTTGATCAAACGAGTAGCTTGAAAAGTCAGGGTGGCCTGTGCGCATGTATGGTTTAAATTCTTCCGGTGACATATGCTCAAAAAACAGGTCGGTTCGTCCTAAGGGGTAATTATCATAAGCAACAAAATCTAAATTTTTTGCTAAGGCATAATTGTCTGTTTGGGTGTCGACCATAGGAATGAAATTATGCGTAATGAAACGGTCCGGCGCGTGCGCTCTTATTATTCGAATCATCTCATCATGAAAGCGGACAACTTGATCAGAACTAAAACGACGATAAGCTAAGTTGTGTGAAGGGTGCGTTTCAGTAACAGCAAGAATAGGCAGTTCAATCTGTGAAAAGTCTTGATATTCCATTGACCAAAAGATGGTCCCCCACGCTTTGTTTAATGAATCGATATCGCCATAGTAACGTTCACACCAAGCTTGAAATGCTACTTTCGCGTTCTCTGAACCACTGTGTGTTGTATCATGACAAGCAATTTCATTGTCGGTTTGCCAACCACAGATGGCAGGGTGCTCACCATATCGCTTAGCAAGCACTTCTGTAATTCGCATCGCTTCCTTGAAATAGTTTTCACTTGAAAAATCGTAATGACGACGTGAACCGAAACCGCGGACTATGCCTGTATTGACATCGACGGGTAAAATATCAGGATATTTATCGATTAACCATTTTGGTGGTGTTGCTGTGGGTGTGCACATGATCACTTTTAAACCCGTACTGGCAATTACATCAATAGCTCTGTCTAGCCATGCAAAGTCGTACTGCCCTTCTCTCGGCTCCATTTTTGACCAAGCAAATTCAGCAATACGTACATACTTTAGTCCCAATTCGCACATTTCTTTAACGTCGTTTGCCCACATTTCTTCTGGCCAATGTTCTGGGTAATAGCAAATACCTAGCATAAAATATCCTATTATTTAAAGTGCATTAGTGTCTTTTGCGAACGCACTTAAAAACTAAAATCTCATTATTGGAGATTATATGTTAAAAATTCGTATATCGATATTTATATTAAACATATTTATATGATATATTGCAAAAAATTAGACCTAAATAAATTATCTGCCCATTTGAGTCTGTGGCACAAAGAGGAAACAGCTATGACGACGACACCCAACATGAAGCTACCAGCTTCTGTTCAATTAGAGAGTCGCGATGTCAGTATCGTTATCGATTGCAGTGGCAAGACACCTGCCGTTATTTATTTTGGCAGTAAGCTCAATAAACAGTCGCCATTCAACATGATTCAATTGTTACGTACTCGTCAAGAGGCAAAATGTGCTGTAGTGGTCGAAGCCCCAATTTCGTTATCACCTAGCATGGGCGAAGGATTTACAGGTGGGCCAGGTATCGAATTATCGAGTCATGAACATCATAACGTTTGGTCTATGGGCGGCGAGCTGCATAGCGTTAAGCAAAACAACGCGCAAGAAGTAGAATTTGAGACCGTCGATACCGTTCGCAGTATCAGCCTAATTCATCGCTTGGTGCTGTGCCCCGAGACCAATGTGCTCAGTGCTTCAACCGAGCTAAAAAATCAAAGTCACAGCACTATCAATGTTGGCTATTGCGCCGCACCAACAATCCCTTTACCTGACCATATAACAAAGTTAATGAGCTTCGAAGGCCGTTGGTCAAATGAATTCCATCGCAATACCGTTGACCTCTTCTTAGGCGCTGTGTTGCGCGAAAACCGTAAAGGCAAAACCTCGCATGATAATTTTCCAGGCGCTGTTCTGCATGACAAATACACCAATGAATCACAAGGTGAATGCTATGGTTTTCATTTAGGCTGGAGTGGCAACCACCGTACTCGAGTAGAATTACTTCCTGAGCAACGAACTTATGTGCAAATGGGCGAACTATTAATGCCGAGTGAAGTTACTCTGCAAGCGGGTCAAAGCTATCAGTCTCCTACCCTCTATTGCTCATTTTCGAAAGAAGGCTTTAGTCAGTTATCCAATCAATTCCATAATTTTGTGCGCCAGCACATACTAACGCCTAAACAGCAATCAAAAGCACGCCCCGTTCATTACAATACTTGGGAAGGTATTTACTTCGACCATAACGTAGACACATTAAAAGGCTTAGCAGACCGAGTTGCTAAACTTGGCGTTGAACGTTTTGTGTTGGATGATGGTTGGTTTAAGGGCAGACGAGGCGACAATGCTGGATTAGGCGACTGGACTGTAGACTACGAAATATACCCCGATGGCTTGTCTCCCATCATCGATCACGTCAATGAGTTGGGGATGGAATTTGGTATTTGGTTTGAACCGGAAATGGTGAACCCTGATAGCGACCTTTATCGAGCCCACCCCGACTGGGTTCTTCAAACCGAGGGGAATGAACAACTGCGTTTTAGAAATCAGTTGGTATTGGATTTAACTCGCCCAGAAGTTGTCGCTTACTTATACAAATGCATTGACGATATTTTGCGAGAGTATCCGACCATACGATATATCAAATGGGACATGAACCGAGACATTAATCATGCTGGGAACGCGATTGGCGTGCCAGCAGTGAGTCAGCAAACGCATGCATTGTACAAGTTGATTGATGACCTTCGTATAGCTCACCCCGATGTAGAAATTGAGAGTTGCTCCTCCGGCGGCGCGCGTGTTGACTATGGTGTTCTGAGTCATACCGACAGAGTATGGACCTCTGATTCGAATGACGCACTCGACAGACTCAATATTCAGCGCGGTTGTTCATTCTTTTTCCCATCGGAAGTAATGGGTGCACATGTTGGTCCTCGTGATTGCCACATTACCGGACGCCACATTAGTATTGAAATGAGAGCTGCAGTCTCCTTCTTTGGACATATGGGCTTGGAAATGGATCCTCGAGAACTGACCGAGCATGAAGTCACAGCCCTACAACAAGTCATAGCTTTGCATAAAAAACACCGCTCACTGATTCACTCGGGCAATTTAATACGATTGGATACTGATGGGAACTCAATTGATTTTGGTATCGTTAATGAAGCTCAAACTCAGGCTTTGTATGCCTACAATAGCGTGACTGAAACCAAACGTACGATGCCAAAGAAGTATCGCTTTCAAGGTTTGAATCCGAGTACCAATTACCGACTGAATCTGATTTGGCCGACCGTATTGAAGGAATATTCACCTTCTATTCTTAGCCAAATTGAAGGTAAAGTTTTCAATGGTCAGCTGCTAAGTGACATGGGTATGCAGTTGCCCATTTCCTTTCCGCAAACTAGTTTAATTTTTGAATTAACAGCCGTGTAATTAGTTAAGGTTTATAGCCACAACAACCGAGCAAATAGGTATTTGGGTCAACAATGAATTGTAAACTGACCCAGATCAAAAAATCAAAAGATGAAAGGCATACACTAAGCTTAGACAATCAAAAATGAGGGCTTAGTCATGACTGCTGATGCGCAAGTAGCAAAGAAAATATCCACCACTTCAATACCGAATGAATCACCTGAAACAAACGCTTCAGTAGCGACTGTAGACACTTCTACCAAAATGTCGAAAAAGGAGTATGAAGCCATTAAAAAGGTACTTCAGGTTGAACTCTTAAAAGTGCAAAGATGGGTTAAAGAAAGTGGTGAAAAGGTAGTTATTCTTTTCGAAGGCCGAGATGCAGCTGGCAAGGGTGGCACAATTAAACGCTTTATGGAGCACATGAATCCGAGGGGTTGTCGCGTTGTTGCTCTGGAAAAGCCTAGCGAAACTGAAAAAGGTCAATGGTACTTTCAGCGATATATAAAGCATTTGCCGACAGAAGGAGAAATTGTCCTGTTTGACCGCAGTTGGTATAACAGAGCGGGCGTTGAGCGAGTGATGGACTTCTGCCAACCAAATGACTATTTAGAGTTTATGCGCCAAACCCCTGATCTAGAGCGTATGCTAGTAAGAAGCGGTATTCGCCTCTTTAAGTTTTGGTTTTCGGTAACCGCTGAGGAACAGAAAGTACGTTTTTCTAAGCGTGAAATTGACCCTTTAAAGCAGTGGAAGCTCTCACCAATCGATAAACTGGCAACTGAAAAGTGGGATGATTACACAGAAGCTAAAGAAGCAATGTTTTTCTATACTGACACTGCAGATGCCCCATGGATTGTGGTGAAGTCAGACGATAAGAAACGAGCCCGAGTGAACTGCATGCATCACTTCTTAGATAGCTTACCTTACCCGAATAAAAATACTGAAGTCATTACTGGTGCAGATCCTGCGATTGTTAAGCATGCGTCAAAAATCATTGGGGATGACAAGCACATCCTTGGAAAATCACTCCATCCTAGACAGAAGCTGTAGTTTCTAAAGTGTTAAACCCAAGACCCACCGATATGTTTTACAGTAAGCATATCGGTTCTTTAATTCCACGGATACTATGTAATTGATAGACAAAAATATTGCCAGCTTGAGGCTCTTCTAACAAACGTTCTGGAGCGAGTGAATGCTTGGCCGTTGTCACAATCAGCCAATCCATATTTGGACCGCCAATTGCTACGCTAGAACCCTGGCTAACCGGTAATGATAAACATAAATCAAGTTTGCCAGAAGGTGTATAGCGCACGACGCGTGAGGCTCCCCACTGCGCGTTCCAAACATAATCATCAGCGTCGACAATTGAACCATCAGGAAAGCAATGTCCCGTGGTTTCTGCGAAAATTCGCTTGTTGCTCAGGAGTGCATTTTGCGGCTCGAAATCGTAGGCATAGATACGGCGCTCTGGCGAATCTGCATGATACATAGTCTTGCCGTCTTTGCTCCAGCATAAGCCATTAGAAATAAGTACTTCTTGTACTTTTGATTGGCAAGAAACGGTATCTGATGATGACGATGATAAACAATATAGTGCGCCTTTGACGACCTTGTCAGATTGCAAGTCATCAAGCTCACTCATACTTCCTGCCCAAAAGCGCCCTTGGCGATCCGCCCTGCCATCGTTGAAACGATTATGAGAAATGTGCTTTTCAGGTTGGGCTAACCATTCAAGTTCACCTGTATCAAGTTGATATCGTGCAATACCAATATCAAAAGCGGCGATGATTTGATTCGGAATTTCAGTAAACGCAAAACACCCAATGCGATGGGGTACTTCGTAAGTTACGAGATGTTTGGTGCTAGGTTGATAGGACTGAATTTTTGCACCGACAATATCGACCCAATAAATAGCTTGTTCAGGCGCATGCCACAAAGCACATTCAGCTAGTATGCACTGGGAATCAATCGTGAACAGTAACTCGCCAACACCTTGTTTGACATGCTTTGGCCGTTGATGCTCAGGCACTTTTTTCACTTAACCCTAAAAAGCTCTGATATAAGGAATTAAACCCAAGCAATGTTGTTGCAGTAACCTTACAAATGTCGCTTTTGATATTTTGAGATGCCAACACGCGAGCAAAGCTTCTACTTAAATGCGGAGCTCCAATGATACTCACCAGATCTACAGACTCTAAACACCATTCCGTGGCATTCACAGCAGCCCTGATATCGCTGCCAATTAGCAAGCCTGACAAGTAGGAAGTTGCTTCCTCAGGGCTTAGCTGTCCAAATAATTGTTTTGACCTTACGCTAAACAACCCATGCATAAAACTACCTTGCTCACTTTTCAATGTAAAGGCTGCGCCTTTATCAAAGGCCTCCTGGTCGAATGCCGCCAAGTTAAACTCTGGGCCTTTGGATTGAATAAGTACACTGTGGTTCACAATCAAGTCGAAAAGCTCACCAGTTAACGCCGTTTTGAACAGTTTTATTTTACCATCTTCCACCAGCACCCATTTGGTATGAGTACCTGGTAAGCACAATAAGTGACGACCAACACGATTAGCAGGATCAAGTTGCAACCAACCTAAGATCTGTAATTCTTCACCCCGCATACAATCGTAATTATCATTTTCAAGTTGGCAACTGAGTCCTGGTACGATAGAAATCTCGTAGCCATTACAGGTAAAATTGATGCACGACTTCGCTAACTTTTGCGGTGATATTGGGCAGGGTAAATAATGCGTTTCTTTCCAACCAATACTTGAACCAATCTGCCCAGACATGAGAATCGGCAACTTACCGTATTCAAACTCCCAAGGGGCAATACTTTGCATCAGTGTGTCTTCAAAACTCAGCGGAGATTTACTCACCCCAAGTCCAGCAGACCGTGTCACTAATTTGAGAGAGCCATCTTCGCGTATCCGACACAAAAATGCGCGTAAACGCGATGTGCCCCAATCAACAGCGATAAAATAAGAACTGTCGTTCATTATGTTCTCCCACCATCGATATTGAGACCTTGCCCTGTGATCATGGCTGAATCATCCGAGGCTAAAAACAAGGCTAAATTTGCTACATCACGGGGTTCAATTCGCTTCTTTAAGGCCATAGCCTCAGTCCACTTTTCTTCTTCTTCCTTTGTCAGCCAACTTGCTAATTGACGATCTGTGGCGACCCAGCCTGGTAAAATAGCATTGACCCTAATGTTGTCGACGCCAAAATCACGCGACAAGGATTTTGTCATCCCCATGAGTCCAGCTTTTGCGGTGACATACCCTGTCATTTGTTGTGGGCCAATTAAAGCATTGATGGAACTGAAGTTAATAATGCTTCCTGCATGTTGCTCATGCATAATTTTGTAGGCTGCTTGGGAGGCAAAAAATGCCGGATCTAAGTTAACTTGCATACATTTATGCCAATCGTAGGCAGAAATATTTTCGACATCTTGGCGAGCATCGTTGCCAACATTATTCACCAGCACATGTAAACCGCCAAGGTCTTTAGAGGCATCGCTTATCGCTTGTTGCAAGGCCTCGGGATCCGTAACATCAACACTTCTAAACCAGAGTTTTGCATCCTTATCGATATCGGTAATGCATTCTTTCAAATGATCCGATGCATTCGTATCGATGTCGACAAAAGCAACTTGTGCGCTTTGACGAACAAACGCTTTTACCATTGCTGCCCCGATGCCTGAAGCACCACCTGTAATGAAAACAACCTTTCCGCGTAAACTCGGGTATAATGTGGTGTGCATTTGGCTAGATTCTGTCACGCAAAACTCCGTTTTCATTGCTAACACTTTATAGGCAGTTTAATTGCTTAATTGTTGTACAGCAAAAATGTAGATTACTGGGTATTATAAAGCGAAAAATTCAATTTGATAATTCAATCCTCAAAATAAATATGATATAACTGATTTATCATTTAACGGAATTTGTAACATGAAAAGCCCTCAAAGGCATAATTTAACACACCAGTTAACTCACGATTTAGGCATTGCCATCGTAAACGGTAAATACCCTATCGGAGAAGGAATGCCTTCCGAGGCCGACCTGTGTGCTGAATATGATGTGAGCCGCAGCTCAACCCGCGAAGCGGTAAAAATGCTATCTGCCAAAGGATTGATTTCCTCGCGCCCTAAACAGGGTATTAGGGTGCTTCCTGAAAGCCGCTGGAATATGTTTGATACCGATGTACTAACATGGATTCTAAGCAGTAAACCTTCTTTATCTCTATTAAAAGAATTCACCCAAATGCGTTTTGCTATAGAGCCTGAAGCCGCTGCTTTGGCAGCAGAGAACGCCAGTGCCGAACAACTAGCAAAAATTGAAAAGTCTCTCGCCCGTATGGCTGACGCTGATATGGGCTTGGACGACCCTTTAGAAGCCGATATTGAGTTTCATACATCAATCTTAGAAGCTAGCGGAAACCGGTTTTTTGCTCAGCTATCCGACTTTATCGGCACGGCCTTACGCGTGAGTATTCGCTATACAAATAAAATCAAAGGCGTTCCTGGCGCTGACGTAAACAAACACGCCGACATATTCAACACCATTCGTAGCAGAGACGCCAACAAAGCTCGTGAGGCCGTTTCGACGATTCTCGTTGAAGCACTAGAACTCATCGAATCAAAACTTTAAGCCTAGTTTAATATGGCAAGCCACATCCAACAGTTGCTGAACACGTGGTACGAGCAGCGTGATCAAATGGAATGGGTTCTGGCTACGATCATAGAAATCGACGGTTCTTCTTATCGTAAGCCCGGTGCTATGATGATGATCAACAGTATGGGCAAGTATCATGGTCTGCTAAGCGGTGGCTGCTTAGAGTCAGATATTATGCGCCAAGCGAGACAATGTTGGCAGTCGGGCAGAAACCATATTATCCAATATGACATGCGTGAAGAGGAAGATATTGCATGGCAATTAGGTATTGGTTGTGGTGGCTTAGTTCGAATTTTGTTGCAGGCCGTAAATAAAGAAAATAACTACTTACAACTAGATACTCTTCGCCATTATATTAATCGCAATCAAAGCTGCGAATATATTCAGAAGCTAACAGAAACAGTCCCTCACAACGAGCTTATTGAAAGTTCACCAGAGGGCAAACACCAAACCAGAGCGATAAGGTCAAAGTTAACGGACGGTGAATTCAAACAAACAATTGCCCCAGTAAAACATATCGCAATTTTCGGTGGTGGAGTGGATGCCATACCGGTTGCTAAAATCGCTGCCAATGTTGGCTGGCAGATTACGATAGCAGACCCTCGAACAGGCTATGCAAGATCAAACGAGTTTCCCGATGCAACACATATTTCAAAACTGCCATTTTGCAATATAGACGAGATGCCATGGTTGCAAGAAATCGATGCCATCATCATCATGACACATAATGTTCAGCTTGATGCTGACGCCCTCAATGCAGCTCAAGAAAGCTCAGCAAGTTATGTGGGGATGCTAGGTCCAACTCACCGAACAGAGCGAGTGCTCTCGATTCAAGGGCTTGAGCTGTCGACCTTAAAAGTACCTTTGGCCAACCCTATTGGTTTAAAGCTCGGGGGGGAGTTACCTGAATCAATTGCTTTATCTATCATTGCTGAGATTCATGCTCATTTTGAAGGGTGCGATGGCCATTCAATTAGTCATATTTTGGTGTGAAAAACTTGAGTCCATCAGATTCAGTACCCTACCATATTCACGCATTGCTATTAGCGGCAGGCGAAAGCAAACGGTTTGGAAGCGCAAAGCAACTCGCTCAAATACAGGAGCAAACCATAATTTTGCGAGCCTTGTCGCATTTTAGTTCAGCCAAATTCAAGACACTGACTGTTGTTCTAGGTGCACGTGCAGAACAAATCAAAGAGTTATTGCCCCCAGATACAAATGTCCTGACAGCGCAGCATTGGCAACAAGGTATGGGTAAAAGTATCGCCGCAGGTGTTGAAAACTTGCCAGATAAAACCACTCATCTTTTCATTGGTTTAGCTGATCAGGTGGAAATTTACACAAAGCACTGTAACCTTTTAGTTGAAGAGTCACGAAAACAGCGAACTAGAATCGTTGCAAGTAGATATAACGGAAGACGAGGTGCTCCAGCGATATTCCCTCGTACATTCTTCTCTCAGCTTATTGAGCTGGACACCGACCGAGGTGCTCGAGATTTATTGCAAAATAGCGATGATGTCATCGAGATAGATTTACCGGAAGCTGCAATCGATATCGATACAGAAACAGAATTAAACGCCTACTTGGCAACACTGGCAAGTAGCTACAAATGAAAGCGCAAAGGATAATGACATGATTAGTTTTACCTTGAATGAAAAAGTCATCGAAGTAGATGCAGATCCAAGCATGCCCCTTTTGTGGGCTCTTCGAGATCTCCTCGATATGACCGGCACAAAATATGGCTGCGGAATAGCTCAGTGCGGAGCTTGCACGGTACACATGGATGGTAATGCGGTTCGTTCCTGTGTCATGCCTTTGTCAGCAGTGGCAGGCAAAAAGATCAAAACAATTGAGGGCTTACCATCTGATGCGAGTCACGTTATTCAGCAAGCGTGGTTAGAACATAACGTACCACAATGTGGTTACTGCCAATCTGGTCAAATTATGAGTGCTGTAGCGCTATTAGAAAGTAATCAGAATCCAGATGATGCAGCGATAGATACAGCAATGCAGGGCAATATCTGCCGTTGTGGTACCTACCCTAGAATTAAAGCTGCAATAAAAGATGCTGCGAAAAAGCAGACCGCGAGCTACAACTATAATCTAGGTAAGAATGTGGGAGAACAGGCATGAATAAATCCAATGATTCTATGATGCACAACCCCATTGACCAAACATCATCAAATACCCAAACGAAACATGCGAAGCCGGTTAGTCGCAGAGATTTTCTAAAACTCACTGGCCTTAGTGCGAGTGGCTTAGTCTTAGGCTCTATGTTGCCAATCAGTCTGCCAGCTTGGGCGCATACCGGTGACCATAGCAACAACGCACTCAATTTGTTTGTGAGCGTAGAACACAATGGCCAAATCAACATTGTTTGTCACAGAAGTGAGATGGGTCAAGGGATACGAACTGGTATTCCACAAATTGTCGCTGACGAATTATGTGCAGCATGGGAAGATGTGAATGTAGTGCAGGGTTTAGCTAATGAGGAGTATGGAAGTCAGAACACTGACGGTTCTCGCTCAATTCGACGCTTCTACACTACTATGCGCGAAATGGGGGCAATGGCACGGACCATGTTAGAGCAAGCTGCTGCCGACAAGTGGGGTGTTCCATTAGCGGCCGTTTATGCGAAAGACAGTTTTGTTATCAACAAAGAGAGCGGTAAAAAAATATCTTTTGGCTCCTTAGCCGATGCTGCAGCGAAAGTCTCACCACCTGCAACTGATAGCCTGACATTTAAATCGAAAAAAGATTTCAAATACATTGGTAAGTCGATGCAGATTGTCGACCTGCCGAATATTGTCACCGGAAATACTGTATTTGGACAGGACGTAAAGCTTGAAGGTATGCTTTACGCGAGCATAGAACGGAACCCTGTTGTTGGTTCAAAGGTAGAAGGTTTTGATAAAAAAGCGGCAATGTCCACAACGGGTGTTGTCGATGTTTATCAAATGCCAGAACAACCTGTTCCTGTGCTTTTTAATCCCATGAATGGTGTAGCCGTTATTGCTAACAACACATGGGCCGCATTGCAGGGTAGAAAAGCCCTAGCAGTAAAGTGGGGCAAGAGCGAACATGACAGCCACGATTCAGCCGCTTATTTGGGTGAACTCAATGAAAGAATTGTTACTAAAGGCAAAGCAATTCGCTCTGCAGGCGATGCTTATAAAGCGCTAGAGAACGCAAGTAAAACAGTCGCAGCCACCTATACTATGCCCTATTTAGTGCATGCTCCTATGGAGCCGCCAGCAGCAACCGCAGTCGTCAAAGACGGCAAATGCGAGGTTTGGGCTTGTACACAAACACCCCAAAGTACGCAACAAAATGTGGCAGGGGCGCTAGGTATTGAAAAAGACAATGTCACTGTGCATGTAACACTTTTAGGCGGCGGATTTGGACGAAAATCGAAACCCGACTTTTCAGTTGAGGCAGCACTATTGGCAAAACATACTGGCAAACCAGTGAAAGTTGTGTGGAGTCGAGAAGATGATATTCGCCAAGGTTATTATCATGCAATTAGCTCACAGCATTTTGCAGCAGGTATGAACGAAAATAATTCGGTGGATGCGTGGATTCAACGTACAGCATTCCCCAGTATTTCTTGGACCTTTACTGGCACCACCGACGAACCGTCAGACGGAGAGTTGAGCCTTGGCTTTGGCGATGTTCCTTTTGCGGTCAATAATATGTCGTGTGAAACTCACAAAGCCCCTGCACATATTCGTATAGGCTGGGTACGTTCAGTCAGTAATATTCAGCATGCATTTGCACAAGGGAGTTTCGTCGACGAACTCGCAGATGCGGCCAATATGCCACCGCAAAAAATGTGGCATCAATTGATCGGTGCGGATCGTAAAGTTGACCCCACAAAAGAGGGCTTCAAATATGGGAACTATGGCGAACCCTTAGATAACTTCCCTATTGATACTAAGCGTTTAAAGCATGTGCTTGATGATGTTGTCGCCAAGTCGGGCGCTGATAAACCCACTGCTAAAGGTGAAGCTTGGGGAATAAGCGCCCATCGCAGCTTTGTAAGCTATGTTGCAGTTGCAACTAAAGTACGCGTGAAAGATGGTAAGGTGAGTGTATTAGAAATGCATTCAAGCATCGATGCAGGTACGGTAGTGAACCCTGATCGAGTCCGCTCCCAACAAGAAGGCTCTATGATATTTGGCCTATCACTAGCGCTCATGGGCGAAATCACTGTGAAAGACGGCGCAGTAGTACAATCAAACTATAGCGACTACCAAGTCTTGAGAATGTCTCAAAGTCCAAAAATAGAAACCTATATTGTTGCTTCCGATGACTTACCAGGAGGCGTGGGTGAACCAGGAACACCACCGGTAGCCGCGAGCTTGGCAAATGCCATCTTTAGAGCATCTGGCAAACGCATACGCGATTTACCCGTTAATAAACATTTTAAGGTATAAGTACGTATAAGCCTCATGACCGAAAGTTTTAAATGAGCAAATATGACCAAGCCAAACAAAAAACGCACGCATAAACCTCTTTTTATTGCGTGCGTTCTTTTATTCTCGTCCCTTTGTGCACATGCAGCAAATGAAATGGAAAGCAATGCTGAAAATGACAAAAAGAACCGTGTTTCCTTAGGTGATGATGTCGCTAAAGCTGATCTCCCTATGGAAAGAAGCTTAACCGGTTTCGAAAACCTGAACGAAGAATTATCACTCTGGGAGTTTGGCGCAGGCGGCGGGGCCTTTTATAGCCCAAAGTATCCAGCATCTGGTGATAGTCGATCTTTTGGATTGGTGTTACCTTTTATTGTTTATCGCGGCGAAACCTTTCGCATTGGCGACGGAGGTGGCGCCAGAGCAGTGGTCGTTGAAAATGAAAACTTTGAAATAGACTTTTCTTTTGGTGCAGCATTGCCTGCCGATAGTGAGGACAATAGTGCTCGAGAAGGCATGCCAGAACTCGATTTTTTAGCTGAGATTGGTCCTCAAATGATATTTAAATTGGGCGATTATGACTTTGATAAAAATACGCAAGGTAAAAGTACTGGCACAAATTTAGGTAAAGGTCGTTTGGATCTGCGCTTGCAAGCGCGAGCGGTTTTCTCAACAGACTTTGGTAGTATCGACGATCGTGGTTTTATTTTCGAGCCGCAATTGTCCTATCAACATCGCGGCTTCAAACACGAAGATACCGCTATAACGGTGTCGTTCGGTGCCATTTTCGCAACGGAAAGAACACACGATTATTTCTATGAGGTCAGTCCTGAGTTTGCCACACCTGAAAGACCCGCATTCGATGCTAAATCTGGGTACCTAGGCTCTGAACTTTCTTTGGGAGTCTCTTTTAAAGTGAGTGAAGACATCAGAGCCTTCATTGGGAGCTCAGTACAACTACATAGCCAAGCAGCTAATAAGGACAGTCCATTATTTGAAAAGGAAGTCACTTATTCTATTGCCGCTGCATTTGTTTGGCGTTTCTACAAAAGCGAAGAGAAAGCCAAATGGTGAATGTCAGGCTAACTTAGGTTAAGCTGTTGAGATGAAGCTGGAGGCTTGAATGAAAAAAATTAAAAACGAAGCAGCACTGCTTAAGAAAGCCCTATTCATCGCAGAAGGTTATGCAAAGAAACGTGGGTACAATGGCTTTTCCGCAACCGATTCCGCCAAGCAGAAAATTGAAAGTCTATATCGCCTTTTGGTGCATGATAAGTTAATAACAGCTCTTCCAGAAGATAAGGAAGACTTAGCTAGTTTAAAACGTCGCTTAGTTGTCTGGATAATGCACCAGTTGCCTGAAGACCATGAACTATTAAAGTAAACGGGCTTTCTTTGTCTCGGCAGTGCCGTTCTCATAAACTTGCGAAGCCTTCAAAAGCAGAAGCTCTTTAACCAGACTTGCTCTCACTGTTATTAGTGCATCCTCTAAATTATGAAAGACAATAGCTTGCTCAAAAACTTCCGCTATTCCCTTTTCATTGTTTTGAAATGCTAATTCTATATGACTTAATCGCTGCTTCTCTTCAAAATAGGCTTGTTCCAAAACAGTCAATGTAGCAATGCTTGTTGCAATCTTCTTTTCAAGCTCAACAGGCACATCTTGCTCGACATTTGCCCTTGCACTTTGACCTGCTAGCAAAGCAAATAAAGACAAAGCGAGTAAACCGCTTAAGATTATTTCTTTCGCTACTTTTGCAAAATTGCACAATTTCATTCTAACTCTCCGAAGGCTCATCTTGAATAGTGAAACTATACGAAGAGTCAGAACACAATAATATTTATATATCGATATGCATTACATTCATTAATGTGATGGTTTATAGAAGCTTAAAACGCACTGCAGCGCCACCAGCAGCAGCTAACCTAAGTGTAATAAGATCACCCTTTTTCACCTTCTTCGTTTCAATGATGATGTCGTATGGGTTAGTTTTGAAATCTACCTTGTCGCCATCTCTATATATCTGTGCCTCGTAAGTAGCATCATCTGATAGAAAATCGAGTGCGACTGTCACGGTTCGCTCTTTCTCATCAGTAATAGCCCCCAAGTACCAGTCGTTACCGGAATACTGACGATGCTTTTTCTCTTTTCTCGCAATCACAACATAGTCACCAACCTTTCCTTGCAAGGCACGAGTTTCTTCCCAATCCGTTGGCACATCTTTAATAAACTGAAAGGGAGAAGGCTTATTTTCGTAATTTTGAGGGAGGTCTGCGGCCATTTGAATGGGACTATAAATCACAACATATTGTGCCAACTGGCGAGCGATTGTGCTCAGTGGTCGTAAGAATTCTTTATTTCCCCACTCTGGGCCGCCTTCATTGACCCTTTCATAATCCAAATCAAATATGCCTGGCGTGAAGTCCATTGGGCCGGATAACATGCGAGTAAATGCCAAGAGTGGAATATGACTAGGCGGATTCGGTGCTGCCCAGCCCGAATTGTATTCCTGACCACGAGCACTTTCTCTAGATATCCAGTTCGGGTAAGTTCTTCGAAGCCCGGTGTCTTTGACTGATTCATGCGTGTTAATAGATAAATTATATTTTGCTGCGGTACTGACATTTTTAATGAAATGATTAACCACATCTTGGCTATCGGTATATTCGTAGCGCATGATGCCGTTTTCGTCTCGACGTTTTAGGTTTTGTCCATGAGCAACATAACCTGTTTTAATTTGTGCAACACCGACTTTCTCATATAGTGCAAAACCGGCTTCCATTTGGCTTTCATAATTGGTAATTCCACCTGAAGTTTCATGGTGTCCAATGAGTTTTACCCCAACACTTTTAGCGTGGTCGGTCACCTTTTTTATGTCGAAATCAGGGTAGCTTTGTGTAAATGAAAAAAGTTCGGAGTTAGCAATCCAATCACCATCCCAACCAGTATTCCAACCTTCAACCAATACACCATCGAATCCATGTTTCGCCGCAAAATCCATGTATTCAATAGCTCTCTCGGTTGTGGCGCCGTGTTTTTCGCCCGAACCCCAGCTAAATTTATCGATATGCATTCCCCACCAAATACCAATATATTTACCGGGTTCAACCCAGCTTACATCGCCGAGTTTATTTGGTTCGTTCAAGTTTAATGATATGTAAGAATTGATCAATGACACGGCACTATCACCCACCGTAATTGTGCGCCAGGGAGAAGTAAAATCCCCTTTCTTTCGCACAAGCACACCGTCTGCTCTTGGAGCGAGATCCGCAGTAAACTTACCTAATTCTTGTTTAGTCAAACTCATGCCCGCAAAATCAACTAAGGCTGCTTCGTGGATTGCAACATGGGTTCCATCTGGATATTCAACTGTCATCGGTGTATGAGCAGTTGCCACTTGATTCAACAGTGTTTCATTATAAAGATACTCGTAGCGCTCTCGACCTTGTCCTGGGATCCAGTAGGCTTTACCGGCGTGAGAGTCGGGTAAGAAAAACTCGGTCAATTCACGAGTGATTGCTAACTCACCTTGGTTTTTCACTTCATACCGAAACCCAATACCGTCATTAAAGACTCTAGCTCGAACCAAGAAAGATATGTTTTTGTCGACTTTATGGGTAAACGACACTAGTACTTCATTGTGGTGATCACGGATTAAACGTTGCTCACCCCAAGGTTGTTCCCAAGTTAAATCGACAGCGTTGCGACTGACTTCACTTAATGAAAAGTCACGATAAAATGAAGGGGCTTTTACGAATGTAAAACCAAGCTTGCTTGGTTTGATTAACTCTTTGCCCTTATAGATTAACTTATATTGAGCAAGGTCATTATCATCAGTAAAGACTAGTTGAATCGTTTTGTTTGGCGACTCTACTAGCACATCTTTTGCGTGAGCAATATCGCTGACACTAACCAGCACCAGTGAACTTAATAATATTAGAAACCGCATGTAGCTCTCCTTGAAAACGAGGTGTTTTATGAAGTAGCCCTAATTATAACACCTTAAACGATTAAGTTAATAGCATGTTAAATGGGTAACATAAGAAAGTCGTTCACGCGATACGCTAGTGAAGCAGGATGTAGCTGAGGGTTGCCCGTCAGGCTCAGTCGTTTATGGTTATTTCACCGGTGATAGAGTTGTATACCACAGTAAAGCTTGGCTCTGCATTATATGTATAACGACATGAACCGCCGCCAAGGTAAACGCCTTGAAACGTTTGATTGCTATTGTTATTTACTGATGCGTCTTGTGTCGACAATACTGCACGCCACACATCCAAACAATCATTGGTGCTATTTAAAGTAAGACTGGTACCACGCGTATCGGCTGGATACCCAAAGCTGTTGACAGATAAGTCGCCTAACACTGCTGGGTCGCTGATTGGGATGAAATCTTGCACTGCCTGCCCATTAGCTCGGACTAACCATGCGATATGAACCTGATCTACACCACTTCTAAATGCTGAGGCGATACCTTTAAACGCAGCGCGATTAGCATCTTCAGCAAAGTTTAAAAAACGCGGAATAGCGACTACAGAGAGAATGCTCAAAAGAATAATCACTAGAATTAATTCGATAAGGGTAAAGCCTTTTTGTGCTCTCATTATGTAGCTGTTCTCTATGTTTGATATCAATACTTCAATCACATCCTGCTTGCCGAGTTAAAAATAAAATGTGCTTTATCTATTCACTCTATGCAAAAATACAATCCTGAAAGAATAGGATAACAAAGCAGTACGACTTTGCGTTACCAAAATCAACATAAAGGTATGAGTTTTGAAAACTGATCTAGGCCTTGAGAACCACGCCAAAGGGTATAAAGAACACTTTTATCCAACCAAGGGAACCTACGCTCTATCCCATTCAGTAGGGCCTTTACCACGAGTTGCAGAAGCTGCACTTAAGCAACATTACCTTAATCCTTGGGCTGAGTTGGGGGGCGATGCTTGGCCACATTGGCTAGAAGTCATTGATGACTTTTGTGTCAAGGTAGGAAGCCTGATTAACGCTGATGAAAGTGTGATCTGCCCCCAAACTAATCTAGCCTCGGGCTTTTCAGCGTACTTAACAGCAATTGCGAAGTTAGATAAAAACCAAAATCGTCGCACTGTATTGATGCATAAAGACGCTTTTGCCTCAATGGGTTTTGTGGTCAGCGGTTTAGCACAAAGCCATGGCTTAAAACTCGCACTCGTTCACTGCGAACCTAACGACATAGACGGATGGAATACCGCCCTAAAGGCTCATGATGTTTTGGCTTGTCTGTTTACTCATGTGCATTCAAACACATCTCAAAAGTCAGATGTGAAAGCCTTAGGTCACTTAGCCAAAAAACAAGGCGTATATGCCTTAGTTGATGTTGCTCAATCAGCAGGGATCAGCAAAATTGATGTTCAAGATTGGGGTGTTGACGCGCTTTTCGGATCATGTGTGAAGTGGCTTTGCGGAGGCCCCGGCGCTGGCTACATGTATGTGAAACAAGATCAAGTTGACACGCTAGAGCCAGATATCACTGGCTGGTTTTCACATCAAAATCCATTTGAATTTGATATACTTCATTATCGAGCAGCATCCTCAGCAAAGCGCTTTTGGGGAGGTACGCCCAGCATAGCACCCTTTGTGATGGCAAGTGCATCTATAGAGCTAATGTTGAAGATTGGTATCGACAACATAATCGCTTACAACAGGGACCTCAAAGCAGGCTTAATTGAACGCTTACAAGCCAAAAGTACCGTGTCTATTCTACCAGCCTTGAAAGACATTGAGCAGCAAGGAGGTAGCTTGTGTGTGGGAGCGAATGATATGGATGAAGTAGAAGGAAAGCTAAAAAGCGCCAAGATACACTTTGATCGCCGTGAAAACATTTTTCGCTTGTCTTTGCATATCATGAATGACATTGAAGACTTGGATGCTATTGCAGCTTGTTTTTAATCACTTACACCACATACACATAGTATGAATTATTTAGCGCACATCCATCTGGCCAAACTAAGCGATACCAGTATGGTCGGTAACTTCCTCGGCGACTTTGTTAAAGGAAGTGAGCTTTCTCATTTAGACGAAGAGCACCAACATGGCATTAAACTGCATCGAAGAATCGATAGTTTTACTGATCATCACAAAAGTATCAAAAACTTAAGAGAAAGCTTTCCAAAAGAGCTTCGTAGAATGTCTGGTGTGGTTATCGATATTCATTTCGATCACCTGTTATGTCAGCATTGGCAAAGCTTCGAAACTGAGAGCCTGGATGATCTATTAAGTCGTTTCTATAGCAAACTCGCGAATTTCGATAGCCCAGTAAAGGGTCGCTTTCAAGCAGTTAGAAAAGGGCTTTTAGAATATCGCTGGCTCAGTGATTACCAAGCCTTATCGAGTTGTGAACGCGCGTACTATCAAATTGAAAAAAGATTAAAAGGGAAAGTAGTGTTTGCAGAGGCTGCGAATGAGTTTGTCCAAAACAATAAAACGCTTTTTTCGACACATTTTTTGCTGTTTTATCCCCAGCTAATTCAATTTGTCAAAGCTGAGTCTGAGTCAATCTGGAACTAAACAACCCTAATAGTAGTTTGGTTACGACCGCTTCTTTTGCTTGTATAAAGCTGCTCATCTGCAATAGTGATAAGGCGGTCTAGTGGAAGTGAAAAATCGTCCTGAACAGAGACTAATCCGCAACTCATGGTAAATTTAATTCGATGCTCGTTGTACTGGACGTGACCCACTTCAATACGCTGCCTGATACTTTCAACAAAGGCCACCGGGTCTTTGCTATCAGCGCAATCAATCAGAATAATAAACTCTTCACCACCATAACGCGCAACAATGTCATGCTCTTGGTGACACATTTCTTGCAACGCCTCAGCAACTTCAATAATGCAGTGATCACCCGCTTGATGGCCAAAAGTATCATTCACCTTCTTGAAAAAATCAATATCGGCCAACAGGAGCGCGAAGGGTCTTTGTTGGCTCGCCAAGCTCTCATGGGCAACAAGTGCCAGTTGATCAAAAGCACCTCGGTTATACAAGTTTGTCAACGCATCCCGTTGAGAGCTTTCGAGCAATTTAAGGTTTAGTTCCTCAAGCGCTTTCGTTTTGTCATCAACTTGCTGCTTTAGGTTTTTTTGGAAGTTTTCACTCACTTCTCTAGCCGTAATTAAACTGTGAGTTACAGCTTCCATTTCCCGACTAATGGTAGATTCTGGTAGCAGTTTATCGACTGAAATTTTGCGCTCTAAAAAGCCTTCTAAGTTGACCAAAGGGCGAGTGATTTTTGTTGCCAACCTATTCGCCATTAAACCAATCAAAATAAGTAAAACGAGTAGTGTCAAACCAATATACAAAAAGTAATTCACGATGCTGGTGAATACCTTAGACGGTGGCGCTAATGTATAAATATTCCATCCATATCGATTCTGACTGCTGGCATACATGAAAGGTGTACCAGAGATATCGAGTACCGGCGTATCTCTCAAAAAGGGGTTAAATGATCGCTGCACTTCGAAAAGTGACTTCCGATCCAGCTCTAAATTCAGCGAGCTATAAACAATAGCATTTGCATTATCCGTCACAATGACGTCAATTCCGTTATTCTCTAGTCTATCCAATGCATCAAAATTCACTACTCGTTCAAGCTTTGTCGCTGCCTGCACAATACCGATGAACTCACCATCACGCATGATAGGAGCAGCGATAGCCACAATGTCTAAACTACCTAAACCCCGTCCTTCTAACACCTTTGATATAAACGCTTCCTGCGTTGTCTTGGCTTGTTGAAAATAATTTCGCTGAGCAATAGTTAAGTTCTCTAGGTTAGAGAAAATATCTGCGTAAGCTTCAGGGGCGACTACTGTCACATTGCCTAATGCGTCACTCACCAACATACTCTCAATGTCGTCATTTGAATTGGCAACCGCGTTTAATAAGGCCCCTTTGTTCTTTAGGGATGGCAGCGTTTGAATCGTTTCTGCTGCCGAAATAACAGTGTGTAGATTATGCTCAATACGGTCAGTAATAATTTCATCGAACTGCAAAGAGGCGCTAACAAGCTCCTTACTAATACGCTTCTCTGTTTCATCAGCAGATTGCCAAGTAAATACGAGCGTGACCAGTATGGTAGGTAAAATGACACTGACGATACACAATTCAAAAACAACATTTGAAAAGCGTGGGGCTTTTGGATTAAAACGCTTGAACTGGCTAACCGTTGGTACAAACCAATAGGCAAACAAGGCAAAAATACCACACACAAAACCGTTTAAACTAATTGTAACCCCAGTAAATAACGAGGAACGCAGGTTCTGATCGCTTAAGAAATGCAGGATACTTAAGGTGCTTGGTAAGCCTATCGATAACCAAAAAGAGAACACGGCCACAAGAAAGTTTATTTTCAACCGCACTAAGGTTAGTACAAAGAAATACTCGAGAGCCTGCACCCCAACAAAATAGAAATTGGCAAGTTGTGAGTAGAAACTACCTAAGCTAGCCAAAAGAACTAGTAGACTCAAGCGCAGTGGTAATACAAGAATCGATAAAAGAGCAGCAATACTGCCGAAATAAAGCTCGATCGTGCCATAAATAGCTATATTACCAAAGGCATTTAAGCCAATCGCAGACAGGCACAAGAGAGCACACACAAGCCAATCTCTGACTGCTGCGTTGTTTGTCTTTTTCATACTTTGCTCATGCTTGCTCATTTAGTATATATCGACCACTCAAAGCTCTTCATTACTCTACCTTTTTTATCGGCTTATCAGAAACCTTTTTTTATATCTGCGTATGACAATAAAATGACAAAACCGGTAAAATGCATTAATATGACCTTAAATCTTAAACATCAAAAGGATATTGACCTGTTTAAGACGTTTTTCCGATTATTTCCAGCAATCCGGATGATAGGCACTAGGTCAGTGCAAAAAAGCAAATCTCCTAAGCACCTACATCCATTCATTTTTCAAAAAGGATTTATCATGATTTTTAAAAAATTTTTCAAGCGTAAATACCCTTACGGTCCTATTGCATTTTTAGGTAGGAAAACAGTAGAGCGTTCACTGGGCGCAGATATCAAAAAGCTCAAAAAAGTAGAAAAAGAGCTTGAGGCTGAAGCCGAGGCAGAGGCAGAGGAGCAAAAGCAGTCTTAGCCATTAGTGCGGACAAACTAGGGCTACGGTTTTACCGTCGGGAGAAATCGCAGTGCGAGAAACGCCCGAGCCACATTTTGCATGCTCGACGGTAACCTTTGACCATCCTCCTTCTGAACTTAAGTCGCCGTCATTTGCTAACTTTACTTCCGTATAATACAAACTATTACCATCGCTTGTGACGACATTTCCATTCGCACTCACTGAGAAGTACTGACTACCTTTAGGAAGCTCAGCGAGGACTTTTTTCACGCGTGTTTTTTGGTGGTAAGCCTTTAATTCCGTTTTATCAGCTGCTCGCGAATAAAGAAACCAATCGCTGTTATTCACCCGATACAAGCTTGCACCGATATTATCGTCAATTACAGCGCCTTTATTATTAGGCTTATCAATACTTACTTTTTGCAAAGTATGCGGTTCGCCTAGCACAAATAAAAGAAGTTCTTTTTCATTCATCCATACTTGATACCCCACCGGCTCTATTGCAGGCACATAGTGCTGAAGCGGCTCACCTGAAAAGCCCAATTGCCAAAGTTCTTGCTTACCTTCCGCATTAACCCTAATAACTGATAAACCATTTCCATCGGGCGTTGGTGTAGGTGAATATTCACTTTCACTAGACTGACTTACATTCCGGACGCTTTTCGAAGGCAAGTCATACACAAAAATATCCATTTGTCCGTTTTGCGCCTCTTCGCCCTTAAGCTCTTGCGTAAAATACAAACTGGAAGCGTTAAAAAAATAAGGCTGATTTGTGTAAGCTGGGTTATTCGTTACAGCTTGCAAATTTGAGACATTGGCCTCTTCACCTATTCGTAATTCCCCCATATAGATATCACTGCCTTGCTGAGCATTTGCTGTTGATATAAGGCAAAGCCCAGTAAGTAAAATCAAAACAATGGATTTCATAACTATCCTTAAACACAGTGTTAAATGGCATCAATAAGCCTAATCAAGATACTCTAAGCTAAGCTTTCCCGTTTGTCACTTCTATTGACCGCTGGTCATATTTTTATTTCTTCATCAAAATATTTGAGTACAGTGATAGCGTCCAGTAAAGAAAAAGGAATCGAAATGAAGAAAGTGACTAAGATAGCATCTCTGTTTATTCTTGCGCTTGCCATCCAATTAATGGCATTGCCACTTACTTATGCTAGCGAAAAAAACACATATGATGGAATGTGGCGAGGCGAACTACAAATATCAAAAGGGGTTAAACTTGCCATAGGTATTGAAATTAGTGAGAACAATAAAACACTCACCATCAATAGCCCCAATCAAGGAATGCATGACCGAGATCCAAGCCGCTTCACTATTGACGGTCAGAGTATTTCTTTCTTTGACGAGGGTTTAAGTGCGACCTTTGAAGGTAAAGTAGTTGACGACAAACTTGAAGGCACTTTTACTCAAGGCAAAACGATGCCTTTAGTGCTTCACAAATTATCTAAAGACGACTTAAATAGAATGTCATTTGAAGGTAAGTACATTGGCGACTTAAAAATCAATGCAAGCAGCACGCTTCCCCTAGCTTTGCATATTGCTGTGATCAAAGACGGCTATTCTGCAGCACTTGATAGCCCTGCACAAAATAGCTTTGGGATCCCAGTAAACGAAATATCGATAGATACGCAAAAATTAAGCTTTACGTCAGAGATTCTAGGCGCTAAATTTTCTGGCGCGAAAAGCAGTGAAGGCTACGCAGGCACATTTGTGCAAGGCATGCCAATGCCACTTACCTTGAGCAAGGTCAATAATAAAAATGCTCACTTACAATTTAAGCCGGCTGAGTTTGGTGAAAAAGGTGGGAGCGTAGCCGTGATAGAAAATGGCAAGATCACTAACCGGTTTTGGGGTGAGCATGGCCCAACGACACAATATGAAATAGGCTCAATTAGTAAAACCTTTACTGCGTATCTGTTGGCAAAACAAGTAGTAGAGGGCCAGCTCGAATTACAAACTACAGTTGACCGTTTTTTTGAAAATGCATCTCCTATTTCTATGCAAGCACTAGCGACTCATACGAGCCGCTTGGAGCGCAATCCTCCTAGCCTACAAAAAAGCATGGATCCACAAAACCCATTCAAGCATATTACGCGCGAAATGTTGCAGGAAGATTTGCTTGCGCCAACGTACTTACCGGAAGAAAACAAACATGAATATTCTAATTTCGCCTTCGCTGTTTTAGGTGAGGCACTGGCGATTAACCGCAATACAGATCTCGCTAATGAAATGCAAACACATATCTTCGACGTGTTTAAAATGGACAATAGCTACCTCTCGGTTGACACTGTTCCTGAGATAAATAATCCGGCAAAAAGTATGGCGCAAGGTCATAATGCCTCAGGTTTAGCCGTGCCTAAATGGACATTGGGTGCTGCGTCTGGTGCAGGTGCAGTAGTTTCAAGTCTTGACGATATGATTAAATACGCTGAATATATGATGCTGATGTCGACGGAACAGAACGCACTTGCCAAGTTGCTATTCACACCCTACACGCCCACCGCCGGTAAATTTGAACAAGGATTAGGCTGGATGCTTATGAAAGACGATAAAGGACAAACATATGCTTGGCACAACGGAATGACAGGCGGGTTCAGTACTTTCATGGGCTTTTATTTGGATGGGTCAAGAGCCGTTATCATGTTGAACAATCAAGCGAGTAGTTTTGACCAAAAAGCGCATCAACTGCTAACTCGTGACAAATCTCTACAGAGTATTTAATGCAAAGCAGATATGTACACTACTATCAGCTCTTAGCTTGGCTATCGGTATTTTCGGTAATAACAGGCAGTATTCACTTCACTAGAGGCTTGGCCCACCAAGAAATTTATTTTGCGATCACTCTGATTTTTGGAACCGGACTGTATTCTTACGTCAGCCGTTATGGTTTCAAACGCTTCTTCAACACTGCAAACATATTTTATCAAGTCATATACTTCATCGTTCAATCGATGCTGGGAGCGAGTTTCGGTACATCCCTTATGGTGCTTTGCATCCTGCTATTCATCTACTTTGGCTCAGTGCCTCCGATCCCTGAAGGTATGCATTGGTTCGCTATTAAAACGATGTTTTGGGGTAATTGGTATAATATGTTTGGCGCTTCGTTGTTCTGGTCAGTAGTGTACCTTTTGCTGACAAAAGTTCGCCAGCTTTACGCGATAAAAGAAGCGTTAGCCAGCAGTCAATTAGAAGTATTGTCGCAACAATTGAACCCGCACTTCTTGTTCAATACCTTAAACAACATACGCGCCAGTATTTTAGAAGAGCCTCACAAAGCTAGAGATTCACTCGCTCAATTATCGGACATGTTACGTTATTCATTGGAGCAGCACCAAAGTGCAAAAGTACGCCTTGAGAAAGAGCTTGAGATTCTGCAGGAATATATCGCCTTATGTAAAATACAATATGAAGATCGATTAAGGTTTGAGAGTGAGGTAAGTGACGAGGCTCAATGCGCATTGATACCAAAAATGCTGTTACAGTTGTGTGTTGAAAATGCAATCAAGCATGGCGTAGCGCGCTTGGTCGATGGCGGTGTTATTTCTCTTAAAATAACAATCGAGCAAGCAAACGCACTGCATATTCATGTCAGTAATCCGCTGCCAAAAGTGAATGAAAATATCTCGACTCAATCAAACGCAGGCATCGGAATAAAGAATATTCGCCGACGGTTAGCGCTGTTATATCCCAAAAATAGTGTCGTGTCCCCGTCACTATCACTGTCCTACGATAATGGTTTCGCTACTGTGAGTATCGTTCTTCCCTTAGAACAATTTGAGGAAAAGAAATAAATGCGCATTGCCATTGTTGATGACAGCCGCTTGGCAAGACTCGAACTAAAACAGCAAGTGCTGGCGATAGGCAATGTTGAAGTTGTTGCTGAGGCTGCTAACGTGCAAGATGCACTTGAGATTTTGAGGCACAACACTATCGATTTACTCTTGCTTGATATTGATTTGCCTGATGGTGACGGTTTCGATATTTTGGAGCAGTGCCAAGAAATGCCACAAGTGATCTTCGTGACAGCATTCAATGAACATGCAATCAAATCATTTGAATACAATGCGCTCGATTACTTATTAAAACCCGTGCGTCAAGAACGCTTGGAAAAGGCTTTGTCAAAAGTGCGAGTCCAAAAGGAGACTCTTAGTCCTGAAAAACGTATTTTTATTAAAGATAGAGACGAATGTTATTTTGTGAGCGTGGACGAGATCTTCGCTTTTGAGGCTTTAGGAAATTACACAAAAGTCTATTTTGATAAAGCATCGCCATGCGTTCACCGGCCTATCAGTGCTATCCATGAACGTTTAGATCACGATTTATTTTTTAAAGCGAGTAGAAGCTGGCTAGTCAATACGCACTTTATAGAATCTATAGATGCAATGGAGAATGGCTCGCTTCAGGTCGCACTGAAAAACGGCCTGAAGGTGATTATTTCCAAAAGACAAACCAGCGAATTTAAAAGACTGTGGGCCTTGTAGCTCAGATTGCATGAGTGCAAGCTGAGCCAAGCTAGAACGTTTGTTTTACTGTGCTCTCTACTCGTGGCTGCGATTTACTCTCAACCAATACGTTGCCCCCATAAAGACAGCACCTAAACCCAAGGGAATCATACCCACTTTACTCATAATCGCTTTGGGAATTAAATCAGGTGTAAAACCGTCATTTTCAAACGTAAATCGTATGCCATTCTCAGCAAGCAATTCTGGGCTAATCGAAAGATAGTCTCTTAATGCATAAACAAAAAAGAAATCGCCACTATTGAACACTTTCACTATGACGACTTCAGCCAGCATTACGAATACAATCGGCAGAAGCGCCCATAAAAACGGTGCTCGACCTGCAATCATAGATGCCAACATTAACCATGCAAATATTGGAAACATCCACAAGGTCATTGGAATAATGCTTAAGAAAACACTGATAATTGGAGTGAGCAAATTCACCGATGAGGCAAACTGCCAAACGCCAATATCAGGGCCTGATAGGGTAATCGACATTAGGATCAGAAAGAAACTAAACCCAACAAAAATTAAGGCCATAGCCGCCAAAATGAAAGTGATGGGTATAACGAGAGCACCAGTGACGAATTTCACAATGATATTTTGCAAATCTGAAACTGGTAACGAACGCCAAAAATAAATCGATAAGTCTCGTCGCTCGTCAAACAAACAGGATAAGAAATAGCGCAGCTGAGATAGGCCAGCAATCGATAGAAATATCCCCATCACAACTTGAACAAGAAGGAAGCCAAAACGATCAAGTTGTTCGCTAGCATCAGGATATTGCGCCAGTTTAATTAAGTTACCTATATTCTCCATTTGGTAGTCATTGGCCGTAAGGAGTTCAAATGCTAGCAGCACGAAGAACAAGGCTGCCATGACAATCGGGGTCCATACAAAGGTCTTTTGAGATTCCCAAATTTCGCGTTGAAAGCTACTTTTTATTTGCTGATAGTTCATGCGTTCTCTCCTTCGACTTCTTTCTCGCCAACAACTTGCTCTTTCGACATCAAACCAACAAAAATATCTGCTAACGACGCTTTTTGAACTTTACCCAAGTCTGCAAGTGGCACATGATTTTCTGGTAGCTGATTGAGATCGATTAACATACTGTGCAAACCCATCATGCTCGTGGAGTACAGTGGCTTTAAACTTTGCGCTGTAGCCAGGTGTTCATTATCGACGGCTAATAATTGATAGCGAGCATTTAGATCTTCGCAACTTTCAGCCAACACAATTTCGCCATCGCGGATAAAAGCGACATCAGTCAGAATATTTTCAATTTCTTCAATCTGATGCGTGGTCACTACAATGCATTTTTCTTCGGTGTAAAACTCTTCCAGAAGATGGGTGTAGAATTGGCGTCTAGTAAGAATATCAAGCCCCAGTGTTGGTTCATCTAATACCAAGACCTTCGCGTCGACAGCCAAGACCAAAGCTAAATGTAATTGTGTCACCATACCTTTGGATAGCGTTTTCACTTTAGACGACAAGCTAATATTCGTTTTTGCGATGAATGCTTTGGCTTTTTGAATATCGAAGTTAGGATGAACGCCCTCCATGTAACTCAACGCATCGGAAACTTTTAACCAAGAAGGTAAGACGGCGACATCGGAAATATAGGCGACGTCTTTCAACATATTGATACGCTGTTTTCGCGGGTTAAAAGAACAGACTTCTATATTGCCTTCATAGCTTGTTAAGCCCAACATAGCGTGAAGACAAGTACTTTTGCCTGCCCCATTAGGCCCAACTAAACCTAAGATTTGACCCGGCATTACAGAAAGGTTGAGATTCTTCAATACCGGTTTCTTACCGTAACTCTTACTCAGCCCGGTCATTCTAATTAAGGCTTCCATTATTTCCCCTCCTTTTGTGCGCTCAGCAGTTGTTCAGCAGATAGTTTGAGACGAGCGATTTGCTCTAACACGACAGGCCACTCTTTTTCTAAAAAGTGACTGCGTTCTCTTGCCAATATGAGTTCTTGAACACCTGCTTTTACAAATAGACCTAAACCACGCTGTTTTTCAACAATTTGCTCGTCTTGTAACATCTGATATGCCTTAGAAATGGTGACCGGATTAAGTTGATATTCTGCAGCTACTGTCCTAACAGATGGTAAGGCTTCACCTTCAGTAATGTTGCCATCTAGAATCCGACGAATGACTTGCTGATAAAGTTGTATGTAAATAGGGATATCGTTATCCCATTGTTTAGACATAGGTCTTTCCTCGTCATAGTTGTTTTAATTACCGACTATAGTTAAGTGTTCAACACAAGTGATAGAAGCGAAACTAGGTGTCATACATCACCAACACACCAATACTTAATAGTGTTATACATCACTAACACACCTTAGGCAAGTTTTTATTATCGGTGTTTATGCTTGGCTTCTAATTTTTGACAGGGTTTTGCAGGTTGCTCACTTGACTGAGGACTCTCTACTGACCGTTGCTGAAGTTGCTTTTAAAAGAAAAAGCATGTGCGCTTTCACCATTTTCACGAAGGTGCATCAGTCTAGCAATCGCCAGATGAAGCCTAGACTAGATTCGGCGATTGCATTGCTGTTCCTTGTGTAAATGCACTATGTTTGAGAGTGCAGTCCAATCATGTTGCCTTCAGTATCGCACACTAAGGAGATAAAACCATATTCACCAATAGACATTTTCTCTCTTTCAATTTTGCCACCAGCGTCGAGCACTCGAGACTGCTCAATGGCACAATCATCGCACGAGAAATACACCATCGTGCTGCCACCAGACGGAACACCTTTCATATGCACCAGCGCGCCACTGGCACCATAAGTTTCATAATTAGATGGAAAAGCCATCATCTGTACCGAGTCATCTGTCGGGTCAGTAATTGATTCAAAACTTGTTAGTAGTACTTTTTCATAAAAGGCAGTTGCTCGAGCCATATCCTGAACATATATTTCAAACCAACCTACTGGATTTTGCATGTCGTTCTCCTTTGCTTTATTGGAATATTTCCAAGCAAAGTATAGAACAATAAATAAACATTGTTATTTTAGTCAACTTACCGCAAAACGCAGAACTAGGCTTTAGTGAATACCGTTCGACGGCGAATCAAAGCAAGACAAGAAAACAATAAAACCAAAGGTAGTGATGTCGCGCCGCCACTCGATTCAGTATCAATTGGCGCTGGCTCAGGCTCTACTGCAGGCGGTGTTGCTGGCGGTGCAGGCGGTGGATTAGCGGTTTGCGTTTCAGCGACAAAAAGTAGATTATCTAAAAACACTGTACCGTTCCCTTCTATTTTCAACTGAAAAAGGTTGGTCAAATCAACGCCATCAAAAACGGAAATTGGAATAGCCACTGATTGCCAGCTCTGCTGTTCAATTTCAATATCATAGGCAATTTCAACTGGACCAGGGCTGATTAAGTAAACGCGTAGCTGAGTAGCATCCTTGGTCCAATAGTCCAGACGAAATTCAGCCATGTTAGAAACATCTTGTTTGTTTTGGTCAAAGTCCGTGCCTTGGTAGTTCAAGTTTTGGTACTTCAAAACCGTATTGTCTTGTATCTGAATTTGGCTAACTTGCGTCACCTGGTTCCAGTTAGGATTGTAATTTATATCCGCAATATTCTGGTAACTATCACTGAATAAGGAAATCACATTCACTGACTCTTCAGACGGTTCTGGAGCCGCTTCGTTGGGTTGTTGCTGCACTTCACATCCATCTGCATCAACCTCTGTATTTGCCTCTGTATTTGGACATAAATCATCAGCATTAACGACACCGTCACCGTCATCATCAAGCGCTACTGGTGTGCTTTCGTTGCAGTATTGTCTTTCGTTTGCGCTTGAAGCAACGCAGTGTGCAATATAATCAACTTCTAAAGTCGCGCTGGTAAGTTCAGGATCAACCGCCCCTCCAAGGTTGCCACCGACAGCAACATTGATTAAGGCAAACATAGGTTCTTTGTACTGTGGGCATTCACTTAGGTTGTGTTGCGCAACCACGTTGTCATTCATATAGAAGGTGATGTCCTGTGCAGTCCACTCTATCGCGTAGCGATTAAACACCATGACATCTGGAGCGCCACCAGGATAAGCAGGACGAACTTCACCTCCGCAGTTGTGAACGTTAAAGAAATTGGTTATGTATGAATCACCAGAGTTAGAAAACCACTCCCAAACGTCAATTTCACCTGCCCCGGGGTTCGGCCAATTAACATTGTCGTTATCACCTTTTATCGGATTTTCAGCAATCCGATTCTCTAGCATCCAAAAAGCAGGCCAAGTTCCACCTCGGAGCTCTAAGAATCGCAGCCGCGTTTCCAAACGTCCATATAAAAACTCAGCTTTGTCTTTACTGTTTAAGCGACCCGATGTCCACGTTCTACTAGCACCACTTTGACCCGGGCAGTCGATATTCTGTTTACGCGCAATAATCTTAAGCGTGCCATCGGATACATCATAGTTTTTTAACGCTGAACTATCATCATCGGTATAACACTGTATTTCATTGTTATAGTTGGCTTGTATTTGTGCGGTCCAGTTGTCCCAATTGACACTGTCACCGTCAAAGCGATCAATCCAAGACACTTCCCAACCAGCGTATGATTTTGCTGAAGCTAAAAAGTAAATACTGCCAGCCAGCAGAACACGGGCTCCTAATCTAACAAGATTTTTTTTCATCGTTTTCTACACTGCCGAAGCCTGAAGGGTTTTGTTAAAACGATGTTAAATTGGCATTCTTTGCTTTACAAGCGACCTGAGTCAAAGCGCCATAAAAATGCGACCACGGGGGTCGCTTGAGTTGAAAGGTACTGCAGATTAGGTTGTTATGAAACAGTTTTCATGGCGCTAATCACTAGACATGTTCAAGTTTCCTCAATAGCGCTAAAACGTGCCTTGAAGCTTGCTCAACTTTTTGAATTTCTTGTAAAGCCATCCCAATATTTCCTGCATTATACAAATCGACAGAACGCTTACCATGAGCATGAACCAAGCGATGTGGCTCTTCCAGTTGAGCAAAGGCCGGATGGGAGCGGAGTTCAGGTGTATTCACTTTGTCATACCAGAGGCCAAGTCTACAGCTGTGATGATCTGCCAGTTCATGTGAGCTCAAACCTTCTTTACCCGCAATCATATTTACCAAACGCTTTTTCCATATGACATGATCAGACTGGGCCAGTTTAACTATTTTTCCGCGAATATTTAGTTCAGAAACGGCCAGAATTTCTTGATTGATATGCGACTGGATTGACTCAATTGATTCAACAATGTTGTCAGTACTTGCCACGCTTTTATCTGAATGCATAGCAATAGTGTTTATGCCTTTCGCTACTTCTTCCGAGGCTTGTGATTGTTCGCTTAGCGCTAATGATATTTGAGATGTGTTCTCCGACACTGCTTTGAACTGATCAACCATTGTATTCATTTCGGAATCAGCTAGGTTGATAGAGCTTTGCCCCTCCTCCACCATAGCTTGGCTTTGTCCAAGAGATTTCATAATACCCGCAACTTCGCTTTCGTAATTATTGATCAATTTAGTAATTTGAGCGGTGGCGTCTTCAGAACGACCTGAGAGCAAGTGAATTTCCTGTGCAATAACACCAAATCCACGCCCCTGATCGCCAGCGCGAGCGGCTTCAACCGAAGCATTCATTGACAGTATATTAGACTGAAATGCTATGCCTTTTATTTGGTCGGAAATATCCCTTACTTGTTTTGTAAAATGAGTCAGCCCAGTCAGCTTTGCGCTATTTTCAGCAACAGACGCCTTTATTTCGTCGAATGTTTCAACTGCCTTACCGAGAGTTCCTAGTACTTTTTCAACCGCATTAAATGAATTCGTTGTGCCTTGATCAATACTCTCACTGTATTGTTTAACTTCACCAACAGAGGCTCTCATTTCTTCCGCAGCAGAGGCAATTCTTTGAGAGAACGCAGCAACATTTTTTAAATCGTAAAGTAATTGGGCTGCTGCAATTGAAGCCTCATTATTATTAATTGAAAGGTCAACCACCCTATTTAAATCATTCCTAGCATTTTCCCCCAGCTTTTCGATAAGTCTTTGTAACTTTTGGCCTAGCGCCGTTGAAGTATCGGCCTGAATCGAATAATCGCCCTCTATGAGTGCGTCTATTATGGAAGATGTCGCTATGATTTCGCGTGACTCTGCACTAACAGTTGGGTCATCGTTCGTTGAACTCGGTTCGCTATAGCTTGAATATGATTGCATGGAGTTTTTTTAGTTTAAGTTATGCCTACGTTTTTAGCGGCAAATATAGTTGATTCTTTAGCGCTAAACTAACAATACTATGCAAAGTCGATTTGATTGTGCATACTTATCACAACAGGCGGGTAATTAACCAAACGCGTCTTAGTACCTAAGAGAGAAGGCCCATGATTCAGTAAAAGTTATGTAATCAATGTATGAAACAAATGTCGACATTTCACCTGAAGTTGACTCGATGTTTAACATTATCATCGTCGGAGTAAGCGGTCTGACTTGACTGACTACCTGCACGACCAATAACTTTTATTAAAAGGAGAACCCCTTATGGGACCGGTCTCTAACTCACGAATTCACTACATGGATAACATCAGAGCATTTGCAATGCTTCTGGGTGTTTTCTTTCATGCATCTCTGGCATACAGCCCTCTAATGAGCCAAGTATGGATGTCGGCAAGCACTGACAATGCAAGCTACATCGACTTTGTTGCTTTTTATACACATGGTTGGCGAATGCCTTTGTTTTTCTTGGTTGCTGGCTTTTTCGGCGCCTTACTTTATAAGAAGCGAGGCGCAAGCGCTGTAATCAAAAACCGAAGTCTGCGTATAGCGCTACCTCTTATCATTTTTTTACCTCTGATCACTATTGCTGTTGTCACCATATTCTCATGGGCGGCACAATCGGTATCGAACCCTTCACCAATGTTAGGGTTAATTACCGGTATGCTGAATAATCCAGATGCGCCAAAGCCGCCGCTTAGCACTATGCATTTATGGTTTCTATATTATCTGATTTGGTTTTATGCACTGACCTTGATGTTTCTTTTCGTTTATCGAAAACTCAATCTTAAAGCAATTGATTGGCATACACCTGTCATAAAGCACCCCATTGTATTTTTACTCTTGCTACCTTTGGTGCTCGTTCCTTCAATGTTGACCCAATTTTCCCCCTTACCAGCACCTGAGCAGCTCAGTCCGGCACTTTGGGCTTTTGGCTTCCATGGGGTTTTCTTTATACTAGGTTGGGGTATTTATAATCAGCCCCGTGTGCTAGATGCTATTCAGCCGTTTATGTGGCCTTTGTTGATCATTGGACTGGCCTACTACATCATCTACTATTCATTTATGCCGAGTTCATTCACTATTATGGATGCGATGCATAACCTCACAAACAGTCCAGATGTAGACTTGAATCAAACAATAAAAGCCAGCGCAGAAGCCTACTTGTCTATGTATACGGTGCTAGCGGTTTTATTGGTAGGAAAGCGCTTTTTTGACCGACAGAGTCAGGTCGCTCAATTTGTCTCACGCTCGTCTTACTGGGTATATATCATTCATTTACCCTTGGTATGGATTTTACAGTTCTTGCTACTCGATACCGATCTACCAATGCTAGTCGAATTTGCCATCAGTGCTTTTGGCACCATCGCGATTGGTATGCTGACTTATGTTTTGTTTGTCTCATGGTCTCCGATTGGTTGGTTGCTAAACGGGCGGCAAAAATCTACATGTATCGATAAGCCAGTACGTTCTCCTGAGAAACATGGGTGAAAGCAGATGAAATTATTTGCTTAAACGGGCATATTAGACGGCTATAAAACGTAGCAAAAAAAGTGCTGCCAAAAAGGAGAACGAAGCATGGCGTGGAATTGTGATACTGACGGTTTACTGCCCGTATCTAAAGCAAAAGAGATTATATTAGGCGCCATTAATGTGGTGAAGGAAATCGAAGAGGTTTCACTAGATGATGCTCTTAATCGTGTGCTTGCTGTGGATGTTTCATCTCCAATCAATGTGCCCGCTTATGACAACTCTGCGATGGATGGTTACGCACTACGACACGAAGACTTGACCAACACTTCTCAGTTTCAGTTGGTTGGCAAAAGCTTCGCAGGGAACGCTTTTTCGCACCGTATTGAGTCTGGTGAATGCGTAAGGATCATGACTGGGGCTGAACTCCCAGAGGGTGCAGACACCGTCATTATGCAAGAAAATGCCGAAGTCGAAGGAGACTCCGTATCATTCACAGTGGCGGTTGATAAGGGTGAGGCCGTGCGTCCCAAAGGCGATGATATTCGAGAAGGCGCAAGTGTCCTTCAGTCTGGTAAAAAGCTGTCCCCTATTGATATTGGCTTACTTGCTTCTTTAGGCTGTGACAAAGTTGAAGTGTATCGCAAAATCAAAGTTGCCGTGTTTTCTACGGGTGATGAATTACTTTCGGTCGGCGAAGCGGCGCGCAGCGATCGTATCTTTGATACTAATCGGCCAATGCTAAAAGCAATGCTGACAAGCTTGGGAGCCGAGGTCATTGATTTGGGGATTATCCCCGATGATAGAGCACTCATTCAACAAACCTTTGAACGAGCCGACCAAGAAGCAGATTGCGTTATTACGAGTGGCGGTGTGTCAGTGGGTGAAGCGGATTACACTAAAGAAGTCTTGGATGAATATGGCGATATTGATTTTTGGAAACTCGCTATCAAACCCGGTAAACCATTGGCATTTGGGCGTTTAAAAAAGAGTGTGTTTTTTGGCTTGCCTGGCAACCCAGTTTCCAGCGCAGTGACCTTTGACCAAATTGCGACACCAGCGCTCAAATGCATGGCTGGGCAACTACCTTCTTCGGGCATTCAGTTGCAAGCCGAGGCAAGCTCCGTATTTAGAAAAAGACCTGGGCGTGCCGACTACCAAAGAGCCACCTTCTTCACCAATGATGAAGGCCTTTTATGTGTGCAAAGTGCTGGCTCTCAGAGCTCAGGTGTATTGTCTTGCTTCTCTAACAGCAATTGTTATGCCCTGATTGAGCAAGAGCGTGGACGTGTAGAGATTGGTGAAAACCTCACAATTCTGCCGTTTAGCTCACTCATTCAGTCATCAGATTGAGAAGGCGTAGATAATGACAAAAAGTATTAGCACTAGAGAAGCGATGCGCTACTCCAGACAAATTTCCTTGCAAGGTTTTGATTTGGAAAAGCAGGAATTGTTACTAAATAGTAAAGTGCTGACCATTGGTGCTGGCGGATTAGGTTGCGCTGCAGCCCAATATCTGGTCGCCGCTGGCATTGGCGAATTAACCATTGTTGATGATGACATTGTTGAACTGTCCAATATACAGCGGCAAGTACTCCACTTTGAAGCCAATATAGGCAAAAAGAAAGTATCATCTGCAAAATCGACGCTAGAACAAATAAATCAAGGTGTTCAACTCAACACGATAGATTACCGCCTAGACACCGACGCTTTATCGGCAGCAATTGAGCAACATAATCTGGTTTTGGATTGCACCGATAATTTGCAATCACGCAATGATATAAACCGCCTTTGCTATAGGTACAAAACAGATCTGGTCTCTGGTGCCGCGATTCGGATGGAAGGCCAAGTCTTTTGCGTGTCGCCCAGAGTGAATTCAGCATGTTATGCCTGTATTAGTCAGTTTTTCGGAGAACAAGAATTAACTTGTGTAGAGTCAGGTGTGATGTCACCGGTGGTTGGACTCATTGGCGCATACCAAGCTCTTGAAGCCATTAAATTGCTTACCTCGTACGGCAAGGTAAACATCAATCAGCTTCACCTTTTCGATGCTATGAATTCGCAGTGGCAAAGCATCGGCGTAAAGCCAAACGCCACTTGTTCCGTATGCTCAGTCGAGAACGGCGATACAGAAAGCAGATTGGATTAAATCCGCGATGACCAAAGTTCTCCGACGGCTTGCACTGCAAACACAGGGCTTAGCGCGAAAACCCGCATTTTCGAAAGGTTTGCAAGGAACACTTCAAGCAATAGAGCATTTAGGCTATGTACAAATAGATACCATCTCTGTTATCGAGCGAGCTCATCACCACATTTTGTGGAGCAGAGTGCCCGATTATCAGCCATCTTATTTAAATGAATTAGTCGCCAATAAGCAGGTGTTTGAATATTGGTATCATGCCGCGGCTTATTTACCAATGCGTGATTATCGCTTTGCGCTACCTGCTATGGAAGACGTGCGCAACAACAAGAATCGTTATTATAACGGCACTGACCCTAGCTTATTGAAATCGATACTGGCGCGCATTGAGCAACACGGCCCAACCCGCTTGAGAGATATCGAAAAACAGAATGAAAATACCGGTGACTGGTGGAACATGGGCCCAAGTCGTAGAGCCTTTGAGCGGCTTTTTATGCAAGGCGATATCATGATTTGCGCGCGCGAAGGGATGGAGAAAGTATTCGACTTACGAGAGCGCTGCCTGCCAGACAATATTGATTTATCAATGCCCAGTGTTGAAGAGTATGCCAAGTACCTATTCGAAAATACTATGAAAGCCCATGGCATTTTCACCAAGAAACAACTCCTCCATTTAAAAACCGGCAAACCTATTCGCGATGCTATGCAAGCGATTATCGACACCAAACTACGATCTGGTGAAATTGAATCCATTCAAAATAAAAACCACCCCGATACTTATCATCACATAGAAAATAAGGCAGCAAGTCTGCGCTTTCAAAACACGGTCAAAGTACTTTCCCCCTTCGACAATGTACTTATTCATCGAGACCGCCTGAACGCCTTGTTTGGCTTTGACTACAAACTTGAATGTTATGTTCCACCAGCTAAAAGACAATATGGTTACTTCACCCTACCTGTATTATTCGGTGATCGCTTTGTCGCGCGCATCGATTGCAAGGCCCACAGAAAGCTAAAGCAGTTAGAAGTTATTAGTCTGCACCTTGAGAATGGCCAGCTAGCAAGCTCAAACAACGAGATGCCAGGCTTTATGCCTAAACTGATAGCAGAGCTAGAGCGCTTTGCTAAATTTAATAACTGCGATTCAATTAAGTATCCGTCTGCAAGTTTTGCGATCTAGCATCCCCTTACAAACATAAATTTAAATCAGAATGATGTGGTCTATTTCCTAGCATCCTCTAGTATCAAGGCTATACCAAAAATAAAGCAATAGTAGTAATTATGGATTCATTAACTCAAATCGCGCTTGGTGGAGCAGTCGGGTATGCGGTATTAGGGAATAAAATAGGCCGTAGGGCGATTTTGTACGGGGCTGCATTAGGCACTCTCCCTGACTTAGACGTTTTAATACCCTACGCTGGTGACGTTGAATCCTTCACTTATCATCGTGGCTTCAGTCATTCACTGTGGGTACACTTGTTGGTCAGTCCAATCATCGCTTGGCTATTAAGTGAGTTTCACCCAAACACTGCACATTTAAAGCTACGGTGGTTCGCCTTGGTGTTTCTCACTTTAAGCACGCATGCACTATTAGACAGCTTTACTGTGTATGGTACGCAATTGATGTGGCCACTGACTGAATATCCGTATGGTGTTTCCAACTTGTTTATCATTGACCCCTTATATACTCTGCCACTATTGATTGGTTTGGGCTTTGCTTTAGCACTCAAACAACCAAGTATTAGCGCGATAAGGGCCAATAAACTCGGCATAATTGCAAGCACGGCATACATTGCATGGAGCTTGAGTGCCAAGGTAATGATCGACCAAAAAGTCGAAATAGCAATGGAGGAAAAAGGAATAGGTGCTATCGCCTATGTCAGTACTCCTGCTCCACTAAATACCTTATTGTGGCGAGTCGTCGCTGTGTCAGAATCTGGTAATATGACTAAGTACCATGAAATTTATGCGTCGGTCTTCGATGAACCAAGTGAAGTGAGTTTCCAAGCTTATCCAAGTTCCCCCATGCTCCTCGATCCATTAAGTGATAACTGGGCAATCAATCGCTTAGCGTGGTTTACGAAAGGACTTTATTCAGTAAAGCGACAAGACGACAATATCATCATGTCTGACTTACGAATGGGCGTTGAGTGTAATTACGTATTTAACTTTGTGGTTGCTCAAACGGACGCTAAAGGTATTCAGGCTATAAATGCGAAAAAAGTGAGTGCGCGTCCAGATTTTGCGTCAGTGGGTAAAATTTGGGATCGAATTTGGGATCCAAGCGTTAATCTTAGCCCCACTGCGCCATGCAAACCGCTGCCTTTAGATGAGACAGACTAAGCATGATAAACCGGTATCATGCTCTTCTAATAACTAAAATTGGTCGAGCATAGAAGCATCAAGGGCAGTTTAAACTAGCGTGAAGTCATAAAGGTTAAACAGAGTCTATGTGCCAATTATTGGAAACTAAAGGCATTTGGCTCGCAGTCATTTTTTTTGGCTACTTTTAACCAATAAAGGGTGTATGTTGCCACAAAAATACCAGAGACAATGTTAGAAGCCGCTATCGCGTAAAATACCCATTGATAGTCAAACCAAAGCGTTGCGAGCCACGAGAGCGGTACATACAAAACGAAGCCTCGCACTAGATAATGCGCCAAGCCTGTCGTTGATTTTCCAAGCGCGTTAAATGCCGCCGCCGATATAATAACAAAACCATACCCGGCAATGCTTGAGCTCACTACCAACAAGTATGAGCTAGCAATGTCGGCAACTGAGCTATCTGAAGCGATAATGCTAGCGATCGATGGCGCTAAGAAATAGAGCCCAACGGTTACACTAAATGCCCAAATCAGAGTAATACTATAACAATACTTAATCGACTTAATAACACGCCCTTTTTGGTCAGCGCCCCAGTTTTGTCCAACAATGGGACCAATCGCAGCTGACAGTGCGAGTAGAGGAATACTGGCAAACGATTCTATTCTGGTGCCTACACCAAATGCAGCGACAACATTGTCCCCGTAGCTAGCCAATAATCCAGTAACGACCCCAATTGCTAGAGGATTAACCACACTACCTGCAGCAGCGGGTAGTGCTATTTTAATGACTTTAGTGACCGAATTAATAAATTGAGAGAGAGAAGGCAAGCATATCAACAACATGTCTTCATGTTTGTAGATAACATATAAGGCGAGCACGAATGTGAAAATTCTCGCGATAGCAGTACTAATGGCCGCTCCCTCTATGTGCATAGCAGGAACAGGTCCATAACCGAAAATGAAAAGAGGCGTTAAGCCAATATTGATTAATGCAGAGACCACCATAATTATCCCGGGCCACTTGGCATTGCCAACCGACCTTATAACCGCGTTTGCTACCATGGGAATAACTAAAAACGGCATAGATAAATACCAAATTTTCATATATTGGCTAATTAATGCGAGTGTCTCTCCCTTAGCACCCAATAAAGAAAAGAGCGGATCAACAGTAAAAAAGCCAATCGTACTCAACAATGTCACAAACAGTGAAGAAAAGATAAGGCTGTCGGTAGATAGGCGCTTAGCATGTGATTGTTCACCCTCCCCGATGGTTCGACTAACAATTGATGCAGCACCCGCGCCGAGTCCTGCGGATAAACTAGCAATTGCCATGGTTACAGGGAAGGTGAAACTTAAAGCAGCAAGCTCTTTGGTACCCAGTTTTCCCACAAAATAAGTGTCTACAAGTGAAATTGAAAATACCGCCGTAATACCAAGTAGCATAGGCGTACTTTGTTTGACTATTGCGTTGCGTATATCTGCTTTTGTTAGATCTATCGTTGCCACTAAGCCCTAGCCTCTGGTGGTTGATGCAAAAAAGAGCATAATTTTTTGAGAAAATGCACTGACCTAAAGATCAGTGCGATAACCTTGCTGTGTAGACTACTTCGTAGGCATCAACGTTATCTCGTCTATATTACATCGTTCATTTGTTGTTAACGAGTAGAGCACAGCGTCCGCGACGTCACGCGGATCCAGCTTATCTGGCTTAGCTTCATCAAAGAATTCGGTATTAACCATGCCAGGACAAATAGTGGTGCATCTACCGCCCCACTCTTTCATTTCTGCTGATAGGTTTTTACCAAAGCCATAAGCGAACCATTTGGTCGCACCATAAATAGACCCTTTCAGTGTGATCTTACCTGCAATTGAACTCGTGATAATGAAATGACCTTCTGTTTTACGTAAGTGTTTCATAGTCAATTTTGCTGTGTAGGTCAGTGCTTTGATATTGATATCTATCATTTTATCCCACTCCTGCGGGTCTCCACCCTCGGTGCCAGTTGCACTCACGCCCATGCCTGCATTTGCAAAAACCGCATCTAATTGTCCAAAATGCGCGACGCTTTTTTCGACCACTTGTTCTAGCTCATCTAACTTTGACGCATCAGCCTTAACGAAATAAGCATTGCTATCACCCAGCTCATCAACTAGCGCCTTTAATTTGTCTTCGCTTCGCGCTGTAAGAGCAACTTTGTACCCATGTTCAACGAGCACTCTTGCAGTTTCTCTACCGATACCACTTGACGCACCGGTGATTAAAATAATCTTTGAATTACTCATATTCCTATCCTTATTTTGTTTATTATCTTGGTTTACCGCAGCTAGATGAAAAGCGAGTAAGCAAGCAAACCTAGTAACGCCACATTGGCGAGTAAGCCCAACATAAAGAAATAGCTGCGAGGGCTTGGATTTTTCTCAGTCGCTATCGCGTAGTAAAGAGCCATATGTATGATCCTAGCAATGACATATACCCAAACCAGTACTCCGAACCACAGTCCCTGTTGGCCTATAGCAATGCCAAACAATACTGTAGCAACGAACAATAAGCTGTTTTCCAGTGTATTTTGGAAAGTACGATGTGCTCGGAATACAAAACTATCGTGCGATAAGTCTTGGTCAACTTTTCCAGGGACAGCGTTAGGCTGTTTAGCCTTAGAAAATGTGGCGACACCCCATTGCACCAAAACCATTATGAGGTACAGATAAAAAGCGATGTAAATAGATTGAGGTAACTTAGTCATAACCTTAATACTCCTTTGCTATTGCTACTGCAGCTAACAAGACGCCATCTCTCACAATGGCCCCTTGTAGTTATATTCAAAAAACTGAGCTGACATTAAATCTTCCCGAACTCTAACTCTCCGGCCGCAGCAATGGGTTGTAGCTTCATCAGGATCCGCTCTTTCTCAGCGTCACTAATATTCGTGAAAATGATTGTTTTTTCGTTCTCCAGTGCATCTTCAAGTTGCTGCACAAGTTCGCTATTTTCGCTAACTCCAATCATGCCTGCTGACCATGAGCCTAATGCAGCATCACCCGCAGTCATTGCTAATATGGCCGCACCACCTACGGTAACGCCAGCAACGGGAAAGCTTGTTAACAATAATCCTGCTAACAATCCTGAGCCTGAACCAAGGAGAGCTCCACGCTTGAGCGCTTCCGGTAATTTAGATTTGTCACTCAGGTCGGCTTGTGGCAATTCCGCCACCTTAAATTGAGGATCTCGACTCACTGTTCCAATATCGTTTTCACTTACTGATTCGGCTTTTATCGCATCGACAATATCAACTGCAGACTGGACATTTGACGCAATAAAGTAAGAATTAAAATCATGTTTTGAAGTCGACATAAAAGTCTCCCGTAGTTCAAGTTAACGAGAATGCGATCGCAGTTAACCACAGATAGGTTTCGAAATATCTCACTGCGGTACAAGTGTTGAATACAATAGAAGCACTTGTTGTGCGTCGCACACATGACTATGCTGGGAGCAAAAAGCGAGCCATGAAGAGCCCACGCGTATTCTATGGGCTGTACGCTGATTTAGTGACCAAATTAATAGTGATCTTCAGTAAATCTTTCATAATGGTAGGAACTTTTTACTGACTTAGTAGCAACCGAAGTGGAATGGGGGTGCTCAGCACCCACTGTCTTTAGATGCGACAGACTAAGCATGATAAACTGGTATCATGCTTTTCTAATGACTAAAATTGGTCGAGCATAGATGCTTCAAAGTCTTCTGCTTGTAGATTTACATTGTACTTTGAAGCTAAACCATCAAGGGCAGCTTGATCTAGGGCGAGTTGCTCCATAATGATGGTATTGTCGTCTAGCTCCCACAGTAACCTTGAGCCTGCATAGCTATAATGAATGCAAATCATGGCGTTTACATTCCCCTCTTCGGAGGCAGGTTTGAGTTTCATCATTTTACGATTAATGCGGTTTAGCACTTTTTTCAGTTGCCAAACGTAAGTCACCTCGGTCATAAAATGATTGTTTTTAATTTTGTTTAACACGAGGCCAATCACGACAGCACTGATGATTACTCCCGTTAAATTCCAATGGAAATGGCTTCCGCTTGGATCGGGAAATAAAGCAATTAAACTTTGCGCTATACCCAAACTACCCGCGGTTAAACTAGCAATACAGGTAATGATGACGTAGTTGAGATGCTTGCGATAGCGGGCTTTATCGATCTGGATTAATTTCATTTTAAACGAATACTTCTTTGGGCTAGTAATTGGACAGATGGCTACAAGAGCATAATTTGCGAAGATAACACGATTACTAGCACCTCGCGAGTTTCCTAATCCTGCACTTGCCCTCGCAATAGATTCGCACTATTGGTCACACTGGCAATGGTGCCCAGGATACCTGCCATCGAAGCCGCGATGATATAAATCGATTCACCAGAGGTGAGCGCTATACCGCCAATAATTAAAACGATCAATAAACCCAATGGTAGTTTGTAGTTCTTCCAAACGCCTGCCTCTCCTTCAGCAATCAATTGGTTCAGCGTTTCAGCGGTTTCAGCATGCAGAACAAAGTGGGCAAAGCTCCGATTGATTATGTCCAAATTACCTTTGCGAACCGTAATCAATCCGTTTAATGCCAAGTGTTCGATCATTTGAGTGTTAGCTGGGTTGATCCGTTGCTGTTTCGCAAGGTTAATCAAAGCTAATTTTTCGGCACTTGAACAAGACTCCCATTTAAATCGATATAGCGCCTCTGCGTTCAATAAGATGTAATTAATCGTTGCCCATCGACTTTCGAGAAGAAGATCTTCATCACGTTTGAATACACCATCCCAGTCATCCTCTTGGGGTTTTTCAGCGACATCTTTTGCAATAAACGCCAACTCAGGAAAATGGTCAACTTCTTCTTTTAGCAACGCAAAGTCGATTCCTTGCATAAAGCTATCAGGCACACTCACCATGAAGTCCATTAAACATTCGGCCCAAGAGAGATACTCCGCATGGTCAAGTAGCGTGTTCTTCTCTGTCATTAATGGGTCTTTCATTTTTACCCGTTGTAAACTGTGGAAGCCTGTGAAAATCGTAAACTTTGCCAATTGTTGCGATAGGGTCAAAGACTTGAGTTCCATAATGAGATCTAACAAAGGCTGTCTAAACTCACTTTTTTCTAAGCAAGTTTCGATATCCCACAATTCTATTTCCATGTCTTTGGCAGTCTCTCCCCTCATTATATTGAGTTTCAGGTTGGGCAAGAATAAGCCATCTGCACTGAATTTTTGTAAACAGGGACTGAGCTCAAAAAGTTCATCAAAACCATCAAGTAGATTATTCGCATGATGAGTTTTGCCTATGCTCATCGTTCTCAAAAGTAGGGCCAAGCCGATACCATTGAGCTTAATGGTGTCACATTCAATAACCAGATTAGTGGCGCGCTCCTCAAAGTCTAGCTGATGCACTGAACGTGTCATATTCTGAATATGTTGCAGGAAGCGTTCGGGGCAATACATCTTATTCCATACGATCTTAGTGTTAAAACGAAACCACATGATCGCAATGATCCCAAGAAGGAATGAAAACAGAAGTGTTTGGTTGAATAAACTCGAAGACACACTAATGTCGGACTGTGTATCTTTGTCTATCTGATAAAATGGCACATAGTCAACGGCCAGCTCTTTATCCAGTATGTAAATGTTTATCCACTGCCACAAATAAGTACCACCGAACACCGAACTTAGGCTTGGATAGTCATCTGGATGCACTTGTGACGAGTGATTATCACAGTAACTGCCTGCGACCGTTTGCGCATTGTCCGGTGCCTTTATTGAAGAATTTGAACTTGGCATATCCCTTTTTAAGCGTTTCCGCCACGAGTCATCTATTGGCAGTAAGTCCAAAGGTGATATTCGACTAGACGTAATACTATTAGGGTAACGACTCAAACCGATTGAGGTTAGTTCTTCGCGCTCATAGTTCAGCCAATTACAAGCCAGTTGTTGATAATGAAAGTCTAAACTTTTATGTGGTGCATCAGCCGTTTGCTGCAAATAAATAAAGTGAACACCGACAGCAATTAATACCGCAGCAATCAATCGCTTCGAGCCTTCCTTAGCCGTTTTATTCGACGCTTGAGACAACTTATCTTTCATCCCTTTCAAAGGATAGCAAAAGTGATTATAACAACCGACATAAACAGCGTATGTGGCTATAGCTAGGCCGACAAAAGGCACTATCAGCGAGAGCGGTACAGTCGTTCCCTCAAAAATGAGAGTTTCAAGGTTATAGCCTACAATATAAAAACAATAACCCGCGCCGAATAGCAGCGAACTAACCAACATGATCAAACGCACATTCAGCTTAGTTGGCAAATGCAATTTACGCTTCAGAGTGCTAGTCCACACATAGCGGCGCACAGTAAAAATAACTAAGACCATAAAGCCAATAATCGCGACAAACGTGGTAGCGATATACAAGAACTGATTGGTCATAAACGTTTGAAGGCTATCATTTGGATAGAAGACGACAACCGCCCACCTATCTACGATTGTTTTTGATACTGCAAAACGACCATCCTGCCCATGATAAACACCCTCTATAAGGCCTTTTGATAGCTCTTTGTAATGGTCTAAACCGGCCTTTAACCATTTACTCAAAGATGATTTTGTATCACCCGAAAAGTAAAGGTTTTCAACCAAACTGCGGCTACTATCATTGTGGAATAACACTTCCCCCGAACTGCGATCGACAACCATATAGACAAAATCATATGGCGGCGCTTTTCCTAAAGATAAAGAGGGCAATAAGACATCTGCGCCCATAATGTAATCTAAGGCCTTCGTGCTTCGCTTATCCAGAGATGGTTCAACAATTGGCATTGAAATGGTTGTGCCACGCGTACCATTATTAACATTCAACAAGCGCTGCATGTAGATATTCTTGTAGCTGACATCTGCTAGCGGTGGATTATCTTGGTCAGCCAAATATTCTTTGGGAATAGTAATATCCCATCCCTTGTGATCACGAACTCGTTTGTAGTAGTTTCGGTGCGACAAGTTAAACGTTTCTGGCAATGAGTTACCTTCTTGATAATTCACTGATGGCAGCACAGAATTACCTTCTCGATTCAATGCGAAAACCGAGAGGATTTTATTTGGGCTTGTGCGATCGAAGCTTGGTTTTATTGATGTTTCTAACGACTCATTACTGACTAATTTTAGGGATTGATTGTTAGCATAAAAATCAAGCGTTGCTTGGCCATCTTTAGAAGACTTGCTGGCATTAATGATGGTTAAAATAGCCTTACTATCAAGCTCAATGTTAACAAAGCCTTCATCCTTCGGGCCTAAATTGCAATCGTAAGTAATGTTGTATTGTTGCATGGCTGTGCCCGCCGTTCCTGGCATACGGTCACGTATTATTTTCGTACCCCTTGAATCATCCTTGCAAGGTGAGTCATGCAAACTCAGCAAGGCATCCTTCACGCTCCTGTTAAATGAAGTAATCTGGCTATCGGTAAACTCTCCGCTCTCTTGCTGCGCTTTTGGGATCACATAAATGGCACTGATCAATTTGTAGTAAAAGGTTCTAAAACTTGCTAAGTCAGAAAATACGCTATGCACGTCTCTTGCGAGATTGGTTTCGATATTCTTAGCATAATGAAGGGCCAAGTTGTCCTTCTTGGTTTCCAAAACGGTTTTCTGAAAATAGGCCAAGACTAAGGCAATAAGTACAATGAAAAACAAATAACTGGAAGCGGCTACCAGAACCCTAAAGGTTTTAGTGATTGACTGGTTTTTGGGAAGTAAATAAAGCCGAAGCATGCACCACATAAACAACAAGCTACTGAGTGATACTATCAACAACGACATATTCCAATCACCACTACCACGACTAGAAAGCTTACTTTGAGGCAGCAAACCCACTAAATATAAACGATCGAGGGCAGCACTATTTTCGCCTGATTCGCCCTGATGTAATGGCGTTTTTAAAGTAAATGGAAAAATATAAACGCGAAATTCACCGTAAGATATTTTCATATCAACATGGTTACTGTAGGTCGGTAAAGGCGCAGGTCCACTCTTCGAAGCGCTGGCTTTTGTGTCACTAAAGTTAAATTGAAATTGTTTGTTCTTAGCTTGAATTTGTTTGTTGATACTGTCGAGTTCAACGATAGAAATGGTCCGTTCTGCGCCGACCATGGCGAGTACATCATTTTCGTTTGCAAACAAAAACTGACTAAAGCCCTTTTTAGGTTGAGGTAAAATATCACCGATAGCCAGCTTGGCTTCAAAGGATTCGTTTTCTGGTGAAGTGACAAACAAAGATGTACCGACCACCTTATATTGGAAGGTCTTTAGACTCTCGGCGTCGACCGAGCCTTTCTCGTTTTTGTTTTTCCAAGTGCGGGAATAGCTGGGTAAAAGTGAGCGGATAGATGACACACTCTCTTTGTACTTATGCATGCTATCTAGCTTGAGTAAATTTTCATTGAAGGTGTTAGATGCTTCGTACAGAACCCGGTAGTAGTCGTGGTTGACCGAGCGGTCTTTCTGACTAAGAAGGCCAAAATAAGCTAGGGCGCCTAAAACTGTAGCCACTAATAAACCATAGACCCATAACTTTCGATTGGGTGCTGCATAGGTTGATTTCGTGGCTTCCGAATGCACTTTGTTTTTCCTACCATTAGCGTGAAGGTAATAAAAACGGCAATACTGAAAAATTTGCTAATTTTTAATTGTATATAATTTAACCGCATTTTCTCAAAATGCAAGTTTTACTGCTTTTGGCTGATTGTTGTATTTAAAAGCATCAAGGTGAATGTCCTGTCACAACAGTGGCCAAAATAAAACGTTAGTTTTTGCCACGTCATAGAAAACCTTGGTGTCACGGTATCTTCACTAAGGTGTAAACTAACTGTCAATTACGAAGATTAGAGTAGTGGTCCAAGTAAAGAGATTACTTGGAACTACTATGGTTAAGGTACCACACTTCAGAAGCGTATTTATTTCAGACACTCATCTTGGCAATAAAGATTGTAAAGCCGATTTTTTACTTCATTTTCTCAATAATATGCATTGCGATCGTCTTTATTTAGTGGGTGATATAGTCGATATGTGGTCCATGAGTAAGCAATTTAGATGGCCAGATTCGCACAACGAGGTCATGCACAAAATCATCGCCTTGAGTCATGGCACGACTAAAGTGATTTTCTTACCGGGTAATCATGATGCGCCTTTGCAAAAATATTCAGGCATGCAGTTTGGCGATATCGAAATAAAACGACAATACGTACACCATACTGCAGCAAATAAGCGCTACTTAGTGCTACATGGTGACCAGTGCGACGGTGACGTAACTTTAGGTAAATTTCATGCATGGATAGGCGATAAAGCTTACGACGCGCTACTCTTTACTAATCGCTGGTTTAATCATATTCGCAGTTGGCGAAATGGGCAGTATTGGAGTCTTGCTGGCTACATTAAACAGCGAGTAAAAGGTGCGAATAAGGCTATCGAACGATACAAGAATGCCACCACACAACGCGCTAAAGATTTATCACTAGATGGTGTCATTTGTGGTCATATTCATCACCCAGAATCAGATACCGTAAATGGCATTCATTACGTCAATGATGGTGATTGGATAGAAAATTGCTCGGCCTTGGTGGAAGATAGCGAAGGCAATCTCAACCTTATCGATTGGGTAGCCTATACTAATCAGGCTACTGTTTCAGAGTTGGACATCGAACGCATTGGTGCCACTACAAAAGCCGCTTAGCACTTGATGTTGCTCAACGTGTCTATCAACGAATTGGGTGTGATTTCCTATATTGCGTAGGGGTCATATCCATATCTTGCCGAAAAGCTTTATAAAACGAAGACTTTGAGTTAAAACCAATAGCATATGCTATTTCCAATATTGAATTACTTGTACCCAGTAGTAATTCCTTTGCTTCATTTATTCTAGCAGTATTAATGTAGTCGAAAAACGTTGTATTCAGTTGTTGAGATAAGGTTTGTGAAATGTATTGGGAAGGTTCCCCAATATGCTTTGAGAGCTTAGGTAAATTCAATGCTGAATCAAAATGCACTTTGTCCCTATCCACTGCTACTGACAACTTTGATGATATCCGATTCAAGTCATTCTGGCCTAACGATGAGCGCTCATAAGGCTTCTTATTTGTTTGGTCATTCAGAGCATTTGGTTCATCTTGTATCTCTACAAAGCCCGGCCTTTGTCTTATACCATTATGTGCAACTAGCCAAACGACAATTGCTAGTAATATCAATGTGCCGGTTTCTGATACCCCATAATCGAGCAATTGATCTTCAAGCGCTAAAACAATCAAGCCATAAACCCAAGTGAAAACAATGAGAATTGAAGTGATAACGATCCAGTTTAAGTTTCGCCCGGATTTATCTGCATAGACTAATTTTATTCGTTTTTGATATTTTGCTGTGCGGCGTAAAATACTAATAGCGTAGGCACAACTGAGAACACACCAACTAAGAACACCGATAAAAAATAACATTGACAATAAGCTTAACCACCACTTGCTTACTGGCTCAGAAGAGAAAAACATTTGTTTAAAATCCTCTTCAGGAAGGACCAACAAAGCTATACTAAGCAGCATTGCGATAGGAACTGTAACAAAGTGTTTTAACAATTTGTTATCCCAGCACCACGGCTTCACTGAAATAAGCGCATCGTGGTACAACCAAAATGCGGGAATAAGAAGAAAGAAAATGCTCGGAATCAAGCTAACATAAACTTGGGTAAGCGCTGGCAGTAGATTAAAAACAACAGACCCCGCAGACAAAAAGACCAAACAAATAAGCACAAGCGACAAGGCTCTCGTTGGATGATCTTTCGGAAGCAAAAATAAAGAGAAGCATGCTACCGACATGGCTATGGTCGAAATAAAAATATCAAACATGATGAGCAGAGAAATAACCTGTGTTGAGTAAAAACTTCGAAAAAAAAGTCCTTCCCAACTAACTCGGACGACTTAAGCACACTACAATACTATGATAGCGGCTTGAATATAATTTAACTTTTTAACATTAGCAATAAGGTCAGCCATGAATTCAGAAGCAAATACTACCGCAAATAAAAACAGTCAATTGATGCGCTACGGAGCTCTATCGCTGCTTACGATGCCGCTATGTTATGTGTGGATGTTTATCGTTTTTGGTGTCATGCTCAGTATCCCACCAACAGATTTACTTCAGGAAAAAATTGCTTATTTAGTCGCAAACCAGGAGCTCATTAGTAGTGCCTATATAGCCGGCTATCTGGTTTTCGGGATTTTGTTGCTTATTGTTGTTCAAGCTAGCCACGTTATGCTGACAAAAAACAAATCAAATATACTCAATACTGCGAGTGCATTTGGATTTATTTGGGTGGTACTCATGATGTGCTCAGGGATGATTGCACTTGTTGGGATGAATACTATGGCCAGTCTTCACGCTCATGATCAACAGCAAGCTGAGGTCTTGTACTTTGTCCACGCAACAGTTGCAAATGCTTTAGGAGGCGGAATCGAATTAGTAGGCGGATTATGGGTATTTCTACTAAGTATTGTTGGGCTGCGAACTCAGCAAATCACTAAAGCCTTATGTGTATTTGGAGTTGTCGTTGGTATGCTAGGTATACTCACTGTTTATCAAGGGCTACCAGAACTTAAGGATGCATTTGGATTAAGCCAAATAGTCTGGTTTATATGGATGGGCGTTGTCATGCTTCGCAAAAAGCAGAATTAAGCAAGCCAGAAACATATATATTAGCGATTACAGATGGCGTCCAAAGCGCAAGACGCCACCTTTAGTTTTAGAATTCGGCTTTTAGTTTTGCGTCAGTTCTAATGTAAATAATGGTGTCACTTTCAGTTGATAGTTCGTGCTCAAATTTTCCTGTAGAGCTAAAGAAGCTTCCTGCATTTAGTTTAACAGCTTGCTTTGTTTCGTCTGATTTGTAGCTGACTAGCCCTTGAATAACCACAGCTTTGAATTCTGGACTGCCGTCACTTTGACCGAACAAATATCCTTTTGCACCTTTATTCAACTTTACTAACATGCCTCGGGTCAAGTTAGTCTTATTTTGCCAAAGGTTAGCAAGTTTAATCGCTTCACCGTTAATTAGGGTAGATTCATCTTCCGATAACCAGACAATGTTGTCGCTATGAATATTGACTGGCCTTTCACCACTATCAAATTTTTCTGTAGAGGGCTTTACTAAGTAAGGACCGCTATCAATTTCAAGATAAATCATATTAGATTGTGCATTTGCAGCTGTAATATGATCTTCTCCTGCCGGTTGAGTCCAGAATGAACCAGCGGGCAGCCACATTGATTCGGCTGTTGGATCGTCGTTGTGTAGCAAGCCTTCAATGACAATGCCGCGATAAGTAATATTGTGAATATGAGGGGGAGAAGAAAACCCCGGATTAAATCTTACTAACATGCCCACTTTGACACCCCAGCTATTTACTTTAGCTCTTGATTTGAACAACTATACAGTCACTACCACTTTACCCATTGCTTGGCCACTCTCTAAGCGCTCATGTGCTTTACCAATCTCTGCAAGCTGGTATTCTGTTTCATCCAAAACTGGTTTTAAGGCGCCTGCTTCAACAATCTCACTCAAGGCTTTTAAGAGCCGAGCATGCTCTTCACGTCTGTGATTGTGAAGCATTGGGATCAACATAAACACAACATGTAGCGACAGGCCTTTGAAGTGAGCTGCTGTTAAATCTATTTCTACCATCGATACTGTTGTCGCAACATTGCCATTCAAAAAGGTAAGCGGCACATTGCGCTTCGCGTCATCAAGTACGTTTGCGCAGTTGTTTATTGCACCAATTTTACCAAAGTTCACCGACCAGTATCCCCAAATCAACCTTGAGTTAAAGCTATCCGATACCCAAATGAACCTTATCGATGGTGGTTATGACCTTGCTTTACGTAACTATGCAGTTGAAGATAGTAGTCTTATAGGTCGAAAACTAGCTGACGACACACGTATTTTATGTGCGTCGCCAGACTATCTAAAAAAGTACGGTATACCTAAAGAACCAAGCGATTTAGAGCAACACCAGTTAATTTTTTTCGACAGCAACAAAACAAGAAAGCTCGTTTCTACCGTAGCTGGAGAAAGTTATGCCTTTCCGCTTCACCCAGTAAAATCGAGAGTAATATGTGACGATGGCTCAAGTATTCGCATTGCAGCTAAAGCTGGTCTTGGCATTTGCATGAGCTCTATTTGGAACGTACACACTGAATTAAAAGAAGGAAGTTTGGTCCGAGTCCTGCCCGACTACAAATATGATGATAACGTAGCTGTTTGGTTAGTATATCCAAAATCGAATGTGCTAACTGCGAAAGTACGAGTATTTATCGATTTCTTAATTGAAAATATTCAAGTTCCAAGTGCTTGGCATACATAGAAAAGCCACACTTCCACAGACCGAGAGATAAAGATGTTAAATGATGAATCTACTTTTGAGCGAAGAAAGTGGCTGGTTTGGTGGGCAGGCTACGTTAAGGAGAATGATTACATCGATGTTTATTTGCAAGTCGAAGGTTTTCCAAACATTGGTTTGCCAGGAGAAACATCGGTCACTGTATTTCTGGCCTCATCCACAAGGAGCCATAGCCAATACCTCCTACGTCATTCCTGCGCAGGTAGGAATCTCCAGCCACACAAAAGCCAGTCAAAGCATTTATATCGAAGTCTAAATAGCCACATCACTCTCCGCGATGCATTCATTTCTCCTTAGTGGCGCTCTCATCAGCAGAAGTACTTCGTTTCTCAAATCTTCATCCATTAATGCCATCAAATGTGTATGGTTTAGTTTGTTGGTTTGTTTCAAGCAAACTGATGTTTCTGCCAATGGTTTCCAATACTGAAATGGACTGACTCTGTCGCCGCGGCTCGCAAATAAATGAACTCTGCGAGTATCCTGCACTTGGTATTGTTGCAAGCGCGAACGCAAGTCCAGGGTATTAGCATCAACTTTACTATTTAAAATAACCTCGTTGGCAATCGAAATATAATCGTCATCGTTTAAGAATTTAGATAGCTTTGGATATTGCATTCCTCCGACAGTCTTGAGCGCAAGAGGAAAGTCCTGCATAGGCGCTATCATCACATTGCGTTCAACTTCCGTTAATGAAGCTAGGTGGATTGCAGCTACCGCTCCCATTGAAAAACTCAATACGGATACCTTCTTATAAGCCGATTTCTTGATGTATTCAGCAATCAAAGAGGCAGAATCTAAGCCAAAGTTGAAGTTTGCATTTTGATTAGCTGCTGGAGCTACGAGCACATCATTACCAGACAAGTGGCTTAACCATGGTGCTAAAGTGCCGGAGTAAACGCGACTATCGATCCCAAAGCCAGGAAAAATAACAATCAATTTTCCGGGTTCAGACGAATACCTGTTGGTCTCGTTCAAATCGACATTGAAAACCTTTTTCTCTGTTCCTTGAATCAGGCTAAGTTTGATAGATCGCTCTGTGTCGACCTCTTGAGCTTCGCGCAAAAATAAATCGAGGCACTTTTTATTCGAATCGCAATAACGAAAAAACTCACCAAAAAATCTAGTTTCTTCTTCCGATAGCTTACTAAAAACAGGTGTGAGTGGCTTAGTGATTTGTGAAGCAATAATGCTATTCAACGCTGCTATTTTTACCTTTGTGACAATAACGGACCCCTTTTTTAAATAGCACCTTCTATGCATACGCGTAAACAGCTCTTATAAAGTCGCGAGCAAATGATGGCACTCTAAACCTTGATTCTTTATTTCAACACCATTACCAATGCAGTTTGTTTGAGCTTCACTTGTTTAATCATCGATGGCGTAATCTTACTCTTCTGTGGTAAGTTTGATGAAGTCATAGAGTCTCGCATTCAGTATGGCTTAGTTGGCAAATATATTAATCAGTTATCAGGGCGTGTTTTTTAAAAGCGCCGCGATAATTATTGGCTTAAAAGATATTAATAGTGTAGTGGATGAATGAAGAGAAGTACCGCAGCAAACAATGTATCACAAACCGGTTTTACACTCGTTGAGCTCATTGTTGTCATTGTTCTTATTGGGATTTTAAGTGTCATCGTCATACCTAGGTTTGTTGATTTCACAGAAGACGCAAGAGAAGCTCAATTGACGAAACTGGCATCCGATTTAAAAAGCACTTCTGACTTAGTTTATGCTTCTGCAATTATAAAAAATATAGCTCAACCGGGCATTGACTCCACTATTGATATCGGTGGGCAAACAATAAGAACAAATTCTGGCTATCCTATGGGGAATTTAAATCTTGCTGTCAAATTTCTAGTCAACCTGGATGCCATCACTTTTACTAACCCTGGTGTTGTTTGCGCTGTGGATTGGTGTGGTCGAGGCAATCAAACCAGCGTGGCCGGACCTGTTACGACTTCAGGACTCCTGACCAAGATATGGCCAAAGGGCTACGAGTGGGGCGATCGATGCGGTGTAATTTACGATAATCCTGAAGATGGCACTCAGCCCAGAATCATTGTACAAACCGATGACTGTTAAGTCTCTGTTTTGAAAACATCATTTTATCCTTGACACCCTATACACATATGCTAAAACCGATAGTGTCTTGATGTTTTTGTGCGTAAACAATAATAAAACCGAATATGCACAATGCCTTACTTCAATTCCAATGCTCCATACAATAATAAGATCGGGCATCTCTTTTGATAACTAGAGTAAACCGGCAGTTAAGCACGACGGAAATCCGCTTACAACAATATTGGGAGATACAAATGAAAAGTAAGTTTTACAAAATAAATACAATCACGATGGCACTCGCAGCGACAATCGCTACTGCCTATCCACTCCACTCGTTTGCTCAAGAAGAAGACACTGATGCGCAAGCCGAAAGCGATGCTGAACGAATCATCGTTACGGGTACTCGTTTATCAAATCGCTCTGCAGCAGACTCACCTGTTCCGGTAGATGTTATTTCTGGTGATGAATTTCGCCAAAACTCATCAACTGATGTTCAAGACATGTTGCGCACAGCAGTGCCATCTTTTGACGTAAATACGCAACCCATTAGTGATGCAGCGACAGTCGTAAGACCCGCTAACTTACGTGGTTTATCACCGGATAATGTGTTGGTTTTGGTGAATGGTAAACGCCGTCACCGAGGGTCTATTATATCCTTCCTTGGCGGTGGTATTTCTGATGGTGCACAAGGGGTCGATATTTCAGCCATACCGTCGATGGCGTTGAAACGAGTAGAAGTATTGCGTGATGGTGCTTCGTCTCAGTATGGTTCAGACGCCATTGCAGGCGTGCTTAACTTTATTTTGCGTGATAATTCAGAAGGTTTTGAAGTAAACGCGCGTTATGGCTCTACATTTGAAGGCGATGGCGATAATTACACAATTTCAGCAAACGCCGGTTTTGAAGCTGGTGAAAATGGCTTTATCAACGTCACAGCTGAAATTAGAGATGTTGAAGGCACAGTAAGATCGGTTGTTAGAGATGACGTAGCGGGCATGGTTGCTGCGGGATATATCTCTTCTGACGACTTCGTCGGTATTAATACTTACACGAGTGAAGTACCACAGTATTGGGGACAACCCGATGTTGAAGACGACGTTAAGCTTTTCATCAACTCTGGATTTGAGATCAGTGACAATGCTGAGCTTTATTTGTTTGGTAACTACGGTGAAAGACAAGTAACAGGTGGTTTCTTCTATCGTAACCCAGTGACAGAAGGTAGCCAACGTGGCGGTGTATATGCTGGCCCATTGGTTGATCCACTCACAGGTTTACGTGATGAGAACGGCGTTCACTCGGTACTCGTTGGTGCTTTGGATGGTAATACTGATTCATGTATCGATGGTATCCCAATTGGCGGAAACGGAAATGTATTCCCTGATCCAACATTACTTGCACAAGTTCAAGCCAGCGCAAACTGTTTCTCATTTATTGAAACCATTCCAAATGGCTTCGTACCTCGCTTCGGCGGGACCAATGAAGATATGGCATTCACTGTGGGTGTGCGCGGTGAAATAGCAGTTGGTACCGGTTTATCTTACGATGTGAGTGCTCAGCGCGGTTCAAACAGAACTGACTTCTTCATCAAAAACACAATCAACGCTTCGCTTGGTCCAGATACACCAAGAGACTTTGTACCTGGTGGCCAAGAGCAAACTGAAACGCTCTTGAACGTTGACTTTGTATATGCGGTGGATGCCGGCTTATATTCTGAGCTTAGTGTGGCATTTGGTGCGGAATACAGAAAAGAAGAATTTGACTTATTCGCAGGTGATTCAGCGTCATTTGCCTTGGGTCCTTTGGCTAGCCAAGGCTTCTCATCAAGCTCGAACGGTTTTGGTGGTTTCCCGGCGAATACCAGCGCTTCGCAGGACAGTAAAGCGATTTACGTTGATTTAGAAGCAGATGTTACTGAAAACTTAACGCTCCAAACGGCAATACGAGCTGAAGACTTCAGTGAGTTTGGTAACACGACTGACTTCAAGCTAGCGGGTATTTTCCACGTATCTGATACGGTTAGATTACGTGCAGCCTACTCTACTGGATTCCATGCACCAACTGCAGGTCAAGCGAACATCACGAACGTGACAACACAGAACGTACAAGGTGTATTGATTGACCAAGGTACATTGCCATTGTTCTCAGCGGCAGGACAAATTGCTGCTGATTTCGTGGAAAGCCAAGGCAACGGTAGACCAACGCTTGGCCCAGAAGATGCAAGAAACTTCTCGTTTGGTGCCGCGTTCGATATCGGCGACACTAGCTGGACAGTAGATTACTACAATATTGAACTGACTGATCGTGTTGCATTAGGAGGTAATATCAACTTCCTAGACGCACTTAATTTTGCTGGTGGAGCAGGCTCTGACTTCGCTTCAGTATCAGCGGCGCTAACTGCCCTAGATGCAAACGGTACGATTGATCGCGGTGAGTTTGTCGGCTTGGACGACTTGTCACAATTTAGATTCTTCTCAAACAGTTTTGATACGACTACGACCGGGATTGACTTGGTTGGTAACTATAGTTTCGACTTTATGGGCGGAGATTCTCGATTAACACTTGCAGCAAACTACAACAAAACTGAGGTCGACAGTGTTGGTACGGTCAACCCAATCGACGCAGGACGAGTTGCAGCAATTGAAGACTTGCTACCAAACTTGAGAGGTAACCTTTCATGGTTCCATTCTCACGGCGATATCAGTACTTTAGTTCGTGCTAACTACTATGGTGGTTGGGATGATACTGGTAATGGTGTGAATGGTATCGGCGCTGAAGTGCTATTAGATGTTCAAGTATCTTATCAATTGAATGATGAAACTCGCTTAGTTGCAGGTATTGATAACTTATTAGATGCATATCCAGAGGAAAACCCAGGCGCTGGCGGTAGTGGCCAGTTGTACTCAGAAGCCAGTCCTTTTGGCTTCAACGGTGCGACTTGGTATGTTCAGGCTCGTTACACTTTTTAAGTTAGGTCTTTAGCTTAATAAAACCCAAAATGCCGCTTGTTGTTCAAAGCGGCATTTTTTTCGGAAGCAATAAAATTAAGGAAGCGCTCATGAAAAATTATCGAATTAAACTAGTTGGCCTAATATTGCTTGGCGGTCTATCCAACGCCTGCTCTGACAATCAAAGTGTGTCAGCAGTTGACGATAGCCAATGCTTGGACGCCGATTTAGTGCTACACAATACAACCATTTATACAGCCAACGATGCAAAAGCCACAGCGCAAGCGGTGGCAGTAAAAGCAGATAAAATCGTTTTTGTTGGCGACAACGAAGGCGCAAAGGATTATTTGTGCGGTAACGCCAGACAGCTTGATATGCAGGGCAAATTTGTCTTTCCAGGTTTTACCGACAGTCACCAGCATGTTGAAGGCGTGGGCCAGCGACCTAAGACGCTTAGCCTATTCGGGATACCGACTTTGAAAGAGACCCGTGATGCAATTGAAGCTTTCGCACAAAACGTGCCGGAAGGTGAGTGGGTGCAAGGGCGAGGCTGGATTGAGCGCGAATGGAGTGATGAAAAACGATTCTTGACTAAGCATGACGTTGATTCTTTTACCGAAAATAAACCCTTGTTTATGCCAAGAGCAGACGGTGTCTCAGCCTTAGTTAACTCTAAAGCACTTGCAATGGCTGGTATTACTAAAGGATCCCCGGATCCCGAGGGCGGTAAATTTGAGCGCGATGAAAATGGCGAGCCCACTGGCTATGTACTTGCAACTGCAATGAATGTGTTTCGCGAACTTATTCCAGCAAAAACGAAGGCATATATTAAAGATAGCCTAGAAGTAGGCATGCAACAAAATGCGAAACTCGGTTGGGCAGCAACGCAAGATGCCGGAATGCCCTTTATCAATGTCGACATTATGCAAGAAATACATGCTGAGGACGGAATGAAAACGCGTATTTACGCGGCAGCAAATGTGCAGGAAGCAGAAACCATGTTCTCTCGCGGCAGAATGAAGACGGAGGATGACTTGTTTGATTTGCGGGGAATTAAGGTATATATCGACGGTACTCTAGGCTCACGTGGTGCGGCTCTGATCGAAAATTACTCTGATGCACCTCACAACGGTTTTATGAACAGAACGACCGAAGAGGAATTAAAGCCCATTCTTCGTAAAGCCTTGCGTGAAGGCTTGCAAGTTCAAACTCACGTCATAGGCGATAGAGCGGTTAAAACGCTGTTAGATTGGTATGAGGAAGCATTTGATGCTGTTCCAGTGAGTGAGCGAGCCGTTGCCGAACCAAGGTGGCGACTAGAGCATGCTCAGGTTATCCCACCCGCTCAACAAGATCGCATGGTAAAACTGGGGATTATTCCTTCTATGCAGCCTAGCCACGGCATTGGCGACTTAAACTTTGCGCCAGACCGACTTGGCCCTGAACGCCTTGCCTATGCTTACCCGTGGCAGCAACTGATTGACCGAGGCTCAATCATTATTGGCGGTTCAGATGCGCCTGTTGAACTTGGTGATCCGCGTATAGAGTTTTATGCCGCCGTTGCTCGCAAAAGACTAGACGGCAGTTCTGACGAAGGCTGGCATCCAGAGTTAGCAGTGAGTCGTGAAACAGCGCTTAAGATGTTTACCATTTGGCCCGCCTATGGGGCATTTCAAGAGAATGTTCGCGGCTCTGTCGAAGTCGGTAAATACGCGGATTTTACCATCTTTGATACAGATTTTATGACAGCCCCAGAAGCAGATATTTTAACGGCACAGAATGTAATGACTATTGTGGGTGGTAAAATTACTTATCAACACAAGCAGTAAAATCAATTGATGGCAGAGGCAGGAAGATTGATTCCTGCCTTTCTACGGCTGAAAAATTAGAAACGGACGACTCACACACTTGGTGCAGTACAATATGCTACGAAGTCATCTAATTCTAGAGGTTTGCTGAAGAAGTAACCTTGAAATGTATCGCAGCCCATAGCTACGAGTTCTGCAACATCTTGCTCGCTCTCTGTTCCTTCAGCAACGATTTTAAAATCCATTATCTTGGCAATGGAGATAATAGAATCCACCATCGCTCTCCCCCGCTTTGTTTGCATTTTTGATATAAATGAGCGATCTATTTTTAAGACATCAAGAGGTAAGCTATCAAGATAAGAGAGTGATGAATATCCTGTTCCAAAATCGTCAAGGGCGATAGAGAAGCCCTTATCTCTGAGTTTACCCAACTGGATAATAGCCAAGTCGAAACTATCAATAATCCCCGTTTCCGTAATTTCGAGTTCAATCTGATTTGGCTTCAAACCCTCACTAGCTATTTCAGCTTCTAAACTGTCTACAAAACCCAGGTTATTGATGTCTAAAGCACTGATGTTTACTGACACTTTGGGGAGCAATACGCCCTTAGACTCCATATGTTTGAGGTTTCGGGAGACTGTTCTAGCAACAAACATCGTGAGCTCACCAATCAAACCATTCGACTCAGCAAGGGGAATGAAATTATCAGGTGACACGAAGCCCTCTTCTGAATCTATCCATCTCACCAAGGCTTCTGCCCCGACGATTTCTCCAGTTTTATTATGCTTTGGCTGATAAACCACAAAAAGCGTTTCTTCTGCGATGGCTTTTTGCAACTTCACGACCAATGCCCTGTCGTGGTCGAGTTCACTTGCTAGAGTTTCTTCAAATTTAACACATTGCTTTCTGCCTTTTGCTTTCGCTTGATGTAAGGCAATACCAGCTTGAGAAACGATGTTGTTTTTCAATAGATCTTTTGCATTAGAAGAAATCACGCCTGCACTACAAGTCACAGAAATCATCCTCTTGCCGATGGTAAAAGGAGCCTCAAATATACTTTTAAGTGCTTCCCACTGAACCGCAATTTTGCCATGAATGCTTGAGATTGATGCGGTAAAAACTACCGCAAATTCATCCCCACCTTCACGCGCAATATAAATCTCCGAGCTAGAATAATTTAATAAACGAACGCCCAGCTCTCGTATAAGCGCGTCAGCAATATCTTTTCCGTATTTCCTATTTACGTAATTAAAATGGTCGATGTCGATAAGAAACAAAACGATCTGGGCTTGTTTGTCGACACTACTTGAAAGCTCTTCAAGATAATTAATCAATCGAGCTCTGTTCGGTAGGCGAGTCGCATAGTCGTAATACGCCATTTGTTGTAATTTATTTTCAACAGACTGCCTTCGATACTCAGCGGATGCCCTAGACGCAAAAATACCCAAAATATGTCTAAACTCTTGAGATGGGGAAAATTCCTGAGTGTGTAACAAAACGAGTAAGCCATAAGCGTTACCTTGTTCATCCAACAAAGGAAGACCAATGTAGGAAACAATGCCCATCTCTTCCAATAAATGATCTTCAGGAAACAATGAAGCTACTTTATCAGGGTAAACACACACTTCGTTGTTGCTGACTTCTTGGCAAGGTGTGCCAGCTAATTCATATTCAAAATTAGTACTTATTTCACCGTCTGAAAGAGCCAAAGTAGTTTTGACCGACTTCTGATGCTCATTCACCATTCCAATGAAAATCACTTTGGACTGAGTAAATGAATAAAGTGTTTTCAACATTCTTTCAAAGAAATCATTGCTGTTTGGGTCAGAAACGCCCTTCGCAAGTTCAAAGAAGTCTTGTTTTAAATCATTTAACTTCTTGCGCTCAATATCGATATCAATTTTTGCGAGTTTAAAAGAATAGGCAAGGCGCAACATAACAAAGATTGATAATATCGTGAAAGGCACACCTCCCACATAAATCAACGACAAGTCATTAGCATCAATTTTAGCTCCCAACCAATTCGCAAATAGCTGCCCAAGAATCGTCAGAGTTAGCATTGCTCCCACTAACTTAGATGCCTTGTTAAAAAGCTTAATGGCGAACCAGATACCTAATATTGCGACAACGACAAAAACACTTTGGAAGCTGTAAAAAAGCGGACTCGTATTGCCTGTCAGCGTGACGAAGTCACCCCAAATTGGACTAGATTGAAATACTAACTCAACTTCTTTTCCGAACCTTAAAGGCGTTTCTGAAATAAAATTGAGAATAAGAATAATAAAAACACAGATAGTGACCAACAGTGTTATCTGATTCGTCTTCTTTACATTGCACCATGTACCAAATGTATAGGTAAACAAAGGCAAGGCTATAAGCATACATACAAATTGGAGTTTGCTATAGAACAGCGCATTTTGTAGCTCTATTGATAAGTGCAAGCTCCATGTAATTGCGGTATACGCTATACATAGAAAGCAAAGCAAGGCAAAGGTCTTAAAGTGACGATAGTCTTCTTTCAGACCTGAAATGAGGATACTCAGCCCAGCAATCAGGTTGATCGTGATAACAGCTGTGTAAAATGCATTCATCTGCAATATTGTCCGAGATAAATTATTACCTACACTCAATCAATGAGGTGCTAACAAATTTAAAGACGTCCTGCAGACTAGTGTCACTAGAGTGCGAAGGCCTCTTTAATTTAAGTATATACATTAATACATATAAAAGGCTAATAAATCAGACTATTTTCTGAACAGTGTTAGTTCTTACTAATGACTTCAGCACTACCTCGATTGCGAGATTCCGACGCTGCTTCTAGTCCTTTCTTAGTATTCACTATTACTTGTAAATCACCAAAGTTGCCGGCACGCATCACATAACCTTTCTCTTGCAGAGCAGTGACAACGTCGTCCGCTAGCGTGTCGTGATAATAGATCATGTCTTTGGGTAGTAGTTGGTGATGAAACCGCGGAGAATCGACAACTTTCTGGGCACTCATATCGAACTCGATAGCATTCAGAATACTCAAGTAAACCGAAGAAATAATAGTCGTACCGCCAGGCGAGCCTGTTACCAGCTTGATTTTGTCATCTTCTAAAAGAATTGTTGGGCTCATCGAACTCAACATCCGCTTGTTCGGGGCAATGGCGTTCGCATCCCCTCCGACTGCGCCAAAAGAGTTAGCGACTCCTGATTTAGCACTGAAGTCATCCATTTCATTGTTTAGCAAAAAGCCTGCGCCTTCAACAACCATCCCACTACCAAAACTCAAATTTATCGTGGTTGTATTAGATACAGCATTGCCGAAGCTGTCCACGATTGAAAAGTGTGTTGTGTCATGGCTTTCATCTAAACCTGGTTTAACATTTTCTGTATTTGATATTTCTTCTAAATTGACTTCTGCTGCTCGTGAGTCAAGATAATCAGCGGCTAATAAAGCACTTTTAGGTACTTCATAAAAGTCTGGATCACCTAAATACTCGGCTCTGTCCGCGAAAACCCGTTTACCTATTTCTGCTAGAACGTGAATATACTGCTGGCTATTATGCTCAATTTTACCTGAGCGCGCTTTTACTCGCTCGTACATTTGCAACCACTGGGCAATAGCGATGCCACCCGAGCTTGGTGGTGAGGCACTCACGACAGTGAATTCTCGCCATTGCGTGATAATAGGCTCGCGCCATTTCGCATTGTAAGCAGCTAGGTCTTGTTCGGTTATTAAGCCATTCTTTGCATTCATAAAATCGACGATATGCTTCGCCGTTTCGCCTTTGTAAAAGCCATCTGCCCCTTGCATCTGTATCCGCTTCAAGGTACTTGCTAACTCTTGTTGTACAAATTTTTCACCCGTCTTAACACCGCTAAAATAATCTGCAAAATTCACCTCAATATCTTTCTCTGATACAGAGCTCTGATAGCCTTCGATGCGCTCAAATAACTGACTTGGCATCTCAAAACCTTCCTCGGCAAGCTTTATGGCAGGCGCAAGTAAGTCTTCCCAAGGCAAACTACCGTACTTTTGATGAGCAGCCCACATGCCAGCGACAGTACCAGGCACCCCTGATGCCAAAATACCATAGACAGGCAAATCGCTAACTACCTCACCTTGCTCATTCAAATACATGTCTCTTGATGCGCCTGAAGGAGCCGTTTCACGGTAGTCTAGAAAATTTGTTTTGCCGTCCATATAGGTCAGCATAAAACCACCACCGCCAATATTACCTGCCTCCGGATATGTCACTGCCAAGCTAAATTGCGCCGCAATGGCTGCATCGACAGCATTACCACCGGCGTCCATAATTTGCATAGCAACATCTGCCGCAAATTGATCTGGCATTGCAACGGCCTGCTCTTGGGCACTTACAACTGGCGGTTGTGGCGCTAGTTCTTGTTTTGAACAGCCTGACAATAGAACGATGCAAACAATGGCAGTCCCGAAAAGTAATTTCATGTTAGTAAGCTCCTTGTTCAATCGATAAAATTGAGCATGCTAGGGTGATGGACTATCACCTTACACTAGTTTGTTGTGCAATGTGAAGAGTAGAAGTCGTAGTGCAGGTTTAGCGCTCAGACTTATCTCTTAGCCGCATTTCTAAAAGGGCGGGCTCGAAGCCTAACTTCTCATAAGCTCTGATTGCCGAAGCATTTTGAGGGTAGACAGTCAGAGAGGCATTGACGACATCCTTTTCACTCCCCCAGCTTAATAGTCGCTGCATGATTTCGCGGTTTATTCCTTTTCCTCGATAAGCATCGGCCACGTACATCATGGCTAAGTAGAGCGATTTATCGTAATGGTAAAAGTGTTTGGCGTTCTTTAGTTTTGCTGCGCCACAGGCAATAATCACGTCTCCTTGTTCAGCAACGATCAAGGTGGCATTTTCGTTATTAATGAAGTCTACAGGATCATAATATTCAATAAATCCATCATCCAAGCATTCATCCATTGGTCTCTCCGCCTCTATGATTTGCTGCAGGCAGTGGTCTAGTGCTGGTTTATCTTGCGTTGTCGCCAATCGAAATATGATGTCCATAGTATTGAATATTCACCCAAACAAATGTTCTACGCATAAAAAAATTTAGGCTATTGAAACTAGCAATATAAGAAGTTCTTTGCAATCGATTAGGGGGAAGACAGCCTCATTCCTGTTCTAAACAGCAGTAATCAATCCTTTCATAAGAACCCTCTCTTCTATTCATTAACACAATTTCTTAAAGAAAAAATTTACAGAAACAAAGATTAGTTGACATACCAGCACCTAACTATACAATCATTTGTACAATTAATTGTATTTATGATGACAATATGAAAAAGCCTTTCTTTTATGAGCTCGACTACTCCGCAGCATTTTTTGCAAATATGACCAGCAGATTAAGCAAAATGATTAATGATGAATTTTCAGAAGTTTTAAAAGACAGCTCTATTGTCACGCCTATTACGGATGTTTCTCTCGTTATGTTTTTAGCTCAATCAAAGGGCGCTTCTATAGCCGAAATAGCTAAGGCGTTGAGCTATTCTCATCAACGAACCGCATCAAGAGTCAGTGCCTTAGAAAAATTATCGCTGATATACCGGCACACAGATTTAAATGATGGAAGATGTCAGCGATTTACCTTAACTAAACTAGGCGTTGATGACGTCGCTGAATTAACGCGCATAACAAAGGATGTAGCAAGCGTCATTAATGAAATATCCAAGGAGCAAAGCGTTCAGATAATGGAGGTATTATTTGGGTTTTGCCAAGCTATTGAGAATGAGCCCATCTCTGCGCGTATAAAAAAGCTGCCTAATAGCAGACAAGGAGAAATAAAATAATGAGGAATTCTTTATTTTTAATCATTGCAATTATGGCTGTGTCCAGTTGTTCTATTGCCGAACAACGATATGCGATAACTGACAAATCACCAATAAATGACTCAACTTCTATCGTGCCTATCATTGAGAACAAGAAATGGTTTCACGGTTCAATGACCTGCAATGCCGATAGTGCAAAGCCAATGGATATTCTTAAGTTAGATGAGCAAACCTTCATATTACGACAAAATAAGTGCGACACCTTCGAAGCACCGTTTATGTACCTGCTATTGGGCAGCGATAAAGCCATGCTATTTGATACTGGTGCAATAGAGGACGCAAATATCTCGCCTGTCGCAATGGAAATAGAAAGGCTGATACAACAATATAGCCCTGATCCAGCCTTACCTCTTATCGTCATTCATTCCCATGGGCATGCTGATCATAAGGCTGGAGATAAGCAGTTTGCTAATAATAAGACAGTGACAGTCGTTTCAAGCGACGTCAAAAAAGCAGCTACACAACTTGGGTTTCAAAATGGGCTTAGCGAAATTCAAACATTCACTCTTGGCAATCGCTCTATTAGAATGATTCACACACCAGGCCATCACGCTGACGCAATAACCATTTATGATGAGAAGCATAAAATCCTGCTGACGGGAGACACACTGTATCCGGGACTTATTTACGTAAAAAACTGGGACGCTTATAAGCAGTCAATCAATCTGCTTTATGCATTTTCTGAGGAAAACGAGGTTGCGGCTATTCTCGGCGGACATATTGAGATGTCAAAAGAGCCTTTTGTTTTGTATCCGGTCGGCTCGACCTATCAACCAAACGAAGCACACTTACTGTTACAAAAACAAGATATTGCTATTCTTTATCATGCCTTGAAAGCGGATCCTGAATCCAAAAGAATCGAGTTTGAGAAATTCACTATTCAACCTATGAATTGGTTTCAGCGAACGTTGAGTAATGTATTTTCGCTTTTCAATTAGAATAAGAGGAGTGGAGCCTGAGTTATCAGGCTTCCCCAACAGCTGGTAGATATTCGACCCGCTACCCTCATCGCAGGATTGATATTATTCACCCAATTTGAAGGTTTGTATCAGATTCAGGCTACCTTTAGAGGTACGTGTAGTGCCACCTATAACATAAGTCACACCGTTAATAGTAGTAGCTGCATTGTGTCGGCTAGGTAAATAACCGATATCAACCTCACGCCAAGTAGAAGTATCAAAGTCATAAACAAATGTTTCACCCAAATTATCATAATTCCCAAAGGTGAATACTTTGTTGTCCACAACGGTTAATGAGTGTGAACTAATACCTTTTGGCAAAGGTGGAAGTGTTTCCCAGCGGTCTTCAACAATACTATAGCGTTCAAAAACCGCCATACTGATTTTATGATCAAAACCACCGACAACATAAATAAAGTCATCTTTAACAAATGCCCTAGTGTCTTTAGCGCTAGGCATGTCGGCTAACCTAGACCAGCTATTGCTAGCTGTATCGTACATAAACATGGTCGCAGTTGATCGTAAACCCTGCCTACTTTGATAACTGCCGCCCATCACATAGATTTTATCTTCATGGAAAACTGCGGTGTTGGCTCTAGTTGCTGCTTGTAAGTTTTGAATGGATGTCACTTCATGCGTTCGGGTATTGAACACTTCGACTTCGGTAACCAAACCCATTCGCCCCTGTTTTAAGCCAACCCCACCCAATATGTAAATAGATTCATCACCATCAAAAACAGCACTATGATAACGTCTTGGGGTGAGCTTATTTTTGAGCGTTTTTATGGTGTTTGACTGTGGGTCAATGATATCAATGTCACCATATAAAGATTTACCAGAGCCCCCCACGACATAGACAAAGCGACCATCGTTAACAGCGGCAAGACCCAATTTAGAAGCGGGTAAGGTCAATGTGCCGCTCATCTGTGGTGAGGCGGAACATGCGCTTATTGTACAAATGGCAATAATGACTGTTATAGCCTGAATAAATTTTGTAAATCTCATTAAATATCCTTATTAATAATGGTGATAGGCGCACTTTTGAATGGCCATAATAGAGTTTAATAAAAAATGAAGCCTTTTCACACCAGGAAAGGCTTCATGTTTGATATTATTTAAGTTCTTGAGCGGCCCTTGAGAGGCGGTTTCTTACCCTTCACCACCGCGCAGTCGGTGGTCTGCTAAGAGGCAGAT